>JAEOTC010000198.1 GCA_016840035.1 Candidatus Hodarchaeota archaeon | reverse complement strand
GTTCATAATATCTGATAAAATTAGTAAAAGCTTCTTCAAGGGTTGTGTCTATCAGTAGTGCGCCGCTGAATAAAACTTCAACCAAAGAAATTAATTTGTTAACTAGGACATCATTCTCATTAGAGATAAGCTGTAAAGAATGCATCAATATTTGCGGCATTAACTCTTCAGAAAAGGTTTTCAAATCTTTGTGAACCATAAATTCAATGACCATTCGCATTAATTTTGATGCAAAGCCAAGGGTTTTGTCATAATCAGCCCCACTGAGTCCTCCAAATTCAGCTATTAATTTTTCTAATACTCCATCTAAAAATTTATTACGAAAAGTAGCCAATAGCGCGTCGATAAAGTTATCATGCTTTTTACATTGATTTACCAGTTCTTCATTGATATCTATAAAATCTAATATCAGATCTCTAATGAATGCGGCTTGATCTGGAATGAGAAGTATTAAGGCTGATTTAATAATATCAAGAATGGCTGATTCGTCACCCCTCAAAGCAGCAAAGGCTGCCACAAAAAGGTCAAAGAATGCTTTGAATTTTTCATCAAAGGGGATGATGTTCATTACGATATCTAATAATCCTTTAAGGGCAGATTCTCCACTGAATTCTCCATTCCCGATGAATCCAAGCACTGCTTTTATCGATTCTAAAGCAGTTTTGATATTTTGCACGGAATCTCCTTTCAAAAACATTCCTCCTCCAATATCCCCTACTAAGACTTCGAGTAACAAGTCTACCACGCCTCCCACTGGCCCTCGAAGACCACTTTTCAGCGGTATGTCTCCAAGTGGCACATCATCCGCATTGATGGCATCTTTGCCAATGTAAAGAGCAGGTTGTAACTCACGCGGGAGTTCTCTTATATCATATTTTGGTTCAATTCTGGCGGGTTCCTTCATTGCTTCATATCGGAGCTTCTTAGCTGTAAGATTTTCTTCTCCCATGGGGTCGATAGGTTGGAATTGTCGTTCAATTAAGGGATTAATATTTTCAGTAAAGTACATTAATCCGAGTTTTTGAATGTCAAGACTTACATCCTGAAACTTAGAAGAGTATCCTGTGAGAATCTCTCCTACCGTCCATACACAGAAAAATAGCACTAATTGAGCATCGACGACTTCTCTCCCATCAATGTGGATCGTTTGGTTATCAGAACCGATGTATCGCATGAGAGAATGTGCGTTACCCATCCCCAACACATGATCTGCCTTTTTTTGACTCTTCAAGATCTTAGCGAATTCCTCCCACTCTAATACGTCGTCTCCAACTTTCACACCATGAAGATTTGAATTAAACACATAATTATAGATAATATAATCAGAAGAATAAACTGTCTCAAAATCATCAACCGAGCGCACTGGTATTAAATCTATTGAAGTATAAACCATTTTTAAGGCTTCATAGACATTGTAACCTGTATTTAATATTAATGGGTCATTAGGATCATAAAGTACAGCTATCCGTTCATTAAACTCATATTTCCAAATTATAGGCTCTCGACTTGCCTCCAAGGCCTTTGAGGTCTCTGATTGTATTGCAGCAGCAGCT
Organism: Candidatus Hodarchaeota archaeon; assembly: GCA_016840035.1. GTDB lineage: Archaea > Asgardarchaeota > Heimdallarchaeia > Hodarchaeales > Hodarchaeaceae > Hodarchaeum. Next base: position 3,473 of record JAEOTC010000198.1, on the reverse strand, counting down.
AAAACATTAGTTAATACAATTGTACTCATAATAGATGCAAAAATTATTCTTTTAATCCAAAACATACTAATTTTAGTGTCATAAATCTTCATGTGGATGACTCACCTATCTTCTACGTCTATTTATGGAGAATTTCCCAATGCTCGAATGTTTTATCTAGATAAATTATTCGACTAAAAAGTATTCCTGAATAGATTCATCTGTGAATACAAACGAGATATTTTTCCATTATTTTCTCTCTCCTCCAAATAATGTATCAGAAATAAGCTATAAGAGCCATCTAACATAATGTCTCTTCAGTATTGCAGTAAACTTACCGGAATCTAAAAAATACGGTGTGGAAAATACTAAGTCTTGTAATGAATTAGTTTAAAAACCCATTGACACTAACAACTGTCCAAGCTCAAGACTAGGTCATTCAACAGCTAAAGCCAAGCAATTCCTAGAGGGTCTTCAAAACGTGCTTAGAATGCATCCCAAAAAGTTTTTTCCAACTCCATTTTAATTTTCGATCCATTCTCTTTTGCCTTGTTGAAGATTCTTTCAATTTGCGCCTTAGAATCTAAGTCAAGCACTAATTCCACATTACCAGAAGAGTCGAACTTTGAATCTGGGTTGTCTGATAAATAAAAGCTTGCTCCTTCGATATCCAGTTGCGCATGCATTGTAGAGCTTTCATAATCGAAGTCGTCAGGGAATCCAAATTGGGCTCCAATCTCTTTTGAGAAAGGTTGGTGTTCAACCAATTTTGCATCGAACATATCCTCGTAAAGCATAATTGCTTCTCTACCATTTTTAACTAGTAAATAAGGAATTGTTTTTACCATTTAATACACCTACATCGGCAATTTTTAATAATAATATAATTAATTCTGCTTCGATTATCATAAAACAACGAGGTATGAATTAATGAAGCTTGAGGAATTTACAGAAGCACAAATTATCGCATTAGCTCAAGAGGCGTATGAGAGGGGAGATGCAGGCTTTGAAATTGTAGGAAAAAGAAGTGCACTTCTTGTCATTGATATGCAAGACGAGTTTGTTAAACCTCATTGGACACCTTTTTGGGTTCCAGAAGCCACTCAACAAGTTTCGAGAATGAAAATACTATTAACTTTCTGTAGAGAAAAAGATATTCCAATTATTTTCACCGCTTCAGCATATACTCATTTTCGATTAGATCGTCCTATTACTGGAGATTTAATGCCTAATCGGTATCCTGAATTAGAAATTAAAGACCCTGCTATCTTCAGAGATGGTCAGATTGTCGAAGAGCTTTCTCCCCTTCCTCAAGAGATTGTGATATATAAACCTTCATATGGAGCTTTCTACGACACGCCTTTGGAATCCATTCTACGAAATCTGGGAAAAGATACAATCATCATTTGTGGAACTTTAACTAATTATTGTTGTGGAATGACTGCACGACAAGGGTATGAAAGAGGTTTTAAAGTCGTATTGGGAAGCGACGTGACTTCAACTAATGATCCAACAATGCATGAGGCAGAGTTAAAAGTGTTAAGAGCAGGATTCGCACGAGTTCTCACCGCGGGAGAAATTATGAGAGAAGTGGACCAATATTGGTAACTAAAACCGTTTCTCATTGTAATCAAGAGATATTTGAATGGTGTTGGGCCTCCGAGCATGAATTGATAATTAATCCCCATTGGACTTCGTGTTATTTGATAGATGGGTTACTTATCGATACAGGAGCACCTGGAGGAGTAGAAGATTTTCGTAACTTTATCAACTCGTTGGGAAAACAGAAGATACAAGCATGTATTTTGACCCATGCTCATGAGGATCATGCAGGAGGCGCTCACATGTTGCAGACTGAATTCAAAGTTCCAATTTATGCGAGTGAAAGAGCGATTCCAATTTTGAAAACTGGATATAACTATCCTGAATATCGACAAGTTGCATGGGGAGAAGGTGGAGTTCTTCCAGTTGATGTAGAACTCTTTCCTAATCCAATTTCATCTATGTCTGGAAAGTACACTTTTCATGTCATTCCAATTCCTGGACATGCTCCTGACCAAGTCGCTTTAATTGAAAAACAACAAGAATGGCTTTTCGTTTCGGATGGGATCCAAACAAAATATAAACGGATTTTTGGTAAAACTTCAAACATTCAAGAGGATATCTCTCTAATTTATCAATCGATCCAAGATCTTGACCAATTCACGGAAAGAATGAGAAATCTTATAATTTTTCTTCCAGGGGGTAAGCCTTTTGGAAAGGATTTAATAAAAGAGAAATTAGAAGAAATTTGGATTCTTCGTCAAGAAGTTCAAGAACTTATCACTCAGGGTGATTCAGTAGATGAAATTGTTCAAAAAATTTTTGGTGACGACGATATATTTGCTTCATTCACCAATGGTGAGTTATCGAAGAAGAATTTAATCTTATCTGTAATCAGTTGGATTAAGACTAAAGATGAGCTATAAGCCAATCTATTAGATCATTTAATACTATAGTACGATCAGCTTCAAGTTCATTATACACTTCATGGAATAATCCATCATATATCTTTAGCTCTTTATCAGATGAAGTAACAGAAGAAAATAACTCAGACGGGTTCAACATCAGCGTGTCAGATTCTCCACATTGACCTAAAATCGGAATACTAATTGTCGAAAGAGCTTCTTGGGTGCCTTTTGAGGCGTTTATCAATTCTGCGCCAAATCGATAAGTTACTTTCTTGAAAACCTGTGGATCATTGATATAGGCTTCAACCACCTCAGGATCTCGGCTGACTTCATTTGCTAAATCTAGTTTGGTCTTTCCTTTTGGCCAAACCTTTGACAGTACACCTACCATCTTTAAAAGTAGAGGATTCAACTTACTAGTGGCTGGAAAACCAGCACCAGATAGAATTAATCCTGCAAAATAATCAGAATGCTGCGACGTATAAAATATCGAAATTACTGATCCGAGTGAGTGACCCAATAGAAATATTGGAGTATCTGGTTCTTGTTCTTTAATAAACTGGGTAAAATTGTGTTCATCTTCTATATACTCGGAAAATTTGTTGACATAACCGCGCACACCTTCAGATTTTCCATGTCCTCTGTGATCCTGTCCATAAATGCCAAAACCTGCTGGAATAAGAGCATTTATGACATTCACATAACGTCCAGCATACTCAGCTAACCCATGCACTAGTTGAATAATTGCTTTAGGCGCTGTATCAGGTTTCCAAGACTGATAATACAGTTTAGTTCCATCAGTAGCGGTTAAGTAATCCTCTGAGTGTTTCATTTCTATTCTCCTCTTGTATTAAATTCAATTTTCTAGAATTTATATTCATTCAAAAAGTAATTGTTCACGAAGCTTTCTCTTTCATATACTGCATAAAGTATTAAGCATCAAGGTTTCAGAGTGAAATATCATAAATTGATTGAGAACGGAGTTATTGCAATAAATGAGGGGACAACAACTTAAGCGACCAATTGTAATTGATAATGGTTCTT
>JAEOTC010000197.1 GCA_016840035.1 Candidatus Hodarchaeota archaeon | reverse complement strand
CCGAATGTCAGTTTTATAGACTGATAAGAATTTACATCCACTCATTAATCCAATTTTTGCACCGTATCAGGTGTAGGCATAAAATACTCCCCTCTCATTAAACCTCTATCAATAGCTTTTTGGACTATTTTATAATCTACACCTTGTTCTTTTGATAGGTCACGTAATTGCGTTATCTCAACTGGTTCATTTCCAATAGTGGCAATGATATCATCTACTCCAGTAGATTTTTGATCTAGATCACTAAAATTCACACGTATTTGATCTTCCTCATCTTCAGAAATCGTCTTCTTTTCGAGGGATATTTTAAAGAGTTTTTCTAGCATATCTTTGGGATCTCTAGCTTTGTTAAGGAAACAATCGATATGTGCATATTTTTGTGACACAAATTTCCTACCATCATCTAATTCAATTATTGTAGGTTGAGCAGCACGAATTGTTCCCTTCTCAATTTTTTCCTCGCATTCTTGGCATTTACCACGCGAACTTTTTGCATACTCCAGAAAGGGATTCTGAATGGGTTGTTCAGACGAAGACCCCTCTGATGACTTTCCTTTCAACATTTCATTCAGGATGGCTAAAGTATCTTGTTGTAAATCTGAAGAATCAAGAGTATTGGTGGTTAAATAATTAACTACACTTGGAACTTCATTACGTGGGGTACATTTTACGTGATAATATCGATAAGAGGTGATCACCTCTCCTTTGGGTGTTGTAAATGGGGACGGAATTCCAATCCGAGGTATATCCTTAGGGATTTTTTCATGGCAACCACGACATGTTGAGCGTCCTGACTTAGCAAATTCTACTTTGGGATCATCTAATCTTTCACTTGACATTCTAATTCATTTCTTTTCGCATTCTAGAAGTATTACTCTGTATTAAGACGTTACATCATTAAAAATATTTCTCAGCTTGCGAATTTCACAATATCTATCGTTTAAGACAAAAATGTAAAACGAGTCGTCTTAATATTACTAGAAATGGATCCAGGGGGTGAAGAGTATAATTTAGTCGCTTTAATGAACTTTTCTAAGTTATTTGTGATGAAAGTGATCATTTCAGTTTTTAGGGTATCAAAATCATAAAGATCAGGAATAAGATATGTAAAAAACACAAAAATCTTATCAAAACACTTGAAATGCCAAATCACTGAATCATGGAGTCGTTTTGCTCCGATTAATGTGAGATTTTCCCGATATTTCTGCAATAAATATTCTCTCTTTATGTATTGAGAGATTGAATTCAATAATGGGTCTGTTACTCCCTTTAATTCCTGCTGCTTTGCTGTAGAAAATAGATAATTACCTTCGGAGTCATAAACCAGAATGAAAGATATAAAATCAGCTAAATCTAATTTGATTTTACCGAGGATATGCTTGTAAATAGCTGCATCCTCACCTAATGGACTCTCTATCGCTTCTTCAAAATTTTCTTCCCAAGAATCCGAAACAGAGAAATTAGTACCAGATTGAAAAGGTACATACTGACTCAATAAGTGGCCTGGTAGTTGCTGAAATTCTGGAGTCGTCGACATTGACAGTAGGCTTATTCCATTCTCTGCTTTTGCATAGTCGACATAAATCGGGGTATTTGGTTTACTAGTTAGCTCTGTGAGGGTTGGTCTGATTATGTCTTTAAGTTGAATAATGGCTTCAAGTAAACCAGAAACTAATACAATGTTTTCGTTACTAGCTCGTGTAGATGGAGTATCCTTGTACGTGACATCACCATATTCATTCACTTGAACGAACTTCGTATAAACAGGTAACCCTCCCTCATCAGAAAGAATGATAAGTAAATCGGATCCGCGAAGAGATTCTGACTTCAGATGAATGATTTTGTCTTTCTTCGATTTGAGGGTAGAAAGCTCACTTATTGGTATTTCCGTCAAATCTTCCGATCTCCAGCTTCAGTTTATTCTCATTCTAACGATTACACATATAGTATGTAGCATCACGATATAAAAATAGATCTAGTAAAACAATCCGAGGATCAATCTTTTGATACCTAGTTGAAAAAAACTAGAAGAAACCGTGTTCCAATAAATCTTCCCAGTTTAGATAATCAAAAAGATATAAAAATTCTTTAAACGTGATAATAGGCTTTGTATAATTAATTTTATCATCTATCGCAATTCGTGGACATGCAGTTACTACCCATGCATCAATTTCACTAAAGTTTGCTACCATATGAGGATTAATATTCTCCGCAATGACTGTTAAGGCATCTATATTATTTTCTGTGAATATTAAATGAGCTCTTGATATAAAATTTTGATTAAGTTGACCTAGTTTGGGACTTCCAAGAATGCCCCATTTAATTGCCTTTTTTGCACTGGAAAGTACTGTAAACCGCTGTTGAATTGCTTTTTTTCGATCTTCCTCTGAATAGATTGTAATTTCGGTAGTATAGGGATTGTATTGGATTAGTGGGTTTTTTGTATTCAACAAAATTCCATGTGTATGGAAAAATCCCGCATGAAGACTAACAAATCCATCACATTCTTTGCTTCCCTTCTGAAGTGTAGTAACATTACACCCAATTACCTGACCTGAATCATATCTAATTGATTTAAACGTATTTTCATTCAGGTCCTGCTCAAGTTTTTCTAAAGTTCTCATATGTTGAACAGTTGCAGCTAAACCAATGGTTTTCCAACCGTATTTCTTAATTTCATTGAGAATCAAATTCAAATCTGGTTCCTGTGGAGGATTATAGTAAGCAGGAACTAGAATAATATCCACTGACTCCGTTTTGGCTAAGCTTATTTGATGACTAAATCCAAAATCTGAATGACCAAAATGGATTAGTAAATCACATCTAAGTTTCTTCGCGAGGTCTACAGCCAAGTCACAGACTCCATAACTTGGATCTCCCACAACAAAAACCTCAATATTTTCTTTAGAAAGAAATTCCTTTACTTTACTGAGAGGTTTATCTAACATCCCTTCTGGAAATTGTACTAATACGGAATTATAGTTATTCTCTCTAATCTTTTGAAGAATTCGATTTAATTCTAAGTCATAGTTGTTCAATCAGAAGACCCTCAGTATTATCGGATTAAATACGGTCGAGATTACCTCTAACTGGGAGATAGATTCATCGTAAAAATCAATTCCCTCTCTAAATTGATCTAAAAGAATTTAAATAAAGTCAGAGAATTAACTGACATACTTTGTTAGAAACTCTCTTAATTGATCAAGGCATTTTTTCCTCTTCCGAAAAGAGAAAATTACTCTGTATGCCTGATTATACTTTCTTTAGGACACATAAGCATAAGCTTTACAGAGAATTTCTAGGTTTTCCACGGTATTCCGTTATTTCTCGTAAATATACTGAAGAGTTTCATGTAGAGAAAGAATTTTTGTGCTCTTTAGACACGATCTTCATTTGTGACGGTGCCACGGCACTGAATTCCGCTCAGTTCTTTTTTCCCGTCGCAAAAAAACTGAATCTCTCCGTAATTGGAACTAATCTTGATTTTACGGAATTACCAAAACTACGATTTATGTCTCAAACAATAAAAGAGGATTTTGAACCCTTTCAGCAGTACTCTTTACTAACAGACAAAAATTCCCACCCGACTTCAATTCAGGGTCCTGATATAGATGCGTGTACAAGCTTTCTACCCGCTACAAGTGAATTGTCTTTAGAACTGGGTAATGATTTTCCTTCTGAGCGTAAGATAGCATCAGGTGTAGTTAAAGATCCAAATGATTTCTTTCCCAAGAATTTTAACATCTCTCGCCTAAATATTGGCGATTTCATTGAATACAGGCAAATTTTTACCCCAGAATGGCCTGATATGGATGCTAATCTGAATGAAATTAAAGATTTAATTCTACATGAGGTTGAAAAAGTATTAACCACTTTTAGTGTTGAGATTTTGTTTATTTCGCTTTATAAGCTAGCTAGATTTTATAATCTTAGTGATAAGTCAAATAGGGCAGTTGTTGAATTAACAAATGAGATGAAACACTCGTGGAACTATTCAGAATCTATTTTAGTCCATAATCCAACTCGTAGAGTTTGGGAAGAAGAACCTATTCATGCATTACCACACTTTTTTAATGTACCAGGATATTTAATCCTTTTTAATCCATATTGAAGAAATAATAATTTAGTAAAACTTCTTATCACGAAGTTTTCTTAACCCTATTATCTCAACCATAAAATTAATAATTAGATTTTTAGAAAAAAATCGGTTATACTGTTAAAGTGGTGGATTAAAATATGGAAGATGACCCCCTAAAGATAGAAGAGATCATTCCCACAATTGAACGAGTAAAAAATACAATCGTTTCAATGGAAAACAGATTAAGCAACTCTCAGAGGGAATTAGAAGAGAAAGAAAACGCTCTACGGGAACGAGAAGAGAAATTGAATCAGGCAAATATCCAGAAACAACAGTTGGAGTTTGAATATATTTCACTTGAAACAGAATTTAAAAAGATCTCCGAGTTATTTACAGAACTTTCTGGGCAACAGGAAACCTCATTAGATATTAAACAATTATTAGGAATTTATATCACCCTATTAGAAAAAGTATTTACTGGAAAACCGCATGCTAAGATTCTTTACTTATTACACGGAGATAAATCGGAGATGACTCGTGAGGAGCTGACAAAAACTACTGGTTTCTCCGCTGCAATCGTTCTCCATTCACTTCATGAACTTCATCGGGCAGAATTGATTCATTATGATGAAGAGCTGGGGAAAGCAAATCTGGTAAACAGAATCTATGAATAGAGCATTTTTTCTGTCGAAATCATATTCTCTGGGTACTATCGGGGAATAAAATGGATGTCGTCAAATAGCTAGACTATGCTAATTCAAGATTACTTGGTCTGGCTCGAAGTAGAAAAGGGATATTCACCGAAGACAATTCGAGAATACGCTTATGACCTTCAAATGTTCAATAATTTTAATAATGAACGATCTATAGAATTGAGAACCACAACCGATTTACGTCGATTCTTTTTACACCTAAAACGAAATAAACAATACTCCCCACGGAGTTTACACAGAAAAATTTGCTCATTAAAGTCATTCTACAAATTTCTGAAAAAAGAAGCATATATATCTGCTAATCCAGCCGAAAATATAGAATCACCCAAAATTCCAAAGAGTCTTCCTAAAACAATTTCTGTAGAGGAAACATTACATCTTTTAAAGACTCCTGATAATTTACGAGACCGAACAATTCTGTTTCTTCTTTACGGGACTGGAATGCGTGTCTCAGAACTCAGTAACCTAGACATTGATTGCATAGATCTGGATAGTCGTATGCTAAGAATCGTTGGAGGTAAAGGAAATAAAGATCGGTTAATCCCTCTTCCTGATGTTCTTATCCCAATCTTAGAGGAGTATTTGGAGAAAAGACGTAATGATTCTTCCTCTTCTGCTTTGATATTGAATCGTTCTGGGAATAGATTAACCTCGCGATCTATCCAACGCTTAGTGAAGAAATATCGGGAGCAAGCCAACTTACAAGATAAGAAACTTACCCCTCATACTTTGAGACATGCTTTTGCCACTCATTTACTCGCTAATGCAGTTGACATTCGAGTAATCCAAGAACTACTTGGACACGCCTCACTCTCAACAACTCAATTGTACACCCATGTAAGTTTGGAGCATTTACGAAAATCCTACGATCTCGGTCATCCCCTTTCAGAGAAGAATAACAAAAAGGCTAAAGTCTTTGATGGGTGAAGTATTAATACTCATAAATGTATCAAAGATTGAGTACGGATTTCGAGGTTAATAATGTGGTCAGGGATCGACTACGTCGTCCATTTGCTAGTTCCCATAATAAGAGATATCAAAAATTTCTTTCATATCTGAACCAAGAATCTTTGTCGCAAACATGTTATTTACACTGGTATCTAAGTGAAAAACGCGAGGAAGTCGAATATGTTTATTCTCTGAACCCCTTTGATTATATTGTTCACTATGAAAACAAGTACCACCTCTCGAGTGATAATATCTGGTCCTTAATGAAACAGATTCGTTGGTTCGATACGAATATTGTGTTAATGTTCCATGATAAGAACCTGTGGCCTAGTATCCAACAGCGATTTACAAATTTTAGATCTCTAGAGACAAATGAAAAAACACCGAACTATAATACATACATTACCTTGAAAATTTCAACTGAGACATTCACTCCAGGATGGAGTGACCTTCATTCTGTCGTACGCTTCCCCCATGAGCGTATCAAAGTTCCTAAACGATACAGGCATTTGTCTGAAGGAATTGCTTATGGGTATCTCAAAGATGACGACATTGTCAGTTTTGCCGCAGCACCTCATCTGTTACACAATGAAACACATTCATTTGCAATTGTCAGGGGTATTGAAACTAGGCTTCTAGAACGCAAACAAGGATATTCACATAAAACATTGACGAAACTATGTCAGGAAATCTTAATAGACAGATTAATCAGAGAGATTTATCTCTGGGTTGAATCATCTAATGATGCGGCTATTCAACTTTATAAAAAATTAGGTTTTATGGAAGATACGACAATTTACGCAACATACTGTGATTTAAAACAAAAATAGAAAGGAAAAATTCGAGAGGTTTATAATTTCTCCAATTTTTCATTAAAACCAATGTTCATTTCTTCTAGTTCTTTCAAAACTGGTTCATATATTGATTTTTTGACAGGCACTAATACCCCACGATCAGATATTGTTCCATCTAAAATCATCCGCACTCCAATAGCTGCTGGTAAGCCAACAGTTCGAGACATGGAGGTATCTCCATTCGGAATTCCATAATCAATCATCGTTGAGGTAATTTTCTCTTTGCTAGAGTCCGCCGTAGCATACTCAAATTGATGTACCATCACAAGCATGTCCCTTTCACCCGAAGCATATTGGAGGTGCTCTTCAAATTGATAACATAACGCATCAAGAGGTGAGATCTTCGTTTTTGGAAGTGTATCATCTCCTAGTAAACCCATCCATTCAAATCGTTTGATGACATCGTCAGAGGAATCTAAACCAAACTTTGCCATTAAGTTTTCTTTAGAATTTGAATCTAGTGGTTTATCAAGCAGTTTATTTATCAATTGTCCATACGTGAATCCTGAAGGAAAATCTTCCTCTTCTAAATTCAGATAACCAATATCAGCTATCTTCTTCATAGTATTACACCACCCAGGATTTCTTAAAGTTCCACGAATCATTGTTTTAGTTTCAGGAATACCATAAACGTCAATATATGGTTCAATTGAGTTCCTATTAGGGTATCCCTCTAATAAACCGAGTTCTTCAGAATCTCCAGGTCCTTTTTCATGTACTGGAAATGGAAGATAATGATCAAATAAATCTTCACCTGGAATCTCGACCACTTCCCCATTCTTTAGATACTTAGCAGAATTACGTCCAGCTAAGATTACTCCGCGAGGAGACCATGATAGTTTATATCCCCAGGGATTATTATTAGCATCTGGGGCAGGTAATCCGCCTGTGTAGGAAGTGAAGGAATGTATTTTGCCTCCTTTATCATGGATTGCATCAATAATTTTCTGAGCTGACATATGGTCTATTCCTGGATCCACTCCAATTTCATTTAATATCGTAACAGATGCATTTTTTGCTTCAGTATCCAGTGCTTTCATCTCTGGACTCACATATGAAGTAGTTACCATATGTTTTCTATGTTTAATGCAAGCTTTTGCTACTTTCACATGATAAATATATGGTAGAAGGCTTACAGCTAAATCACATTCCTTAACTAGTGTCTCAAGCTCCTCATCGGTAGCTTGAGTAATATCGAAAGCTTTCGCTATACCGTTAGGATGATCATTAATCAATGCTTCGGCTTTTTGTAGTGTACGACTGGCTACAATTACCTGAAACTCTCTTTCTAACAAATACTTTACAGGAGGACCAGCAACCATTCCTGCACCAAAAATTAATACTTTCTTCATAAATATCACACATTCTTTAATCTATTTGTTCAAGAAACTTGTTTAAATATTCATAGTTTGGAGTAAGTTGACCTTGATGCGCAATTACGGCATTCTTAATAACAGAAGGCAAACCTAACTCATCAAAGGATTTTGTATAATCGGCTTTGGTTATTATTGGAATATAAGGTTTTAGTGTTGTTGAAAAATTACGAGATGATTCTTTGGGCAACTCACAGGGGAGATTATCAACTGCCATTATTGCTAAACCTTCTCCTGATAATCCTAGTACTCCTTTTTCCGAAAATGGATTATAGACAAAAGCAGGGTTATCAGGTTCTGTAGCCATAAGGGTGGGTTCAATACCTCCCTCAATATCGCATGATATGTCCCCAATTACGTGTAATCTTACCATAATTTTTGATTGGAACATATTCTTGGCATGTTCTTTAGTAAGAAGTCGAGGATACTTCTCGCTCCAATAGATTCCATTCATAAGGATCGATAAGTATTCGATATATTCCTCAAATATTCCTATATACTTTTCAGACCCATGTTGATAATAATCTTGTAAATCGAAATCTTTTCCCGTTTTAGATTTTACCATATGCTCTTCCTTGAATACCACTTTATATACATGTTTAGAAGAGAATTCATCTGGTTTATTAACAAAGAGATCCCTTAATTCCGTAGGATCTATCTCAACTACTGGTAGGAGATCTAATATCGACTGTGCTCCACGTGAAACATTCCCATATCCAGCAAATCCCACAATCATTGGAACTAATTCTGAAGGCAATCCTTTTTCTGTGATTTCCCTTCCGATTTCGGAGATTGCTTCTTTCATTTTATCAAGGTCGGTATATTCATATGTATGTTTCAAGTCTAAGAATGGAGTTTTGAGACCTTCTAGCTCCTTTACTCGTTCCCCATAGGCCCATAAAGCTTGATTCATACCCGCTAATCCAGCATAGTTCCCAAAATAAATAAGACGAAACCCTCTGTCATCCACTATCTTCTCATAATCAATCAATGTAGTATTCAATTCAAGCATTCGTTTTAATAAGGGCATATTATATTTTTGGCCCTTCACGGTATGACTGAAGAATATATAAACCTTATTTGATTCTAATAGATTAACTGGAATTTCTTTGATAGCGAAAATTATATTCGCATTACCTAAACCGGATGAAACGGTAGCTCCAGCAGATTTATACTCAGAATCATCGAATGCACGAATAGGTGAGGACTGAACGACAAAATCCAAGGATTCTGTAGATATTAGTTCCCTCACATGATCTGGAACGAGTGGTGTCCTTTTTTCCCATTTATTCTTATCTTCCAAGCGTATTCCTACTACATTTCCCATAATTTGTACGTCCGATATAATGATTCTAGATTCATCCATTTCAACGAATATAAGGGTAACTTCTCAGTACACTACCTTTAGAGTAGATATCTGTGAAGATTTCACTGAAATAATTAAGATTAAGCACCAAAAATCTGAAATAAATTCAAAATTTTTAATATTATGGTAGAAACAATCTTCAAACAGGACAAATACAAGATTTTATTGTGTAAAATATCGCTAAGTAATTTTTTTCGAACAAATAATTAGATTAGCCTGATATCAGCAAATGAGAGTAAAAAAAAAGTAAAGAAAAAGAAAAAGAATGGATGATATCTATTTACCAACGTTCTTGTTGGTCTTGACGATCTGATTTTCCACGATAGCCAGAACTATCTCGGCCACGATAGGATCTTCCACCGCCATATGAGGATCGGCGTTGACCGCCACCGCGATCATATGATCGTCTTCGTCGTCTTCTGTCTTCATGTTGTTCTTTGGATCGGTCGTTTTCTGTATTGACATCATCAAGTGAAATTGTTTCTTCAGTATCCTCAATTGAGCCCCATTTACCTAGCGCTAATCGCATCTGGCTTTGAAATACATTTACATACCCGTTCTTTAAGACAAAAGTACCACCTTCAGTTACCCGATCGATGGTTTCATCCCAGAGAGTCAAAGTAATAGTCCCTGTCTCATCTCCTACCTTTAAATCGGCAAGATTGTGTTCTTCATTAGTTTTTTTGCTGACAATTGTTCGAGATTCGCCTTTTTCAACAACACAAAATGTGACTTGAAGTTTTCTTTCGAAAGGAGACAAATCACTGATTTTCATCACATTGAGAGTTTCCTCGGTCTCCTGTGGACTTTCAGAGGAAGGTTCAGATACTTCAGTTTTTTCAGAGGGTTCAGATTTCTCGGTTTCTTGAGCTTCTTGAGTTTCTTCTTCCTCTTTGTTTTCTTGAGATTCTTGATGTTCGTTCATTTTTCTCACGATAGTTTGAAATGGTTCACGGACTTTTTCTGATGCAAACATGAAAAAAATTATTCAGCAAGATATAGGGTGACGGAGGAGATCATGTGAATTAGATTTTTCTCGTAATGCAGAACAGAAGTATTTTCCGTGTCTTGTACGATAAAAAAAAACTAAAATATTAAGCTTTTGTTATTTAATGCATAATATCTTGAAACTGAACAAAGGATTATCAAAATTAGTAATTAAAGGTTCCTTTTGAATTCAGATTCAATTTCAGGGTAATAAAACACACAACCTAGAGAGAAGCAAACCAAAAATTTTTATCTAATCCAGAATATCGGGTCAATTAGATTCTTAAAATCAGAAATGAATTTTTCAGAAGAGAAAGGTACTCTCAATCCCATTTTCCAAAATAAAATTGGCATTCCTATGAAACCTGAAAGTGATTTAGACAAATTTGGGCAACAAGTTATTTACTATAAAAGTTCAGAGGACATGACTGAGGTTAAGGACTTATCTATTGATTTAATTGTGACCTCCCCTCCCTACAATAGGAGTAAAGTATATTCGGACGACAAAGGAAATGTTTATGATGACCAACAGTCGGAAGAAGAGTATGAAACTTTACTCTCAAAAGTTTGGTCAGAATGTTACAGAGTTCTTTCCTCTAAAGGCATGTTTTTCTTAAACGTTGGTGATTCAGCGAATAACCAGGGATTTTCAGAACGGATTGCAGATCTAGTAACACAAGGTGGATTTATTCGCCTTCAAACCATAATTTGGTTAAAATCATTTCTAGGTAGAGGTCATTATACACCTTCTGGTAGAAGTAGGAGATTAAATAATATATTTGAGTATATTTATATCTTTGTTAAAGATCGGAAGGAGTATCAGATTAATCCCCAGGCGATTGGAATTCCATATGCAGATAAATCAAATATCGGAAGATATGCACAATCAGATCTTCGAGATGCTGGAAACGTTTGGTTTATTCCTTATACTCGAACAACTGGAAGTACTATTAAAAAAGGTCACGAGGCACCATTTCCCATCGAACTTCCGTATAAGTGTATCAAATTAACTGGAGCAACAAATATCCTAGACCCCTTTGCAGGGACAGGTAGTACACTTGCAGCCGCACGAATACTTAATATCCGTGGAATAGGATATGAAAAATTTCCCCGTAAAACGGTAATTCACGAAAGAATTACTGGACACTTCTTTACTCCTCAACCAGTCAATTTACTTCCTCATTTAGAACAGACGATAGTCAAGTATGTGAGTATATTCAAGGATACGTCTTTCGATGAACTGCTGAAGCTTAAGAAGTTCACATTTACTAAGAAGGAGTATAATGAGATAAGGATTATTCAAGATGTTCTCGATAATTTAAGACAAGATACAACAGTTTTTACGGAATATATCAGGTACTACACTTCCTATTTTGAAAAATCTGACCAAACAGACAAAAGATTGGCCCTCACAAAGTTTTTTGATAAATCAGAAAAGTAAAATTGATGAGCTCGATAGGGTTTTTGAGCTCAAATTTTTCTCGGGTGATAGTGAATTCTCCCGTGAATTTGGAAAAGAAAATCCTTCTATGGACTGGTTTGGGTCATTTCAGTAATCATGTGGGTAATTATCTGACCGCAGCACTTCTTATTTACCTTCAAACAGATATTCCATTAACACATACAGAAGAGGGACTACTGGGTTCAATTCCCATGCTACTATTGGTTTTGTTATCGACTGGAGTCGGTAGGATTGGTGATAAATATCCTTACTCAAAAAAACACCTCATCTGGACAGGTACAATTGGTCTAGGTGTATTTAGTATCATAATGTCCTTTGCAGCGACATTTATTGATCTAGCTCTTGCAACTGTTATTCTTGGTATTTCCTTATCAACGTATCATCCTGTAGCATTCGCTTTTATCAATAATATGAAGAATCAAGACCGAAATATGGGGATAAACTCAGTTTTTGGGAATTCAGGAAGTGCGGTAACACCATTAATTGCCATGTTTTTTGCAGTTTTATGGAATTGGCGAATTGCATTTTTGTTGTTTGCAGTATTCCAAATAGTTACTGGTCTTTTAATCTGGACTTTTTTTCCAAATACGTCTGAATTACATGAAAATGTTATGAATACCAAAAATAACGAAGCAAAAAAAGAGGGGGTAATTAAAAAGAATATCTCTATTCTCATGCTCCTTGTTGTGCTAATTTCAGCCGCACGCGCTCCTGTATTCAGATGTATTTCATATTTTACAACTGTTGTATTTTCTGACGCTTTTGCTTTTACGAGAGTAGAGGCATCAGTACTTACTGCTGTGGTACTAGGCATTGGTGCCCTAGGTACATACATAATGGGACAACTGAATAATAGACGGATATCAAAAGGAGTAAGCAGGAATATTCGGATCAATTTCCGAGTTAATTCTATGTTTTTGTCAAATGGAGTCGCAACAATGCTTTTAGTAATATTAGTTTTGATCCCTCATAATCTATCTCTCATCGTATTGGGACTATACCTCATCCTGACTTTTTTCTTCTTCCTTGGAGCAGCAATCCTTCCCACCATTATGAGTGAAATCTCTCCTAAAGATATGGGTGCTGCTTTTGGAATACTATTCTCAGGAGCGACCCTGACTGGAGCAATTGCACCAACGGTGTTTGGTTACTTAGCTGATACTTATAATTTCGGTACTAGCTTCTTATTTCTAGGGATAGTGGCATTTCTATGCCTGATTTTCATCTTACTATTTAAAATAACCTATAAACGCAGTGTAATCGTATAAATACGTTTACAATCTACCGAGATTCTTCTCCAATTCGTAATAAAACAAAGGAAGTTCAGAATCTTGAATAATTCGTGCCTTTACTCGGATAGCAGGGCCTTTCGATGAAATGTCTTTGTCGATCATCCCTGTAGAAGCTACTGATTCAATAATTTGACGAAGCACTTTAGAGTCAACCACCACCCGAAAGAGGGGAGAAAGTACTAGTTCTAAGAATGGTTTGAACCGAAACGGATTAATTAGACGTTCAGTTACAAACGATAGAGATACAAGAGAGGCACCAGTAAGGGTTTTTACACCGCCTGTAAGAAACTTGTAATAGCAATAAACAACTTTAGAATTATCAAGGGTAAAGATTTGGAACCCAGAGGTCTCTGCTAGATCAAGATTGGTTTGTTGTCCCACGTTTGGCATGCTCATAGAAGCAAGAAGCTTAAGTTCATCTGGATAGAGAGTTTCAGGATGATGTGCACGCACAACTGGACCGATCTTACCATCAAATTCAGAATATACCAAAATACCTTGGTAATCTTCACCAGTACTCATTCTGGATACAATCCTAGTTGATTTTATTGTTTATACCCGAATTTAGACTACTTTAACAATTGAGAATTGACTGTTTTATTTATCTAAGATAGCGCAATCCAGCTTTAAAAAAGTAAGTAAAAGGCCCCTTTTAAGAATTTTCTCACAAGAAACAGTATCCCCGAAGATAATGAACCAGAAAATGATTGTATAAGGAATGAACTGTTGATAGCGCCATATTTTTGCGAAAACTAAAACGACAAAAAAATTATTTGAAGAAAATTTTTGGATTTCGGAAGTTTTGACTAGTTACCTTTAATTAAAATGTGTGTTTAGAATAATTAAAGAGAGAAGTTTCCACGCATTCTTACTCTTGGAGTGTTTCCATGTCGTTACTAAAACGATTATTCCGGCGCAGAGAGAAAGTCAAAGATATTGACACGAAAGCACCAATCGGGGAAAAGTTAATTACATTTATTGGTCTCGGTATGGCAGGAAAGACCACAATATTACAAAGACTTCGGACAGGTGAATTTCACGGCAATTCAGTTCGTACAATGGGTTTAAATGTAGATTCTTTCGAATATCGGGATGTAAACTTTCAGGCCTTTGATTTAGGTGGACAAGAATCCTTTCACATGATTTGGGAAGACTATCTGCGTATTGCTACCGCTGTTGTATTCGTAATAGATTGTTCAGCACCTGAAACCTTTGAGGAAAGCAAAAAAGCGTTGTTTAATGCACTTCCTAGTATTAAACCTGGTGGAATTTTATTAGTCGCAGCAAACAAGGCAGATCTTTCAGGAGTAGATCCCTACGTTTTGTTATTACAGCATTTTGACTTGTATGAAATTCAGCAAAAGGGACAGTTCCGAGCTGTCAATATCTTCCATTTATCGGCAAAATCTGGTGTAAATTTCTATCAAGCGTTCGATTGGCTCATTGAAACACTTACTGGTGAAGTTATCCTCCCTAAAATCAACATTCACAATGTTTGTATTTATAAGACTGAATCTGGCTTACTTGTTGGTACAAGTGCCAAAGAAGATGAAGTTACTTATGATCCTTCCATGCTTACAAGTATGTTTACGGCAGTGAATACCTTTGCTCAAGCTTCATTGGGCGCAGGGGTCAGAGAGATTCTTATGAAACGAACTGGTGCTTCAGAGTTAGATGAAAATTATAAGTTAGTTCGAGTAGAAGAAACCGATTTTTCAGTTATACTCATTGTTGATGAATCAGATTCCATGAGAAAAAGCCTTAAAATTGGCAAAGATTTACTTAACTGGACAAGACTCCAGCGATCTACTATCGATGAGGCAACAGCTTTAGAAACGATTGATGAAACTGAAATCCAAATTTATCTAAAATTAAAATACCCAGATGATTTCAGAACTATAAAAATTTCCTCTTAATCTATCCACAATCATTTCTGGTTTAGCCGTTTGAACCATTTCTTATTTTGTTTATAGAGATTCTTAAATTCGTCAAAAAGATTATCGTACAGTTTACGATATTCGGGATTTGGAGTGAATTCATCATCATAGTGACAACATTCCTTAATTTCATCCAGATCTGTTACTTCACCCAGAGCCATTTTTGCGATTAAAGCTGACCCTAGAGCTCCAGCTTCCTGTGGATATTTAACACGTCTAATTTTTCTATTCAGAATGTCAGCATAAATCTGACACCAAACTCTGGATTTAGCTCCTCCTCCAATAATTGAAAGCCATTCTACCTTTGAATAGAGTTTTTCAACAGTTTCTAGTGCCCAACGGGCATTAAACGCCACCCCTTCAAACACAGCACGCAGTAAATGACGTCTATCATGATCTAATGATAAATTGACTAACCCCCCACGAACATTGTCATCATCAAGTGGACACTTTTCTCCGTATAACCAAGGCATAAACATCAAATGTGTTCCACCAGCTGCTTTAGCACCCGGAGGACAATCAGAAACTAATTCATCAAAGATTTCATAAACATTTTTCTTTTCTTTCGACTCTAATTCCTCTTTAAAATAAAGAATGTTGTTTTTCGCCCATTCAAGGGCTGAACCAGCAATTTCTTGATGTCCTGTAACTAGATAAAATTGATCAGCGAAGGCAGAGCCTACACATCCAGTATAGTGACTGAT
>JAEOTC010000196.1 GCA_016840035.1 Candidatus Hodarchaeota archaeon | reverse complement strand
TACGTTATGACAGCGGCTGAAGCGTTAGAAGCAGCTAAGATATTACAACCAAAATTAGTTGTGCCTATGCATTATGGAGCTATTGTTGGAGATCAGTCTATGGCTGAAAAATTCAAAGGTTCAGCTGATGTTCCTGTTGAAATCCCCACTAAGTCCTGAAAGGCTAATTTAAGTATGTTAAATCTCCTTAACGACTACGTTAAGATAAATACTCTAGTAACAGCAATTTTCAACGCGAATTTTCGTAGGAGATAATATAAGGAAAAGACATTCAGGTCTAAGCAAATAAACCCTTTTCAAGATGTGGAAAAACAGGGATTCCTACCTTAATGGTGGTGGTTTACGTCTCATATCGATTACTTGAAGATATTGCAATTGCTGATGCGTGTTTCGATCTATTCGGCAATTCTTTAGAGGAGTTATTCCACGCAGGGTTCCTCGCGTTAATGGAAACAAGTGTAGAAGTACATACTGTTAAGGAAATTATTGAAAAAAGTATTAAACTTGAGCATCACAATGTAGAACAATTACTATTCTTATTTCTTGAAGAATTGATCTATTTAAAGGATGCAGAGCTTCTCATATTTAGTAAATGTAACCTTTCGATTGAACAAGACCCAAATACATCCTCCTACACACTCTCTGCAGATTTAATCGGACAAGAATTCAATAATGAAATCAGTACCATTACAGATGTCAAAGCGGTAACTTTTTACCAATTATATGTAAAACACAGTGAAGAGGGATGGGAAGCTCGAGTTACATTTGATTTATAGAATTATTTGGAAAAATAGGTGATAAAATGTCAGCCAAGGATTATGCAATTAAAATTGATAATTATACTCATGAAATTCCTGAAAGAACAGATTTGGGCATGAATGCTCCCGTTAAAATTTATGGTAATCCTTCAATCTACAAGATGTTGGATAAAGGAGTTTTTCAGCAAATAGTTAATGTGAGTAAACTTCCTGGACTAGTAGGTCATGCTATGACCATGCCTGATGCCCATTGGGGATATGGTTTCCCTATCGGGGGTGTTGCTGCATTTGATGTAAATGAAGGTGTAATTAGTCCTGGAGGAATCGGATTCGACATTAATTGTGGTATGCGATTAATAACAACAAATCTAACCGTTTCTGAAGTAAAACCGAAAATCCGTGAACTAATCAATACTTTGTATGATCTGATCCCCGCAGGTGTTGGAAAAAAGGGATCTGTACCCCTTTCAATGCAGCAATTCCGTGATGTAGCAGAAAATGGTACAAAGTGGTGTATTGATAATGGTTATGGATGGGATGACGATTTAGTGAGGCAAGAGAATAATGGTTGTCTCTCTGCTGCAGATTTTAGCGTCATAAGTGATAAAGCAAAATCTAGAGGTCTTAAACAACTTGGTACTCTTGGATCAGGTAATCATTATTGTGAGGTTCAGACTGTAAACCAAATTTTCGACTCTGAGACAGCAGAAGTAATGGGGATTAAAGACAAAGATCAAACTGTTGTTATGGTTCACTGTGGGTCAAGAGGATTTGGCCATCAAATCGCCTCGGACTTTCTGCGCGAGTTTCTCAATAAAATGGAAAGTAAATGGCAAATCCCAATTTACGAACGAGAGCTATCCGCTGCACCGATAAATAGTAAGGAGGGCCAGAATTATTTAAAGGCTATGTCAGCAGCAGCGAATTTTGGATTTGCAAATCGTCAAGTAATTATGTCTCATGTTCGTAAGGGATTCGAGAAAATTTTTGGTAGAACAGCTGAAGAGATGGAGATGAATCTTGTCTATGATGTTGCTCATAATATCGCCAAACAAGAGAAATATGTGATCGAAGGTAGGACACGTGAGGTCATAGTCCATCGAAAAGGTGCAACAAGATCATTTGGACCAAATTCAGCAGATATCCCAGATATTTACAAATCTGTAGGACAACCAGTGATTCTAGGAGGAAGTATGGAAACAGGTTCGTACCTTCTTGCTGGTACTGAGGCTGCAATGACTAAATCTTTTGGATCAACTGCTCATGGATCGGGAAGAACAATGTCTCGCTCCAAGGCAAAGAAGAAAATTAGAGGAAACGTTCTTAGGAGTCAGATGGAAGCAAAAGGTATCTATGTTCGGGCCGCATCCATGGCTGGACTCGCAGAAGAAGCCGGATTTGCATATAAAAATATCAATGATGTGGTCGATTCTATTCATGGCGCGGATTTGTCAAGAAAAGTTGCACAATTAGTTCCCATTGGAAATATCAAGGGATGATTTTATTTTCTAAAAAAAAAGGAATGAAGACCCGTTTGGGTCTAAGAGCGACGACGACGTGATGTATAGGTAAGAACAGGTATAGCAAGGAAGAGAGCTAAGAATTCAAAACCTGGAATCCCACCATCTGGACCATCAGTTTCTTCACTTCCGGCACCAGCCATCACGGCATATGCAGGATCATGGAGAATTTCTTTTCCATCCCATTTAGGGTAGGAAATTGAGTAAATGTAGGTCTTTCGTGAAACATCTGCTCGCATACTTCGAATCATATCCGCTTCACTGGAAATAGCACCATAGGCGACATCTATCAGATTTAAGGGTATTAATTGCCCAACAGCGGTGACCCATTCAGTTTGATCCCATAGGTATTCAATATCGTCAAGTCGAATTTCCGCAAATTCTGCTGTTGCATCTGCAAATCTAAATTTTGAAATTCTACTCGAATTCTCATTATCAGGCTCCACACTGTCATTATTCTCATTACGCCATTGAATCGTTTTTTGTTTCTGAGCATCGAAAACTGTGGTACCCATAAGTTGATTAAGACTTAATCCGGATAAATCGGCAGAATTACTCCATTCACCTATGATATAGTCAAATTTGAGATCTACTCGTCCTAAATCATTGTCAACTTCAAAGTGGAATAGTGTTGATACCTCATCAATAGAATGTAACTCATCTGTTGAAACATTGAACAGAGAAATATCCTGATTTCTTTCGAGAGGTTGTAGATAACCTGATACATCTGTGAAGTTAGAACCAAATTCTAGTACGTTATCAGTGGTTATTGGACGACTGTAAGCACGTGAAGAAATATCTTTCATATCGAATCGGTATAATGCTTCATCCCCTCTAGTAGGATAAGCAATGCTATTATCTCCGATTCCAATTTTATTGATACCCAGATCCATATAGCCATTTTCATTAGTATCATTGTATATCAAAGTCCCAAGCAAATGATGCTCTAAATAGGTATAATCGTACTCCTTTACCACGAGATTATTTCCCATTCGAGCTAAATCGAGTTGATCAATTCGCAATTGAGAGATCTCAAAAGTACCCCGTTCAAGAACTTTAGGTTCAGTTGGAGAAGCCGATAGAAATTGTGTTGGCGCAGATAAGGCACTCATTAAATTAACATTTGGTAGTCTAAGTAAATATTGAAGTTGCTTACTCAACCATGTCCTTGAAGATAGTAATTCAATAAATCTCCTGAGAAGTTCACCGGAAGATCTGTCTTCAAAACGCCACTGATTAATAATCCGGTATGCTCCAGTAACTTTATCCTTAACGAGCGACATGAAAACATTTGTAAGGATCTCATCACCGGTAAAGGGTTGCGTCGATACTGTGCGATTCTCTCTTATAGTTTCAAAAGTCTCTAAAACACTTCTATCTTTATCATAGAAGATTGTGACAGCTTTTCTCTCATGATAACTTTCTATCTCAGCGTTTGAAGTAACATTATAATAAATATTGATCGTTGAATGATTTTGGAGCTGAGCTAGTAGTCTTTGCATAAATGTAAGTGTTCCAGGTTCAATTGAGACATCAGTATTCATTTGTTGTACAGAGCGGTTTAAGAGGAATTTCAATCCTGCTAAATCTAGAGTAATATTTCTCACCGCAGACCCTTGTTTTGTATATGAGTAGCCACCTTCACTATTATACACTCCATAATATACATTATCAGGTGTAAAGTTAGCGCTTTCCATTCCCTTCATTAAACCAAGAATGTTTCTATGTAAAAGGTTTTGTAGAGATCCTGCTGGACGAGTAACTGGCATTGGACTAGTTGATAACTGCGTAGTTACAGCAGTACTTGGAATAACTACTATCCCAAGCATTAGAATAGCAGATGTGATTGCTATCAAACTTTTCTTTATTTTGTTTATTTTCAAGTGATTTATCACCATAATTATTTTGATAGTTCTGTTTGTATACTAGTAAATAGGCCTTATAGAATCGTCGTTATACATTCGTTGAACATAGATTACTTTTGATTGTTTTCTATTCTGTGACAAATTTGAGATGCAAAATAAATTTACTTATTTTCTCTTTAACTTCAGGATTAGATAATTCAAGAAAACCCGTGAAATTTTAATTAGTTATTTTTTCATCTATATTTTCTGTTTTAAAGGCTGTTGCACATATTTCTAGGGATGTAGAACTAAATGTCTAAATTCTAAAACAAGCTAGAAACTAGAAAGCTTAGGATACTAAAACCATAAAGTACGATAAATACAGGTACCAATGCTCGTTCAAAACTAACTGATTTAATCACTTGAAGCAGTTGTACCATGAAGATAGCTGAGAATACCTGAAATCCAAATAAGAGGATGATTGAAATTTGAGTATTTGCTATGATTTCTGGAAGAAATGAAAGCGAGGACAAAGATTCTGATAAAATTATTAATAAAGGATAAATAAAAAGAGGACTGAGGGCAATTGGAATCCCAGTTAGTAATTCGTAAGAAAAACCTTTAATTGGACTATAATATCTCATCAATAGTTCCAATAGTATCCAAATAATGAGTGTAGAACCAACTACTTCAAGCATACTCACCAGTATCCCGAAGTATAATCCCCCATCGAAAAAGAACGGAATCATCCCTAAATTCGAATATTCCAGCAGAATGACTTGAATTATTAACATTATCCAAATAAAAAGTTGAAATTTTCGATCGAAAGTCATTCTCCGAATGAATTCTCCGAAGAAAATAATTGAAAACCTTTGAGGGCGGATTATTTCGGTTTCTTTCGTTTGAGATTGGTGTTGCAATTGTACATTTTTCCCAGATTGCATTATTTCAAGAGCTACTCTGCCTAAAGACGTTAACAGAAACCGTTTCTCTGTATCCTGTTCAACAAGACCCTTAAGCTTTTTAATATGGAAATAAAAGGATCCAGGTTTTATTTGAAGCCATTCAACCAGTTCTGTATATTGAACGGGTCTGTGATAGGTCCCTAGATAATGGACAATATCAAATCTGATCGCATGCCCGAGTGCAGTATAGATATCCTGAAGTTCTCTAGAGTTCTCAAGAGATTGAGAGCTAGTCTCGGGCAATAATATTCCTCTTTTTTCCTGCAAATGGGCTAATCTTTACTTATTGGTAAAATCGTTGACGGATGATGATTAATATCCCTACAAAGAAACCAGAAATTAGAATAATCTGACTTGAATTTTCCAGGATAACTCGATTTGGCGCAGGAAGAATTTTGAAAATTGGATTAAGTTCTTCGACCTGTATTTCAGGATCATAGTGAATACTATTCCCTTGAGGAAAAAGAAATCCTCCACGAAGGAGAATTGTTTTAGCTAATGGATTAACTTTCTGACTTAAAGACATAGATAATGGTTCTAGTGATAATGGTTGAAATCTTATAGAATAGTTGTCTCCATCAACCACGACATCATTAATCCATGTAAAGCGTAGATAATCTCGTAGCGAATTTCCTAATGAAAATTGATTATTTGTAAAAGATTCGACCGTATAATTTACTTTCTGGATATTAGATTGATCTAGAATGTGATTCTGGGATTGTCCATCCCGTAATGTAGAAAATTTTAACTCACCAAGAAGTTCGGATCTTTTTAAAACCTCTCGTGTGAGCTCTAAATTTCCAATTCTCGATCCTAAACCTAAAATTTCTTCATGTGCTAGGAAGTCAACTCGTAGAATGAGTTGGGAAGTGGGAGTTGAAAAATCCCATCCATCAATATTGCAAGAAAATTTAATCTGAGGTGCAAAACGGATTGCTTCAATTGTTCGTGTGTCTGATGCTCGAGTAACTGTAAACCTAGTTCCATCTGATCGTATTCTAATTTTTGGGATTGTAGGTACAGAAACACGAGTTTTTTCGACATAAAAATCAAGAGAAATCACTAAAGAGTCAAGCTTGTCCGGTTGCTGAGGACGATATTCTAGTTGGTTCGCAAAAAAGTCTATGTGATAAGTTAACTGTGAATCAGACTCATTGGAGGAAGAACGACTGGCATTGATGTTGAATTTCACATTGGATAAATCGATAATCCTTCTCATATTTGGGGAAATTTGTGTACTATTAAACCTGTTATCATTTCCACCAACTTCATATTCTATGATACTAACCAGCTTAACTAGAAATGTATTACGCGTCATTAGCTGCGTACGATTAATTATCGTTCCCTGATGATTTTGGAATTCAATTTCGGCAAGTTTTTGAGTAAAATCCGTAAATAATGACAGAGGAAACGCATTATCGGCCGTTCCGTATAATACACCAAGGACACTATTCGATGTTTGTGCCATTATGGAATTTACACCGTTAAAACGCTCAAGTCGAGTTTGAACTAATCTAATCGGCTCAGATTCTGTATTTACCCTTGCAGTTGTATCTAATTGAGCAACTACCATTAAAGACAAAGTATTTAGTGAAAAAAGACTTAGAAGCATCACTCCAAAATATATGCGTTTATAGGAAGGAATGATTCCAGCTTTCATTTGCTTGCCTCTTAATTGAACTTTCTCGCAACTAATTAAATATCATTCATTAAACGATTCTTGAGTATTATTGAACTAGAGTTATTCCCAATAATATTTTATCCATAACTCGTAAAAAGATAAAAATAATAGCTGATGTCGTGAAAACATGGATACGAATCAAGATAAACTGGAACACTTGAAGCAATACGCTAAACCTTTCTATTTTGTGGGATCTGAAACAGGAGTCCTTTTAACTCACGGCCTTACCGCTTCTCCTACAGAAATGTTACCACTTGGAAAATATTTACACGAAAAAGGATTTAGTGTTCATGGTGTATGTTTGGCTGGACATGGTACAAATTATCGCGAACTACCTAATTATTACTATCAGGATTGGATCAATTCTTGTACAGAGGGGTTAAAACTCTTGAAAAAGCAGTGTGAACGTATAATTCCAATTGGTATATCAATGGGTGCTCTCTTATCAACTTTGATAATTCCCCAGAACAGAGATGTGGAGTTTGACAAGCTTGTTTTACTCGCAC
>JAEOTC010000195.1 GCA_016840035.1 Candidatus Hodarchaeota archaeon | reverse complement strand
TGCTACTCCACTCATATATCTCAAATTATCAGGTAATACCTCATATTTTCCTCCATAAGCTGCTTTTCCATAGGGTTTACCAAGGGCAAGCATCAGTTGAAAGATACCAAGTCCTGTGAATATTAAAATCGCAATAATTGCTGCTAATGATGTTATCATACTCATTACTGTTACCTCTACCTTGAAATTAATATTAGAGAATTAGATTCTTATCAAACATTTTACATCCATAGTCTTTTTAATAATGTATGGGGCAGAAAATCTCATTAAAAATCAAACCCAAATTAATAATTGATGTAGAAGATTGTTTTGGTGAAAAAAGCATGTATGGTTGTAGAATCACTGTTATCAAAAGAACTGTAAATGATGATATAATAAAAGAATTCGCTAAAGAAAAGTACCATGAAATAAAGCCCTGTGATAGGTTGAAAGATGGACAGGAGTTTATAATTAATGAAGAAAACAGTTATGGAATCCCAGAAGGTTTTTGTGAATGGGCATGGGCTGATATCCGTCGTGATTTGCTAACACTGGCATATGGGGGATTGATACCTCATATGAAGAACGAAAAGAGCAATATTGTAGGATGCACAGACTGGTTTAGGCCAGTATATTTTAAAATTGAACGAGTAGAATGAAAATCGAAGTGAATATTGATGAGAACAATTCAAGTTCTTCTTTATGGTTTAGAAAGAAGTGGTAAATCTACTCTCGTTAGTTCTTATAAGAAAGGGGAATTTAGATCAGGAACTCCATCGACAGCCCATCAATCGTATGATTTAGTTGTTAATAATATCATTAACTTCACATTGATTGAGGTTGGTGGGAGAAAAGAAGTACGAAGATTCGTTGAGGAATATCTTCCCCATGTCCAAGCAACCATATTTGTTATTGATGGTAGTGATGAAAGTAGTTTTCCTGAAGTTAGGAGAGAATTTCTCAGGATTTTAAACAATCCAATAACATTAGGAAAACCACTGGCTATTGTTTTCAATAAGGTCGACATTGCACGAACTCATCCATCAGTAATTATTGATCGATTGGATATTCTAAACCGGTATGATCGTCCACATCGTGTCTTTTCAGCAACCTGTAAGATTCCAAAATCCTTTGGAGATGTACTGGTTTGGATCAATGAGTGTATGGAAGAAGATAAATTCCCACTAGAAGATAAAATATCACGCCTTCTGTCTATCTACATCTTTGACATGCTTGTTGAGAAAAAAGAGGGCCTCCCCCTGTTAGCGTTGTTAGGCCAACTTGAAATAATATCTAGAACTGGCCAGGTTGAATATAATCGGGACAAAATTCTTGTGCTACTCAGGAAATTAAAATCCAAAGGGGAATTAGAATATGACGACTTTAAGCAGGTATGGAAGATTACCGAGAAGGGAAGGGAAAAATTACAAGACCCAGACCTGATTAAGGGCACAAAATATGAGAAACTCCGAGCGGTTTTAGACGAAGATAAACCTGAAGCTATTAAAAATAAAAAAGATCTAATAGATGAATTTGATATAGATGAACTAGCAGAATTGTATAAGAAAACTACTGATGGGTAATCAGTAGAGTGTTTTCTAATTATTATTTGAATAATGATGTTCGATTACACTCAGTTACACTCTGGTATTCTCAGCGAGAATGAAATGAATAAAGCAATAAGCTATATTAAAGCTCGTGAATGTTCATCTGGAGGCTATTGTTTCTATCGACAAAATGAACCGAATAGTTCTGATACATATTTTGCGATTGCCTCTGGGAAAATACTAAATGAAGCGTTTCCAGTTGATAGTTCAACTATTGCATTTTTGGAGAATAAACAAAATCCTGATGGGAGTTATTTCGGTATAATTGAAGCATTTTACACAGTATTGGCATTGTCAGAGATACAGAGAAAACCCAAAGTTGATACATCATCCTATATCCTAAAAAAG
This sequence comes from Candidatus Hodarchaeota archaeon, assembly GCA_016840035.1. Classification (GTDB taxonomy): domain Archaea; phylum Asgardarchaeota; class Heimdallarchaeia; order Hodarchaeales; family Hodarchaeaceae; genus Hodarchaeum. The sequence continues at coordinate 4,655 of JAEOTC010000195.1, read as the reverse complement.
GTTGATTCATTTAAAATTCAAGATCTTCCTCCAGAAATTTCAATATTCAGAAAAATATACTTCCTTATCACCATAACTAGGGCATTAAAAACTTCGATTCCTTCTGGAATGAGAAGAAATATTATTGATTTTATATTTTCATTCAAGAATGAAGATAATGGATTTGGAAATCTAAATAATTCAACTTTACTTGAGACTATGCAGGCACTCAGAGTACTTACTTGGTTAAAGTGTCCTCTGGGAAGAATAATAGATACAATTTCATTTATTTCAAGCTGTAATATTCTTCCTTGGTCATTTACTAATAAACCTAATACATCTCATGCTTTTGTAGAGCATATTCATGCTGGATACATCATCTCCGATATATTACGAATTACGCCGACCTTTCAAAAAGAGAGCATGAAATTCATTAAAGGATGTCAAACTACCCTTGGTGGATATTCTCGATCACCATTTACAGGGATAGCAACATTGGAATACACATTTTTTGCCTTAGATTCCCTCCGTCTCATGCAGAAGTTCTTTTTCTCGTAAGAAGCATACTCATAAGAGAGGATCAACGAGAAACGTAAAACTAAACTCAAAATATGAATATCTGTGTTGGTAATTTGGATTAGAGAACAGTAATTCATACATAAGGTGAGGATAATGAAAGGTTCAGCAACAGCTATGATAAATAAGCCAATTAGAGACGTTTTTTCTTACATATCAAACGTGGAAAATCAAGATTACTGGGTGGAAGGATGTAGTGAGACAAAAATGTCATCAGGTAATGGAGTGAAAGTTGGATCAAGTTTTGAGGGGAAATATACTTATTCTGGAAAAACACATGAAATTGATTATGAAGTGACTAGATACACTCCTCCAATGATGTTTGGAGTAAAATCCACTAAAGGGCCATTTCCTTTTGAAAGTTTATTGGAGTTAAAAGAGGTCAACAACCAAACAGAGGTTACTAACACCATAGAAGCTGGATCTGACCATTTAATTACATCGATCATGTTTTTCCTATTGAAACCAATTATTCGTCGTCAAATGAATAAACAGATGAAAACTGAGCTCATCAAGTTGAAATCTATCCTTGAGAAGAATTAAACTAAACCATTGTACAGATTCAACAATCCAGGATCAAAATCGGGAAAACGGGTCACAATTACGATCCCTGGCTATTACTTCAAATCAAATGAGTAATTATCTCCCTCTAGTGGGATGTTATTCTTTTCCTATATTGATGAAAAGCCTTCGCATTAAATTATCGATTTACAGGATCTTATTCTTTAATAAAACCAGTTTTTTAAAGCCTAAATTCAATCCCGTTATTTGTATCATCACCAACCGATTGATCTAGGCTAGTAATCGTTTTAAATTACCTTAATGATAGAGCTGATCGTACCACTTGAGATGAGGAAATGGTGACAATTGAAGAACTATCTGAACACAATCGAACTAAAATGGATCTTGAAGACTATTTTAAATCTCTGAACTCGGTTATTGGAATTTTTTTAAGTGGAAGTAGTGCTACCAATACAATGGATCAGTACAGTGATATCGATATAGGTATTGTCATTGATTCGAACGATAATCTGGATTCCATTTGGAAAAAACGATGGGATTGGGATTTACCAGAATGGTTTCATAGATTTGATGCAGATCATGTTAGAGACCATTTTGTTATATATCTCTTTGAGCCAAATGTAAAAGCGGATATTGTTTTATATACAATGGATACTCTCCCTCCTCCTGAAGGAGGTCCATATCTCTTAACATATGTCAAAGATTCTAAACTGACAGATTGGAATGAAACTATTATTCGTGAACTTAAGGAACAAAAACCACCCTCTACTCTTAATGTCAAAGAGATTATACATGATGATGAACGGATGTGGGCGTGGATATACTACTGCTATCTGCACCTAGCACGAGGAGAATATTATACATTGGCTGCAGACTTCTTTATGCTTCGCGCAATAGTTGAAAAATGGATGGCTCACTTCAGGTATCAAACACCATTTGGGACTCGACGATTGGAAACAAAATTTTTAAAAGAAGATCTTGAAAAGTTGAATCTATTATTTCCTACTCCTGATAGGATTAGTTTAACTCAAGCATGTAAAGAGTTAATTGATCTAACCTTAGAGCTTAGAAAAGAGATCACTTTACGGATGGGGAATATCTGGAAAACCTCTGAGAACAGTATTAAGCATGTTAAGGAAGTAATTGAGTCTCTGTAAGAATTTTTAATCTTAGAAAGGTTATTTGTCACCTTCAGTAGTCATTTCGAACATTTTATCGAGAGCAGCCTTAGCACGATTAGCAATATCAGGTGGAACATTAATTTCGTGTTCTGGTTGAGGAGAGTTCAATACTTGGAGAGTGTTTTCTAGATTTATCTTTTTCATATAAGGACATAGAACACAACTACCAAAAATCTCCTTACCCGAAATTTCGACTTTTAAGCGTTCGGCTAAACCACATTCAGTGATCAAAGCAAATTTCTCTGCATGAGATGATTTAACATATTTAATCATACCTCCAGTGCTTCCAACAAAATCAGCTTCCAGAACAACTGAAGGATCGCATTCAGTATGAGCAAGGATAATAATACCTTCATTATCTAAGCGAAGCTGTTGAACTTGTTCCTTCGTAAACTGATTATGAACAATACACTCGGCATTCCACCCTACAATCTCCTTACCTGTCAATGGGCCAAGATTACTCATCATATGCTTATCAGGAACGAATATAAATCTATCTGAGTCCCAATTTTTGATTATTTCTACGGCATTTGCACTAGTAACACAAACATCACATTCAGCTTTAACAGCAGCAGATGTATTTACATAACAAGCAACTGGAGTATTTGGATACTTTTCCCTTAACTCTCGAATATCTTCAGGTGTTATCCCTTCCGCGAGTGAGCATCCAGCTTCCAGTGAAGGAATCAGTACTCTTTTCTCAGGGTTTAGAATTTTAGCAGTTTCTGCCATAAATTCCACCCCACAAAAAACTATAGTTTCTGCCTGAGTATCCATTGCTTGACGACTAAGACCATAACTATCTCCTACATAGTCAGCAATACCAAAAATTATTTGGGGCATTTGATAGGAATGAGCTAAGATGACAGCGTTTAGTTCTTCCTTTTTACGATTGATTTTCCAAGTAAGTGGTGCAATTAATTCGCATTGCTCTTTAGTCCAATTCAAAGATTTAAATTTTTGGTACAAACGGTCAATTTCTTGCTCTAGCTGTGTTTTTGTAGGGGATGGACTAAAAGCTACCGTTTTCACACTGAATTACCTCTATATGTACACATCTTGTGTGTTTTCAAAAGGTTAGAGCTTGTGGAAGAATCTTCGAAATTATGTTGTTTGTTTCTGATAATCGGAGTAAAGCATGAGGATTGTTTATTTCGTTTTACTTTTTTCTCTAGGAGGACCAATAAAGAAAATCTTATTCATATCTGGATCCTCAAATGAAAATAGTGATACCATATCGGGGTAGTCAATAATGTCTGATGTAGTAACCCCTTTAGACTCGAGTGAATTTTTTGCCTTGTTAATATCATTAACTGAAAGGTTGAGTGAATTGGATGGGAGAAAATCACCAGTTTCTTCACGATATTGGCTTAACCCGAGCATTGCCCCTTTAAGTGGTAAATTTATTTCATACCATCCTGCTTCTGGGATTTCCAGGTTAACGGAAAGTTCTAAAACTTCCTCATAGAATTTCTTTGATACTTTATAGTCTCGAATTGGGTGAGTTGTATAAACAGACGTGGAATCATAAATTTTCGATAGGGGTATTGATTTGGTTTGTTTTTTAGCAACTGGTTTCTTCGAAGGCGCTTTTTTCCTTCCTTTTTTCTTTTTTGGCATAATCAATCATCTATTGGGATTGTTACGATTACTTAATACAGAAGATATTTTCTTTAAGAGATCTCCTAGACTAAATTCGAGAAAACTGATTATTATCAATGTTCTCAAAAATCGGAGCTTTAGAAATGGAAATCGATCGGAATATCCTTAATCTGTTGCTTCCTCTAAGTATGGGTGGATAAGAAATACAGCAATTATGAAGAAAGGGATCAGAAGGACTTCCACTCCAATCGATAAATAGAATGGTGCTTTTTGACCAAAGGAATCCCATAATAATCCTCCCAATATAGGGCCAATTAATCCCCCTAAATTATTGAAAGTAGATTGTAATCCAAATAATCTCCCGCGATGACTTTTTGAAACACGACTGAGGAAATTCTGTATTATGAGAAGCCCTACTGTGACAATTATTGAGTCCAGAGTTAAAAGTACGGTGAAGATCAGTAAACTGTCAGTATTTACTAGGAAAAAAGTAATTATAGCTCCGAATAGGCTTGCAATACTGATTCCAAGATAGGGACTAATTTTATCAGCAAGACCACCAAGTTTCGGTGCAAGATAGACTGAAACAGCCCCTACAGGAAGATAGATAAAAGTAGCAATTGTTGGATCTGTTGTAAGGTTTTCTAGCAAATACACTAGTAGAAATGGTTTCGCTAACGAACCATTAATAGATCCTAAAAACAATACTATAAGGAAAAAGACAATACTTAACAGAAGAAGATTTGAAACAATATTATTCTCTTGGATCTTCTCTTTTTGTGCATTAAATGAATC
>JAEOTC010000014.1 GCA_016840035.1 Candidatus Hodarchaeota archaeon | reverse complement strand
TTCATTTTCTTTGTCTCCTTGACCCTGATATTTCATCAAAGAAATGCACTAATGACCATAACTATCAGTTTCTTCATTGCAATAATGATCCTTCTTATTGGTTTCACTCTTAATTTCCAATCACTAATTTATCTTTCCCCCTTTGGTTATTTTGATTTTATCGGGGTATTCCTAGGTCAAATAACTTTCTTTGATTTCCTTCCTCCCGCCCTGATTGGATCTCTCATAAGCCTGATATTATTTTGGTTTACATTGAAGAAACGGATTACTAAACAGGATTTCATCGGTTAGGAATCTTCCTTTCTCCTTTTTTTTTAAAAATTTGAATTTTTAATTCTCCACTACTCCTATCATTTCCTAAAATCGGTATTTGTCAAAATTTAGTTAATAATTTTTGGTTTTCTGAAATATAGCAATTGAAAAACTGATTTTTTGGGTATGTTGAAACAAAAGATGCAATTTAGGCCGAATTATCATTCGAGGGAAAGCGGTAACGCTTCTCAAGAATATTTAAAATATACGATTTTTGTGAAGGTTCATGGATGTTTGTTATGTTAGGTGACCCAGAATACAAAATCACAAGAAAAAAGATTATTTTTGTTATTTCTGCACTTTCTTTATTTTTTCTTGGTTATTTATTGGCTCCCCCAACAATGACTGATGGTAATTATGAGGGAACTGTTACCTTTATTTACCAGGATACTAGTACTCAAATTGATTTTGTTTTCCAGCTAAATTCCAGTATTTTTGTCCCAGAAAAACCTCTGATGATATCTAATTCATCTAATAATTATCAAATTATTATAAATTCATTTGAATCATATTCTAGTCAGGTAGGAAACAAAATCACATTTAGTGTAACCATTAATGATACGCAAAATATTACAGAGGATCTTAAACTAAATAATTTTGTTGCTTCTATATCAAAAGGTAATTTTAAGGAAAATTTTTCACCCAAAGAAGTCATAAATCAGGTTTTCCTATTTGAGTTTCAAATTATTAAATATTCCAATATAGCTCTGGGATTACTCTTAATGGTTTCGTTTTTATGGATGACTGAGATCATTCCTTTGTCAGCAAGCGCTTTACTCGTTCCAGTAGCTATTGTCATTTTCAATATCGATACTGCTACGGGATCATTATCTTTGTTCTTCAGTCCGATTATTATTTTGTTTTTTGCTGGTTTTCTCATGGCTGAAGCAATGAAACGTGTAAAATTAGATACCTTCTTATCAGTCACCATCCTATCTCTTGTTCCAGCTAATACGAAACTTATTATTTTTTCAATGATGGCTCTTAGCGCAATCTTTTCTATGTTTATGTCAAACACAGCCGCTGTAGCTATATTCATTCCACTTAGCCTTAGTTTAATGGAATATTTAGATGAAGAATATTTAAATTTTCGTAAAATGATGATTTTAGGAATTGCATATTCAGCAACTATTGGAGGGATAGGTTCTTTGATTGGTACTCCTCCTAATTACATTGCAGTAGATTTATTGCAAAAATCTCAAGGCATCACTATTACTTTCATTGAATGGTTTCTATTTGGTTTACCAGTTCTATTGTTACTTATACCTGTTACATTTTTCTATTTATGGATTCGCCTTAAACCCACAATATCAGATGAAGCTATGAAAACTGCTAAATTGAAAAGTATTAACAGAAAAAAGGATCTCCACACTCTAAATAGAGATCAAATTGTTGTTTTGTTTATTTTTATACTTGTTTTTTGTTTATGGCTGATGGAACAATTTCATGGAATACATGCGGGAATTATTGCTGTAATTGGTGTAATTCTTTTGTTTTTTTCTGGGTATTTAATGCAAGAAGATTTAACACGAATCAACTGGAATGCTTTGTTAACATTTGGAGGGGGATTGACTCTTGGAGCAATCATTCTAAAAACAGGACTTGCAGATTGGTTAGCTTTACAATTAGGTTTTCTGAAAGACATTCATCCATTGTTTATTCTATTATTCCTTGGATTTCTAAGTTTAATTCTAACAGGAATTGCCAGTAACACAGCATCAGCAAGCATTCTTGTACCTATTGTTATACCACTAGGAATTACCTTAGGTATGGATCCAGTATTAACTGCACTTGTGGTAGCGATTATTTCAAGTGTGGACTTTGCAATAATTATTGGTACTCCTCCAACAATGGTAGCGTACAGTACTGGATATTTTCAAGTTAAAGAGATCTTTAAATTAGGAATAGTTCTTGATTTAATTGGTTTAATTATCGTTACTCTATTAGGGTGGGTTTTTTATCAAAATGTACTATTCTTAGTCAAATAATACCTCTTAAGATAATATTTTCCGAATCACTGAATGGGTAATTATCTGGATAATTGACGCGTTAGTTTATCTTTCAATTTTCACAAGATAATGTATCCCCTTTCCGTTTGTTCACCATTGTGAACATTTAATAAGGGGGTGTGATTCTTTTCTTACTTAAAACCTAAACCTGGTTTTTTTGTTGATTTGTTCCTAATCACACTTTATTCATTTCATGAGCTGGTTAAGATGGAAATTCCTAATGATTTCGTCATTGAGTTAAAAAATTTAACTAAATATTATGGTCATCAGCGTGGTATCGAAAATTTGAGTCTTCAAATTAGGAGGGGTATTATTTACGGATTTTTGGGTCCTAATGGTGCAGGAAAGACTACTGCTATCCGGTGTTTACTTGGAATCTTAAATGTGGATAGTGGTGATATCGAAGTCTTTGGGAAACAAATTGATCGTTGGATCTCTGATATTTCACTCAAGGAAAGAATTGGTTATTTACCCGGTGAATTTGATCTGTATCGTCATTTCAGTGTTAAACAGATCCTTGATTATTTTGATTCCCTTCGAAAACGTCCAGCAATATTTAGAGACAAATTTGTAAACCTTCTTGATCTAGATGAGTCTCGATCCGTTTCTCAATTAAGTAAGGGAAATAAACAAAAAGTTGGCCTAGTTCAGGCTTTAATGCATGATCCAGATCTCCTAATTCTTGATGAACCTACCTCTGGCCTTGATCCTCTGATTCAACAACGATTATATTCCATCTTAAGAAATTTTAGAAAGCGTGGTAAATCAATCTTCTTCAGTAGCCATAATCTTGCGGAGGTACAAAAAATTGCAGATGAAGTTGCTATCATCAAAGAGGGATTTCTCGTCAGTCATAATAGAATACGGGATCTTCACTCCAAAGTTCATCAAAAACTTATTGTTACTACCCAAACCCCTCTTTCTGAAGCTATTCAAACTTCATCACTGGTAGCTAATTTTGAAGAAGTCTATAGTACAAATGCTGGACATTGTTATCATATTTGGTTACAACGCCACAACCATCATTTAAGTAAAGTGTTTGAGCTCCTAGAAGATTATAAGATTCTTGATGTAGTTCTCCCTGAACCTAATCTTGAGGAATACTTTATTCATTACTATTCCGATGAGGAGGAGGATTTTAAGCTTGTGGTTTAGTAGTTTTAATCTGATTATTAAACAAACTAAATATATCTATTTTCTGTTTTTGTTTATTGGGATTGCTGGATCGTGGCTTTGTTTTTTTACCTATCCCGGCGAGGAAGGGATTCGTGCTTTCTTAGCACTCGAAGATACTCCTTTCATGGATCTTTTTTTCGAGGGTATTCTTGATAGCTTAGATTCAGGTGATTCAGGCTTATATCTCTATTTTGTCATGCTGTATTTCTTAGCTTATGCTACCATCCTTTTTCCATTTGTAGGATTATGGCTGGGAGGGGCAGGTGTAAGTCAAGAAATTAAATCGTCAATGTCTGACATTTTTTTGGCTAGTCCCCAAAAGAAGGAGCATTTACTTTTTCGACATTTAATTGTCCATGGAGTTCTGTTTACGGTATTAGTTTGTTTTCTGTATCTTCAAATTTTCTTATTCTTTGAAATGATGGACAGTTCTTTGAATTATTCTCGAATCTTTAACGGCTTTCTCCTTCTTTCAATCTCTGGTGTTTTCTTTTTTTCTATTTCATTCTTCTTTAGTGTGCTGACAATTCGTGATGACATCGGACGAGGTATCGCTGGATTAGTTCTATTGGGAGCTTATTTTATTCAGGCCTTTATCAATTTTAATCCTGCTTTAGCTAATCTTAAGTATCTTAACCCACTATATTATACAAATACTACTCCTCCTTTACTATTAGGTGATCCAATTACTGGCGAAATCATTGTCCCGGTAGTTATCAGTCTCACTCTTCTCGTAATTTCAGTCATTATTTTCCGACGAAGAGATCCTATTCCAGTTCAGATTCGTCCAAATATACAAATTCATTCAGAAGAACGGAATAAAGACATTTCAAAATCTAAAAAAAAAGATGGTCCTGTGTACACTCTTTCAAAGCGAATTTCCCCTCTTACAGCTGAACAATGGGCTGCAGATAAATTTATTTTCTTGATCTTCTTTGCTTTTGGTGTTTTTTCCATCTTTTCAATCATCGGAGGGTTTCCACAAGGGGAAGAAGGCTACGCACAATTAGCGAACATTTATCAGAATAACCCAATCGCGAAATCTATAATCCGAGATCATGGTGATCTTATTAGTTCGGATCCGCTTGGTGCGATTTACCCTCAATTTTATGGATATACATGGATCTACTTTTTTTTCCTTGTAATAATTGCCGCAGGACGAATAGTCATGCGAGATCATGACGCTAAAACATTAGATTTAATAATGGGAGGGCCTACTACAGCTAAAACAAGAATATTTTATCGGATGATAGCAATCCTCTTACAAATGACCTTTTTAGCCGCCTTCATGATTATTTCCTTAATTGCTGGGGAATTTCTCTTAGGGATTCAATCTAAAATTTTAGAACAGCTCCTAGCAATATTAGTCATTTCATTTGTTTATATCAGTCTTCTTAGCTTTTTAATTGCCATTGGTATTGCTGTTCCCAAACCTCGCTTTCGAAAACCGGCAATTTACGGGGTTGCAGGTATAACCATCGTTTGTTCGATTCTTCCCTATTTTAGTCAAGTGCTTCTTCCTTTCCAATATTTCTCGTTATTATATTATTTAGATTTAATAGGATTAATTGCTTATAGTTATCATTTTGACTATCTTATCCTATTATTCATTTTATTGGGAGTATTTATTGTTTCTACGGTGTTTATTGTAAATAGAAGCGAAAAAATTGTTTATACTTGAAATAAGATCTGATATTCTAGATGGGAGAATATTCCCGGAAGGAAAATATTTCAATATTTCTTTTTTTGATCTATACTACATCTCTTTGTATTTATGCATGTAAGTTTATCTCTGGGAGAATAAAAGAACCTCCGATAAGTAACGCTAAGTAGAAAATTAGCAGTCCTAGTATTTCTTTATTTGATTCTGGGGTGTCTTTCTTAAACAACCATTGCACTGGAAGACGAAGAAATAAGACAATGATATTTGGTAATGGAATCATAAAGGGTATGTTTTCTTGATAAGTCTTGTATTCCTGTGGGTTATTTTTATGCCAAATTAATTCTTCTCTAAGTGCAATACCAATTGTCATTAAAGCAAATATCAACCAATACAAAATGGGAGGAGGAACATAGCCTCCTTTCGGATATAGTAAATAACTAGCTTGAATGAGCATGCCATAGCTCGTTAAGAGAAGCCCAACATACTGGGGATGACGTGAATACTTATAAATCCAAAAATCGACAAGTCTGATTTTTTGGAATTTGGCATATAACCAGTTGAAACAACTGAACAAGAAAATCAAAATACCAATCTTAATAAGTAGTACACCTAACCCCTCTCTTAATTCAAATAATAGGATACGGGACACTGTACCGCCGAAGACATCCTGAAGAAGAAATAGAATTACTTCCATAGCGATCACAAAGGGGATCAGAATCACATGACCTAGCTGTAAAAAATCCCAAGAACCCGTCTGTTCATAGAATGGAAACCAAATGATCCGAATAATACCTATCCCAGCGAATGGGAGCATGGTTGCAGCAAAGTGGCCAAAAGTAGGTAAATAGAGCATGAGAGAACTTAAAAATGAATATTTAGGTCGTTTGCAGAGAAATCCTACCAAATATCCAACAACAATCAATCCGAAAGTGAGGTAAGCTAATGGTTTGAGAGTCAGATACGTTTGATCAGTGATATCCGGATTTTCTCTTAAAAATAAATTTAGTTTTCTTGGTAGTTCATAGATCCAATAGATGAGTGCTCCTGTAAACACTATTGATAGTGTAGCAGCAGAAAAAAATGCAATATTTACCTGTGAGAGAGCTTTCTTCCATGAAAGACCGATTTTTATCAAAGATTCACGAATATCCTGAGGTTCACCCAATTCCTTCTCCATTCAACCTCAACTGATTCTGTATTTAATTTTACATATTTTTAAGTTTTGATTGATTGAAATCAATTTTTTTTACTGGACTTCTTGAACGAGGAAAAGTGCTTCCCTTACCTAAATCACAGAGTATAAAAATGAATAAGAAATATTCAAGATGGATTTTGGCCTTTAAACTCCTAACTAGCCTTTCCCATTATTATAGGAGCTAAAAAAATGACTACTAATGTTATAAACCAAAAAGAAAAGGAATTGATTGAAAAAACCATCCTCGACTTTTATCACCTAGGACATGTCAAAGCTGACCCCAAGCTCTATGAAGAAATTCTACATGATGCGTGGAAATTCTTTATGTTTGATGAGGATAATAATCTCAAAATTGTTGATAAAAAAGAGTATTATTCTTGGTATGATCCGGAAAATGTTGATCCTAATCTACATTGGCATACTGAATTTGAATATATTGACATTTTCAAGAATAATGCCCAGGTTAAACTTACCATAGAAACCCAAGACTTTGGTTATTTGGATTACTTTAACCTCATGAAATTACATGGTAAATGGTGGATTGTTCACAAATTATCCCAGAAAATTACATAACGATTAACTACCTAACTCATTGTATGATTTCATCTGCTTTATTGAATAATAGTCAAGGAATTTCATGCATCAATTGATGAGGATTGGTAGCTTCAACTGTAACTTTGAGGAGAGGATAAGGTCATTCTTCAGTATAAAAACTGTACCAGAACATTTAAAAGAGATTTTAATGGTTAAAAACCCTGTAGAAACTATTAATGTGATTTTAACCTTCCTCTCGGTTTCTTTGAAGGGGATAAGCGTTGACTAGTGATTCTAAAAATAGGGTTAAACAAACCTCAAATGTAAACAACAATGATTACGTAAATGTATGTTTTCCTCTTACGCGTTTCAAACTTCTCTTACCATATGAAGTAGTACGGAAATATCTGCTAATCCTGTTGTTAACTTCGACGATTTTTTTGTTAGCTGGGGGTCTTGAAATAATAAGCATCATTTTTCCTTTGGAAAAAGCAACTGGCCCAGGCAACTATGACCTTTGTATCTCAGGCAAACTCTTCGGATCATTATCCTCAGCTCTCTTGATCGGCTTAGGAGCAAGAGGAGTGTATCTAATTTTCCAATCAACTAAATATGCCTATGATATACGTTTCTCAATCTCCTATCTGCTGATTGGAATCATTATTACAATGCTTGCTATATATTTTATGAGTCAGCTCTATTATTTTGGTGTGGGATTTTTGTGTGGTAATCTATAGGAAAAGAAAGTGGAAGCTTTCTCTTCATTCTTCCCCTCAATCGTTCTTTTCTTTCTTATTCATTTGAGGATCTTAGGAAAGAATTTCCCGGTTCTTTCCATGTAGGTTTGATATTGACTCCCAAACTGTTCAAGTAACATCGTCTCTTCTTGTTTTACTATAAATGGGAATGAGCAGATTATGATAACTGAGAAACATGTCACAAACAGGTTTACAGTAATGAGAGCCATTGATAGAGTAAATAAGATGAACACACTATACATAGGGTGGCGAATCCGAGAATAGAGGCCAATAGTAATTAACTCATGTCTCTCTTTGATTTCTAGGATCGGAGCATAAAATTTTCCAAGAGTCCTATGTGTCCATATGAGAAGGGGAAGCGTACTGAACCCGATAACTATTCCAATGGCTTGTATTATAGTAGATAATGGAAGCTGTGACCAAATAAACCATGAAGGGGCAAGAAGGTAAAGGATAACAGAAATCATCATTCCAATAATACTAATTGACAAGATTATACCCACCCATCCACCTATTTGTTCTTTTCCCTTTTTTTGTTCAGCTACTCCCTTCTTGGGGGCTAGCTTTCTAGTTCTGTAATAGATACGGATAGTAGCAAATGTTCCATAGAGCAAGATCAAGAGTACACGAAAGAAGGAAGCTTCATCCATCAAAATCAACCTTATTTCTGTTATTTGTAGGGATACTTATACTATTTACTGTAAACCATTTTATTAAAAGCGCGGGTCTTATCTGCTAAATTATGATTTTCGGAAATGGAGAAGAGTTTTTTGTATGAAGAGGTGTTCAGGCGAGTATGGTTAATAATCAGCAAATAAGTGTGAAGGAAAATTGCCTCCATTGTGGGTATAAACTGACTACTATTAGTAACACAATTTCATGTACTATGTGTGGATTTAAAGAGTCCTCAAAGAATCACTTGACACTAAACGAGCGACTAGCACTATTGGAAAAAAGAATTGAAGCGATTGGAGTCAGGTGGGTTTCATTAAGCTTTTTATTACGATAGGAGCCCTATTTATTTTTTTAGGAGTTCTATTCTTATTTGTTGTATTCGGTTATCAAAGATGATTTAATGATAGATCGGGTTCAAGTTTCGAGTTATTTTCCTCCCAATGTTTTGAGACCCCCCTTCTCATTCAAATTTACCAATCTATTATCCGATTTTCATTTTTCTTGGATTTCTTACCATCTCCCAAAAAGGAAAGTCAGTACCAAGCAAATTCGCCTCTTTCAGAGTTTCAAACCCATATTTTGTGTAAATCTGTACATTTTTTTCCGTCTCTGTTTCCAAATAGATGCTAATACCTTCTCTATCAGCCTTTGTAAACAAAAGTTTTAGTAATCTTCCCCCAAACCCCTGTCCTTGGAATTCTGGTAAGACCCCGATTGCTTGAAGATATATATATGATCTATCTTTCATGTGCTCTCTACGATCCTGATCAATTGGATCTAATAATTTCTCAGTTTTTTTACCAAGTTTATTTCCCATTTTAAGCGCAGCTTTAAACGCTCCACTTCTAAGAATTCTCCAGAAGGATTTTTCCACAGTTGTATGTGGCACCCACACAGCAATTCCTTCAAGATTTTCCGTAGGGGCATATACTTCTCCATACTTCAATGAATAACGGAGAATATATTCAAAAACAAAGGGTAACTTCTCTTTTCTCTCGTTTTCATCTGGAATTATATAAATCCAAACAGGATCATAATGAAATGCTTTTCCCAGAACTTGACATGCGGTTTCTATATCTTTTTTCTGGATTTTGTATATATCCTCGGTATTAAAAGGCATATTTTCCACGTAAAACACCTAAATAAATGTAGATTCATCTCTTTTTAATATTCCAATATCTCTATAGTATTAGCTACTCTGAAGAAAAGTCTGGTGGATATCAAGATAGGAATGTGAAAAATGCTAAAAATAT
>JAEOTC010000279.1 GCA_016840035.1 Candidatus Hodarchaeota archaeon | reverse complement strand
GATTGAAGAATTTGTACCCCATTCATTATATAAGATTCAATCACTCCAGTTTCCTTTGCAATTACGACAGAAAAATGTTCACCCGTAATTAGGATATTATCTTCATTATCATCGTAGGTTGTAAGCGGAGTGGTAGTAACTGCTATTAATCTTGGTTTCTCAGTCTTAATTGGAAGTCGGAATTGGTCCCACGCAACAACATGTCCTTTCTCAGCCCAAGGCGTATTTTCTTTCAAGATAAAGGAAATCGTCAGAAAAAATTCAGTTTCAATCTCAGGAGGGGGATAATCGTAAGGAATATCAAATCTTGAGGTCTGCATTGGAGAAACATCTAATTGCCCAAGAGATCCATCAGATATGACATTGCCATTAGCCTCTAATCTCCATACACATTCAAACTCTTGTAAGGAGATGAAACAATAGTTATTTTCTACATGAAAGGTACCCTTTTGCAAATCGATGGAATGCATTCGAATGTTTTGATAGACTTTTTTAACTTCGTATAACCCGGGATTAGGAGAACGATCAGGTTTTACAATTCCATTTATACAGAAATTGCTATCATTTGGTTTATCCCCATAATCTCCCCCATAAGTCCAATATTTATTTCCATTTTCATCAATCTCATTCAAACCTTGATCCACATAATCCCAGATGAATCCACCAATCAAATTATCATATTTTTCTATAACATCCCAATAATCCTGCAAATTACCTGTACTATTGCCCATTGAATGTGCATATTCACAGAGCATCCGAGGTTTATCCATGTATTTCTTGGGAAGTAAAATTGGATGTAAGAAATTAATCACTACTTTTTTCAGTCCAGATCTCTCAAGTCTGGGAATTTTAGTGTACATAGAACTGAATACATCAGAAATTTTCAACCCATAATCCCCTTCATAATGAATTGGTCGGGTTGGATCAATTTCTAACGCTGCTTGTTTCATCTTTACGAAATTTTCACCAAATCCGGCTTCATTTCCAAGACTCCACATGAAAATACATGGATGGTTTTTATCGCGTTCTACCATACTTACCATCCGATCAACAACAGACTTAGTCCATTTTTCTTTACTCGCGGGTAATTTCATCCTTAAACCATGAGATTCAAGATTACATTCATCTAAAACATAGATCCCATATTCATCACACAAATCATAGAAACGTGGGTCATTTGGATAATGGCTGGTACGAACCGCATTTATGTTAAACCGCTTGAATAATAAAACATCTTGTTTCATCCTCTCATAAGGAACATATCTACCATGTTCTGGGTCGTGATCATGCCGATTCACTCCTTTGAATAGAATCGGTTTGCCATTAATGTACATTTGTGAGTTCTTAATTTCCGTCTGTCGGAATCCTATTCGATTTGAGACAATTTCAATGATAGTTCCTTTCTCATCCAATAATTTCAACACTAGAGTATAGAGATTAGGAGTTTCTGCAGACCATTTCTGTGGTTTGACGAATTTAAAACGAGATCGGTTGTTCAATTCTCCGTTTTCTATAGATTGAAATGTATCAAAATGAGCATCAAAAAGAGAATTCCCTTCAGAATCAAAAAGTTCAGTTGACATTTGTAAAGAAGTGGAGGGATCAACACCGTAATTGATAATTTTCATCTGAACAGTCAAAATTGCATCTTGATAATCCTCATCAAATTCAGTATATGTAAAAAAATCTCTGATATGTACTTTAGGCGTTGAGAACAGAAAAACTCGTCTATAAATTCCACTAAATCGCCACATATCTTGATCTTCTAAATAAGAACCATCAGACCAGCGATAAACTTCCACGGCTAAGGTATTAATCCCTTTTTTAATATAATTTGTGATGTTAAATTCTGCTGGAGTCATGCTTCCTTGAGAGTACCCTACTTTTCTTCCATTGATCCAAATGTAAAATGCGGATTTCACTCCTGCAAAATGAATGAAGATTTCACGCTCTTTCCATTTATTCGGTATTTTGAATTCAGTTCGATAAGAGCCAACAGGATTGTACTCATGATCTATACTGGGACGATTCTTTCTACCTATAGAATATGGATATCGAATATTGCTATAAATTGGAATACCATACCCCTTTCTTTGCCAGTTACTCGGGACGTCAATTTCATCCCAGTCTGACACATCATACTCTTGTTCAAAGAAATTTACAGGTCGATCCGCTGGTTTTTTCACCCAGTGGAACTTCCATTTTCCGTTCAATGAATAATAAAAAGGTGAGGTAGTTTCAACTTCATAGTTTAATGCTGCTTCAATAGAGTTCTGAGGAATCGAAGAATTATGAGCTGGTTCTTTATTTACTCCTATTACTGCGGTATTCTCCCAATCGGGTTTGACAGTAGTATTTTGATCTGTTTTTCGCATATTGCATCTTGATTTTTTGATTTGTTTACAATTAGGATAGTGAGATAACTAGAGGATTGTCACAATTAATTTCGATTTGTGTTGGGAATTTGATAATACCATCGGTTTTCTCAAATTGAATCTGAGTAGTTCCCATACGTAAAGATCGTGGAGTAGCTTCAAGGAATGGTAGATGTATTTCCTTAATTTTCAATGATCCTTGCATTACTTTTACTTCAACATGCTCCGGATCCATCTCGAATATACCCCAACCCGAACCCAAAGACCAGAAACTCTTAAATTTACCATCCTCAGTTATCGGATTAAATCCTACAATACCCTTGACGAGATTATATTTGAACCTACTGAAGGCTAATATTAATCCATAGCTTGCCATTGAACGGGAATAATTACTTCCACACTCGATCTCATTCCAGGGGTTACGATTCTCCCCTGTGTATCTGTTTCGAATGGCTCGTACTACCTCCAATCCTTCGTCGATTAGCCCTACTTGAATCATATGAATTGCAGCTTGATATTCAAATCCTGCCATTACTTCTTCGGAATAGGGTGCGGGGATAATAGGTCGACGTTTCCCATCAGGCCAATCAGCAATAATAAGTCCCCCTTCATCTTCTAAAGCAAATACACGACACGGGTTGAAGTGCTTTTTTAAAGTAGGTTTGAAATTATGTTTGTAAATTGCCTTTAATGCGGATTTTACTTGATTACTGTCAAAGATTTCTCCCAGACCTACAAGATTTGCATGCCATTGACCAAGAACTTGGTCTACGTGACAAGCTTCACCTAATTGATATTTAATTTCATTTGATTCATCATTCCAATATTGATTTTTCGCTCCTTTGTAAGGATCCAGGATGGATTTATCTTCCAAGTTAATTTTATGGAAATAATATTCTCCATTAAATAAGTTTTCATCAACCCACATCTTACCACGCAAGAATAAGCTGAGATATTCATCTGCTTTTTCTGTCTCACCTAAAAATTCAGCCATTTCTGAAGCAGCTTTCAACGCAGCGAGATAAAAACCAGTTAGATATGAATTCGGACCAAAAGCTTCAACATCCAAAGTATGATGTTGTCTACCCTCTAAAACCCCATCTTTATCTCGATCCCACATGTGCTTATTCTTCTCAGACCATGCAAATTCAAGACTTTTCTTAACAGATTCCCAGTGATCTTTAAGCCATTTCCTATCCCCCGATATCTTCCAATCACGGTAAGTTTTAATGATGTTACCAAATTGACCATCGCAACAAGCAAGGTTTCCAGTAGTGATGTATTTTACAAGACTTCTTTTTCGTAAAGGCAGAGTTAATCGGAATGTCATAAGACCGGATTTTTGGAGATTATATTCATAATCCAAATCTCTCATGGAGCGTTCTAACTTCGGAAAGAGAAAAGGGAGAGCATAAGCATAATTCCACACATGAGTACATGAACCCGGACAACAACCAGCAGTTGCATTACATCCTTCCCAACCCCAGAAGGATCCATCCTGTAATCTTAGGACGGTAGGAGTCTTTAAAGTAGAAATATTTGCCGAGACTGCATCAATTACTTCGTGTGGAAGGGTGGATGAAAAAAGTGAATTTTTGAAATCCAAAGTCTCTATATATAACCGGTCCCAATTCTTCATGCTGTATAAGGCACTACTTTTAGAGTTCTCAAAAAGAACTGCATAAAAATTCTTCCAAGTAGCGGGACGACTCCATTTGGTTATGTATTCATCCATATCAGGGATATTAAATTTATCTGTTGTTAGGAAATTTGGATTGATTTTGCGTAATTCATTAACTGCTCCACGTGGAGGAAACTTCTGATAATTATATGAGTTAGGAAAATTCCATGTTATTATAAATTTGATTTTTTCTTTTTTACCAGGGGGAATTTTAATGTGCGCGGCAAGTGAAGCATGGGGATCACAAGAAGAGCTAATAATTCTCACTTTTTTTACCATTCCAGCATGTTTGGGGAACAACACTTTTCG
>JAEOTC010000278.1 GCA_016840035.1 Candidatus Hodarchaeota archaeon | reverse complement strand
TCATTCTCACCCCCAAAAAGGGTAAGAGGGATGTAGCAGCCATTCATAAGGGCATGTCGATAAGTTGCTGGGATCACAGCACTTACAAGGGGGTGGGAGAATGAAAAACCACCCTTTTTTGGGGGTGGTTTTACTGTTCCATCGTGGAGCGTATCAGACCATGTATCACTTGCTCCGGAAGTACAGTATTTATAACCATTTCCCCAATCTTGTCAAATCGCTGCCCTCAACATAGGCTAATTATTCTCACGTTTTTCGCAAAGAACGATCGTACTCCTGCGAAGATAATCATTATTGATTTAATTCTGTAGTTCAGTGTATTACAGGATTTTTTATTGCCACTTCTCCCTCCCCATTATATGGATATCCTCCTTTACACCCAATACTACGGGCATAGAATGCCCAATTTGCAGGGTGTCGAACCCTCCCAAACACTTTCATAACATTAACCAATTTTATTCTTTGGGAGCAATCCAGTCTATAACTGTTCCATCGCATTCAGGTGCATTGGGACAGCAAATATATTCTTCTCCAAGTTCGTCTGTGAAGACTTTATAATCTCCAACATAAAAAACAGAATCACAGTGAATGCATTTTTTCTTATCGTACACCTCTGGTACTGGTTTAAAAGGATAGTGCTCTTTTAGATATTTTTCTTTGTCTTCGATCTTGATTTCATTCATAATTTTTACTCTTTGGGATGATCTTGAACTTGATAGCAATTTAAGAAACATGTACTTTATTTCGCAAAGGTTCTCTTCCTGCGGGGAGTCGAACATATCATTCTCAATCCCCCGTTAGTTAGTTATGGGACATTATTTCCCCATCAATGGGTAGCCTATTAGGTGTCTCTATACCCACATTATGGACCTTCTCTGATCCCCCTGTAAGGGTTTTATTTCAGGGATAATAACCTCTGAATAGGGGAATGAGAAGTTTCTGTCCAGAAATTTTTGAAAGATGAGTTTTGGGAATGGGATTTCTACCTGTAGAATTTTTTTGGGATTAAGGAGGATGTGCAGGATCGTCCCCCCTTGATTATTGAAAGTACCCCCACCAGCGGTGGCATTGAATGGATACCTCCACTATTGGGGGGGGGCGATGCAAAGAATATTAGGATTGGGGAGATTGTCTGTCAGTATTATAAGTCTTTGTATTCCAAATTCATAATAGTTATCTTCATACATCCCTAAGATTACTATGAAATGAATTACGAACAACTTTTTTGGAGCCTATACAACTCACATACAGAAAATGAGATAAAGGCTATATTAGATACAAATAGTTTATTGGTAAATCCCGACAATTGGAAACCATATGGTCAAAACAAAGGTAACTTCGGAACATTCGAAAGCCAACAAAACCATCCTGTACCTGCCTTAATTGAAAAAATCACAAATTCTATAGATGCAATTCTTATTAAAGAATGCATAAAAAGAGATATTGATCCTACATCAAAGGAAGCACCGAGGTCAATGAATGAAGCAGTTGAACTTTTTTATGGTGTTAAAGATGGAGAAATAGGAGAATTAGACCCAAAAACGAGAAGGGAATTAGCAGCCAACATACAGGTAATGGCATCTGGTGACAAAGATAGACCATCAATCATTATATACGACAACGGTGATGGGCAAATTCCAGACCAGTTCGAAGATACTTTTTTATCACTTCACAGAAATAATAAGACAAATATTCATTTTGTTCAGGGGAAGTATAACATGGGGTCTACTGGTGCGGTAGTATTTTGTGGGGAAAACAAATATCAATTAATTGCTTCGAAGAAGAATCCAGAACTTTCTGATGATTCAAGATTTGGATTTACTCTCATAAGACGCCATCCTTTAACAACAGAAGAGGAATTTGAATATGGAAAATCTACATGGTACGAATATTTCTGTCCTAATGGTCAAATTGCCTCATTTCATGTCGATAAGATCGATATAGGTCTCAATACACATCAATTTTCAGGAGGTAGCATAGTAAAGTTATATTCTTATCAACTACCAAGAGGATCACGATCCGATATAACTTTGGATTTATGGCGTGATCTAAATCAATTCATGTTTCATCTTCCACTTCCCATTATTTTATTCGAAAAAAGGGATTATAAAAGCAAGACTCCTGATAAACCATTATTGGGTAATAGAACCCGAATTGCAATAGATGATCGGAGCAATGTTGAAAAGATCATCCAATTCAACCTTCCTAAAAATTCAAATGTTGGAGAGGTAAATATTGAAACTATAGTATTTCACAAAGAAGTTGATCATGGTGAGTTTATCAAAAATAAATCAATCATTTTCACACTAAATGGACAAGTTCATGGATTTGAAGGACAGTCTTTCATCTCCCAAGACTTAGGATTCTCCCTCTTAAAAAGAAGCATGCTAATTCATGTTGATTGTACAAAAATTCCAACAAGTATTAGGCAGGATTTATTTATGTCTAATCGTACCCAATTGAAGCAAGGTCCAAAGACAGAAACCCTACGAGATATTATCGTTGAAACTTTGAGAAAAAGTGAGGAACTCAGGCGGATTAACAATGAAAGAAGAAACGCCATTTTCCAAAATTCTGAATCTGATCAAGATTTGATTACCGAACTGCTATCAAAATTACCTGTCGATGAAGATGTGATCGAATTATTGAAGAGAGACGGGACATTAAACCTATTTAAAACTAAAGGATCAAGATTCAATCCGAGTCCAGAGCCAGAAAAAAAACAATTAAAACGATTTCCATCGATTTTCAATTTAAAGCATAGCAAGAAGGGAAAGGTTTACAGAACCATACCAATAAACAACCTTGGGAAAATTGTAATTGATACTGATGTTGAAGATGATTATTTATTTCGACCTTATGAGAAAGGCAAATTTGAAATTGAAATACTACAAGTAAGAAATGAAAGTGACGATCCAATTCATGATCCAACACCAAATCCAGATAAACCTACAGACATTATCACTGTCGAAAGAGAAGGTCCAATTGACGGAACAATTAAACTTATAGTGAAACCTACTGAAAAAGCGAAAGTTGGAGATGAGATAGACATTCAGGCAAAAATTACATCTCCTGGCAAAGATTTCAGTTGTGTGTTTACAGTTAAGGTAGATGACAAAATAATACCCCCCGAGAAAAAGAGTGAAAGTCCAAAAGAGTCATTCCCAAATTTACCTACACCCACGAAAGCATTCGAGTCTCCATCTAACAATGAAGGAGTTGCATGGACAGAGTTAAATTGGTCCGGTTATGATATTGTTAAAGTTGCAACCGATAAAGATGACGAATCTAATGAACTCCTAATTACCGGAATTGTAGTTAATATGGACTCTTTTGTTTTGAAAAAGTTTATTTCTAAAAATCAGATAAAATCTGAAAAGGAATTGAAATTTATTAGAGATAAATACTTTTTATCTATCTATTTGCATTCACTCTTTTTGTTTAGTATTCTTCAGAGAATGAGAAAGGAAGATGAAAAACTAAAGCCAATCGAGGTTGATGAATTCATTTCATCTATGATAAAACCTTATTCAAGTTTCCTCCTTTATGAGAACCATCATATCACAAATATGGCATTTGCTGATGAATAAGCCAATATACTACAGATAAGTAATTAGCAATTAATGGCAACAAAAGATATCATCACAAAAAATATATTCCCACTGAATAAAGAGGATCATGATAAATGGGATGCATTCATACAGTCACTTGATGAGACAATCCTTTGGTTTCCTGACAGCCAAAGTAGATTCCATATTCTGAATTGGTTCTCAGTAGATGATCCTGAAGTATATCCGATTCCATCCGTTTGCATCTACACTGATCATCTTCCATATGAAAGTTTAAATGATTTGATAACCGGAGACACTTTAGAATTCGAAGATCACAGAGTTGTTGTACGAGATGTTATCCCTCTTTCTACTGATTGGGATTATACATTACGGTATGAACACCTTCACCCTTTACATAGGAGTGCAATGTCACTTTTGTATGGAGATAATTTGCATGGGTTTCCACAAACAGAGCCGGGAGAAGGAATAGATGCCATTTTAACACCAATCACAGATGAACAGTTTATTCAAAAGATTAGTCTCTTTAACGGAGAAGAACAAGTTGAAAAGACCTATCTTTTTAGGGTTTCAATTGAATATGAGGTGGATGCTCTCGAGGATAATCCTGAGATTGCAACATATGACACGTATATCCTTTATTTCTGTCACGAGAAGATCGAGTTTTTCAAGAAGTTCATAGTAGAAGAGGGATTGAAATTATCATATCTGGTTTCCCTCAATAGAGAATCGATGAACTATATCCCCACTCGATTATTTGAGTACTTATTGGGATTTATGGGGGTAGAGTATTTGATTACCAGATTTGAGAGAGGACCACAATTGATATTGAATCAGTTTTTGAACAATCCAATGTTCTCGGAATTGATAAATCATTCTGATAACAAAAGATATATACTTAATGAAATCGCAGGATACGAATTCTATGAAACAATCTACAAAGCAAATTACACTAACTAATGCCCAGATACCTGACAAAATCACGATTTCTCCTTGCCCTTGATTGTCCCACAAAACTCTATTACGTGGGCAAGGACCAGTATCCGGATAAAAATTCCGATAATGAATTTCTTGATGCCCTCGTAAAAGGTGGTTTTCAGGTAGGTGCTTTAGCAAAGTGTTATTTCCCCGGTGGACATGATATTGAGACCTTAGACTATGATCAATCAATCTCTGAAACCAATGAACTTCTTCAGCAGGAAAATGTGGTGATCTTTGAAGCCGCAATCCAATTCCAAAGGTTCTTCATACGTGTTGACATACTGGAAAAGAGGGGCAATGAAATCAACCTAATTGAAGTAAAATCCAAATCATTCAATGGCAATTCCTCACTCGATTTAATAAATAGTTACGGTTATATTGATACTAAATGGAAACCTTATGTCTATGATGTTGCTTTTCAGAAACATGTTGTTTCGCTGGCACATCCAGAGTGGGATATCCATGCCTATTTAATGATAGCCGACAAGAATAAAAAATGCTCAGTTGAAGGACTAAACCAAAGATTCTTACTGCGAGACCATGCTGATGATAGAACTTTCATTGAATATGTTGGTGATGTTTCACAAGAAGGTCTTGGAGATGAAATCCTAACACGTTTAAATGTGGATGATCTGTGTGATATGATTTATCAAGGTACAGATTCAAATGACCCATTACCAATACCATTTGGAGATTATTGTACCTACTTAGCAGACCATTATTGGGATGATCAAAAGATCAATATGCCTGTACATAAAGACTGTGGAAATTGTCAGTATAGAACAACACCTGAAGAGGAAGCACACGGTAGAGTTTCTGGTTTCAAGGAATGCTGGTCGCAGCAATTAGGTTGGACAGATCAGGATTTTGAAAGACCCTCAATTTTCGACATCTGGTTTTACTCAAAAAAATCGGACATGATCGAACAGGGAATCTTCCATATGGATCATTTGCAGCCATTTCATATTGGAAATGATGCTGAAGACACAAGTCCACCTTTATCCTTTCATGGGAGACAATGGCTGCAGGTTCAAAAGACCGTAAATAATGATCCTGATCCATTTGTTGATATTGATGGATTGAATGAGGAGATGTCGCATTGGAAATACCCATTGCATATGATTGATTTTGAAACCTCAACGGTTGCTGTCCCATTATATAAAGGATTGAAGCCATACGAGGATGTCGCATTTCAATTTAGTCATCATATTATCCACGAAGACGGGAAAATTGAACACCTTCCAGAATATCTTAATGTTGAACGGGGACACTTTCCAAATTTCGATTTCGTTCGAGCATTGAAAGAGCAGTTGTCAAAAGATGAAGGATCGATCTTCAGGTACTCATCACATGAGAATACTATTTTGAACCACATTCTTATCCAACTGGAAAGTGCTAATGACATTCCGGATAAAAAAGAACTCATGGAATTCATTAAATCCATTACTTACGTAAAAAAGGGTCGTACTGGAGAGAGGAATATGATTGATTTATTAGAGGTGGTAAAAAAACATTATTGGCATCCAATGATGAAGGGTTCTAATTCATTAAAGGTTGTGCTTCCGGCAATCCTGAATTCCTCAGATTACATTAAAGAAAAGTACTCAAGACCCATTTATGGCATAAACTCCGAGATCAAGAGTCAGAATTATTATGACGGTTGGATATGGATTCATGAAGATGATCAGGGAATGGTAAGAAATCCTTATGACCTACTACCGTCCCTTTTCGATGATCTTGACGATGATAACATCGAGGAATTTCTTATGGGGGATCGCCTTGCAGACGGTGGTGCAGCCATGACTGCATATGCCATGATGCAATTCACCGAAATGTCACATTGGGAGAGAGAACGAATCATTCAGGGACTACTGAAATACTGTGAATTAGATACAATGGCTATGGTATTTCTTTGGGAAGGATTTAGAACCTGAATGACAAATATTTAATAAGGATTATTAACTGCAAATACATGAGGAATTCTACCAAAAGAAGATTTGAAGCAAGTGAGAAATTAATATTAGGTGACTATGTCTATGCTCTTCGAGACCCAAGAAATGGAGAGGTTTTCTATGTAGGTCAGGGTAAGAAAATTAGATTATTTGATCATTTCTCAGAGGCAGACAAATATTTAAAAAAAAAGAACATTATTGCTTCACCTAAAGTAAAACGGATTTTAGAGATTTGGGATTCAGGAATAGATGTAGAATGGTTTATCCTTGCTCATAATTTAAAAGAAACATCAAATATTACTGATGTTGTGGAAGCAGCAGCAATATCATTTCTTGAGATTAATAACTTCGGAAAGAACTTTCACCAAAACAGAGGTAAACATGCATCACTTCTAAATCCTCAACAACTATCTGATCTTAGTGCTCCTCATGTCAATCCTAAGAACAATTATTCCTTAGTATTTCTTTTTCCAATACAAACAAACCTAAAAAAGAAGATTCCGGTCAAGGAAGCAACTGAGTGTTGCTGGCGGATTGCTAAGAAATATCATAAACAGGAAGCACTGGCAGTAGGATTATCTGAGTATTTATCGAGAGGGGTTTTTAAATTGGAACAATGGCTACCTCATATGAACAAATATCGTTTTGATGGAGAGGAATTAAAAAAGCATGAATTGTTTAACAAAAAATATGATCGAATAATCAGTCATGCAAAAGCCCATTGGTTACGAGGTAACTATCTAATAATTCAATTTGATGGTCAGGGCAGATTTAAAATTCTGAAAGGTATGGCAGGTAAACCAGTTTGGATAGCAATTTAGTCTCAATTTCTCTTCTGTTTGATAAACTTCAAATAAACGTCCATTTATTTGAGGGTGTTATTTCAGGGGGGGATGTGATCTGAAAGTCAATAGAAAGAACTCAGTTATTATATAGAGGGGGTTTTTTATCGGGGGATGTCAATATAATGCTCTATGCCCTTGTTTTTTCCATTGGTGGAGTCTACTTCCTGTTTTTTCTTAGCCTCCCTGAGGATATAACCTGATTTCTTTCGAGGTTTTTTATCCTTGCTACCTGCAGGGCGACCGGGACCTTTTCCTTTTAATTTTGCTCTACGTATTCCTTCGATTGTTCTTTCCCGAATTAACTCCCGTTCGAATTCTGCAAATGCACTTAATATGTAAGCATACGGTCAGGTACAGGTCTGATTATTCCGGTGGTTTAACCGAGGGGCATCCGGATTTCGGATTAAGCTGAACCCCGATCGGAGATTTACAGATTTTCAGGTAGATTTTAGAATGGATTTA
>JAEOTC010000289.1 GCA_016840035.1 Candidatus Hodarchaeota archaeon | reverse complement strand
TTTCTTGAAATAAACTCAGTTTATGCTGGTGAAAACTATTCCGAAGCTACCGTATGATTTACATATTGATAAAGCAGATCCTTTAACCTTAGATTCCTATTTTCACATTCTAAAAAAAGCTCAAACAATGTTTGAATCTCAAATTACATCCGAAATGGGTAAATTTTTTCGAGAATATGAAGAATACACTAAATCTCTACGAAACCATCAGCTAGATGTAAATTATGCCAATCCAATGATTCACACCACAAAAAATCTATTTATGACATATATGTTACTGATTGAGTACTCTAATCAGTTTTGGAGACCTCAATTTGAAGCTACATCTAAAAAAATCGTCGTTTTACCCCGTTGTCTTACTGGAAAGGATTTTGATCTTTTGAAGGTCAGTCGAACGAAAATTGGATGGCATAAAATAACAGGTACATTGGATGAAACCTATAATGCATGGAAATTAGTTCAAATAAGTGAAAGGAATAATTTTGAAGTTTATATTACTATGGGACAGAAATTCAAGGAACCCAGTTTTTCCACTGTATTCAAATCGTTAAGAAAAAAATTCGGTAATTTTGGTCTAATCGCGGTAGCTTGCATTCCAGAACTAGCATTAGGGAACACGTTTACTATGGAAATGGCCATACCGGCACATGCTGTCCCATTGTTTTATTCAGGATGTGCAAAATGGCATGGATCAGCAGCTGTCAAAACTGAATTCCCCCTCACCTATATTTTAGAGCTTTTATCCGTAAATTATTAAACAATAAAAAGCCTTTTTACAGATTGATTGGTTTTAATGACTTTAAAAGCCGTTTTATCTCTACATTCGTTTGTAAGGAATGAAAATATGCTAAGTCAATATATTCTAGAGTTTCATTTTCGATTGATCTCATATCAAGAGAAGATCCATGAACATACCAATTCTGAGGATAGGGATCAATAATAAATCCTTCCTTCGCTAGATGCTTGAATATCATCGGAAGAAACGAATGAACTAATGAATGCTCTTCTTTCACGAGATCTGTGAGTTTAGTGCCTTCGCAATAACGTTGAATTACAAAAGGTATTTCCGTTTGACCTAAAGTAAATGTACCTAAAGCAAACACATCTGAAACCATGATTTTCAGTTGTTTTTGTTCAAATGGGATCTTTAAATTGCGATATACTGAGTTTAACTCCTCTACAGAGGCATAATGGCACGCAATATCTCTTAAACGAAGGTTATATGGTTTGATAACAAATGAAGTTAAATCAGAAACAGGAAAATGTAGTAGAAAAAGAATCTGGCGTCCTCCTGGAAGAATCTTATCCTTAGATTCTTTATCGAGATCAAAGTCAAGCTCCCCATTCGTTGATTTCAATTTTTTACCATTAGTTTTATCAACTATGTTCGCAGCTGTTATTATTTCACGATAAATCTTACTTCTCACATATTCATTGAAAAATTCAACCTGTTTTGCTAATGTGAGAGAAATAGTAACAGTCATCTGGTCTTAACTACCTATCCTTGTTGCGACACGAAATTTATTACACTCATATAATTTTTGTTTTAGGTACTACCATGAATCGATCATTTGATTTAGCCAAAACAAATACGGTTTTGTTAGATTTTCAAAGAGTTTTCATTGCTGATAAAGATGGAAATTCTATCCCGTCCTTACAATAAAGAAGTAGATTTTGATTCTATCATGAAATTTCTTGGGGATCTATATAATCGTACAAAATCCTATGAAAATTGGTTTCCAGATAGATTTGAAAACAGTAGTGACTCACGTGAAGATGGAATCTGTATATGGGAGAAAATAGATAGATCCATTGACCCACCAAAAAAAGAAATTGTGGGTTTAACAACAAGGGACTCTCCTAGAGACTTTTTTCTTAATGTGGATCCAAATTATAGACAGATTGAGAAGGAAATGATCGAATGGATAGACCAAATATTTCCGGGATTAAATGACGAAAAAGGAAGGAAGGGAAATTTAAGAATAAATATTCTTGAGGGAAATACATCTCGTGAAACTTTACTAAAAAACATGGGTTTTCAGCTGGAGGGACTTTACGGATATTATCGAATCCGATCAGGAGATTTACCTGTGCCAGTACATTCCTGCCCAGAAGGATTTGAAATTAGAACTATTGAGAAATCAGATTATGATCAACAAGCACTCTTAATTCAGCGAGTATTCGGACATGGAGAATGGTTTGACGCGGAGGTTCTTGATTGGCTAGCAAATTGTACATTCCATGTGCCTGAATTAGATTTAGTAGCTGTTACTCCAGAAAATACCATTGCATCATTCTGTACTTTTAGAGTGGATCCTCATAGTAAAATTATCAGTCTAGAACCAATGGGAACAAATCCTGATTATCGTAAACTAGGATTGGGAAAAGCGATTTTAACAGAGGGAATCAAAAGAGCAATGAAGTATGAACCACCTTTTTTCTACATAGACGGGGCCGCAACAACTCCAGCAGCCAATCGTTTGTATGATGTGACAGGATTTTCAGAAAAATATGCTATCAATAGTTGGTCAAAAGAAGTGTAAAAAAAACGATGGATATAAAGTGATCAACACTTCAGTCACAAAAAGGGCGTATACTTCGTAGGAATTAGCCTCAAAGTTTGGATACAAACTTCTTCACTAAGTTTATAAACCTTGAATTACCTTCAAACACAAAAAAACTAAGAATATTTTTCTTCAATTTACTGAATTATTGCAAGAATAGACACAATTTTCTCAATAGCAGCTAATATTGACTCTTAGGGAAATTTTCATTCAGTCAGAAGCAACGAACGGAAGGTAAAGGGAAAAATTCGATATGAATTCAGAAACAAAAGCATTACTAGCGAGAGGGTTCAATGAAAAGATTTCTTTTGATATTGTTGAAAGACAACTAAACTCCCATGATATTTCGGTCATTCCATCACCAATTCTGAAATTTTTGAAAACTACTCCTGAGGTTGTTATTAGAATTGAAACTGTAGAAGATATCCATAATGCTTTAAAAATAGCTGATAGATTTAATATTCCAATTACTCCAAGAGGAAGAGGTACTGCGGGTTATGGTGGAGCTGTTCCAATCAGTAATGGAATTGTATTAAATTTTTCTTGGTTTCGTAAAGTTTTAGAAATAGATAAGCATTCAAAACTTGTTACTGTTGAACCAGGCATTATTTGGAAAGATTTAGAGAAGGGCCTCGAGAAGTACGACTTAATGCTCAAAATGTATCCAACATCAGCTCCTGGAAGTTCAGTAGGAGGATTTTTTGCGATGGGAGGATCAGGAGTTGGGTCATATGAATATGGTGAATTTCTCAATAATGTCGATTCAATTGAGGTGATTCAATTCGATGGTCTGGTGAAGACAGTTGAAGGGGAAGAATTGAAGTATTATTACGGACTGGAAGGAACCACGGGAATTATCTCTAAAATTACTTTACACGTGGATGATAAAAGACATTATGAACCTTTAAGTTTTAGTGTATCTTCTCCCAAGGATTTACAATTAGTTCTTGAAGATATAGCTAAATCAGAGATTCATATTTGGCATATAAGCTTTCTAACTCCTGAATTTTTGAAATTAAAGAATTCAATTATGGAAAAACAATCATCAAAAGTAAGAACGCTTAAAGGATTTCCTGAAAAAGGTGAGAAGGTTTTTATGAAGGGACTAGAAGGGATACATCCAAAATTACCAGAAAATCAATATATCCTACTCATTGTTATTCCTTCAGAAGAAGCAGATCATGCCCAAACCACGTTAACAGACATAGCTATTAAACATGGAGGTAAAAAGTTAGAAGATATTATAGCAAATCATGAATGGGAGGAAAGGTATTACCCCTTGAGGTTCAAGAGATTAGGTCCAACTCTAGTCCCTTCTGAAGGCATTTCTAAGATTGAGCGATTGTCTGAAGTACTAAATAAAGTAGAGAAATCAATCAAAAGGATTGCAATTGAAGGAATAATGACCAGTTCTAAGAACGTTGTTCTTCTTGCTTTCACTCTTGGTGATGAACGATCTTGGGGTTACTCTCTCAGCTTTTCTCGTAGTTTGAAATTTTTACGCATTCTTAAAGGATTAGAGGGGCAATCATACGGAACCGGTTTATTTTTTACCTCTGAAGCAAACAATATCTTCGGAAAGAACTTAACTGACGACCTTAAATCTTACAAAAAAGAAATCGATCCTAAGGGGCTTCTTAATCCGGGTAAGGTAATCTTTCCTAGAGCTAAGATATTACGATTTACAATGTTTATGGCAAACCAGCCTATCATTCGCACCTTTCTTGGCCCTATGGAAATAATCCTGAAAAGGTTTCATGGAAGACGACATGCAAAGTTCTTACCCAAAGAACTCATTTCAGAGGCTTTCAGCTGTGCACAATGTAGTTATTGTCTTGATATTTGCACAATTTATGAAGGAAGACGATTAGAAAAAGCATCACCAAGAGGCAAATTTTATTATTTAACACAACTAGCTAAAGGGAAAGCAAAATTATCAGAAGATCTTGCTACCGAATTTCTTTTGTGTACTACTTGTTTTCGATGTGAACAACCAGGTGTATGTCAGCTTGAAATTTCAATCGAATCCATCTTTGAAGAAATAAGAGGTATTTTAATCAACAAAAAGCAATATCCAACCTTACCCGCTTTCTACATGATGGCTGGTGGAATTATAACAGGAAACAACATTTGGGGTCATGATCCCGCTCATCGTCACGATTGGATCCCTG
>JAEOTC010000194.1 GCA_016840035.1 Candidatus Hodarchaeota archaeon | reverse complement strand
TTAAAACTCTTGAAAAAGCAGTGTGAACGTATAATTCCAATTGGTATATCAATGGGTGCTCTCTTATCAACTTTGATAATTCCCCAGAACAGAGATGTGGAGTTTGACAAGCTTGTTTTACTCGCACCTGCTTTTGGTTTGAAATCTAAACTGGCCTATCTGACCCCTTTTCTTTCCTACTTCGTTAAGTTCATCTACAAAGGAGATTCAGTTCTTCAATATTATCTTGACCATGAACTCTATGCCTACTATTACTACCCAACGAAAGCAATAGCTCAGTATATGAAACTTCGACGGTACTTTCAGCAACAAGAGATCCAGATAAAGGTACCTACACTTATTACATATGGTAATCTTGACAATACCATTGCAATAGGTGAAATTAGTAAAGTAATAGAGAAGAAATTCAATCCAAAAACAGAGGTGACAATTGAATCATTTCCAAACTCAGCACATAATTTCACCACAGATCCAGATGCCCCAGAAGTGTTTAACCAAATATTCAAGTTTATTACTAGCTAGGGTTATCTATCCTCACGTAGCCAACGGAAGTGTAAACAGAATGGTCGTTCCTTCACCTTCCTTACTTTCGAGCCAGATATTCCCCTCATGAATCTCCACAATTTTCTTAACCTGCGCGAGACCGATTCCCGACCCCTCAATATCATCATTCACATTTGAAGCTCTAGTGAAGAGATTGAAAACTTTTTTATGTGATGCCTCTGGAATTCCAATTCCGTTATCGCTAATAAAAACTCTGGTGTAATCAGTATCATAAGCGGAAGTACCGATCTTTATCACAGGATTCTCCTGTTCTCCCATAAATTTAATACTATTACCTATGAGATTATCAAATAACTGAAGCAACCGATTGAACTCTACTTCTACATCAGGAAAATCTGAATCTAATTCAATCTTCACTTTTCTAGTATCTATCTTTTTTGAAAATCTAAGTAAAGACTCATTAATAATGGTGGTTAAATTTACTTTGGTTCTTTCTTGAGTAAATCTACCAATACGTGAATATTCAAGGACCTCATCAATCATAGAGATGACATGACGTGTATTCTTCTCAATACGTTCAAGATAAAATATACTCTCAGAGGAAAAATCATTGTCCGAATCAGATTTCAAAGTTTCAATAAAGCCTAAAATTGATATGACTGGCGTTTTTAAATCGTGACTGACACTGTATACGAATTCTTCCACTTCTTGGGACTTTATGCGTAATTCTTGAGTTTGAGATTTAATTTTTTTCAACAGCTCAGAACGCTGATCATTTTCTCTTTGAATTCGTTGTGAATCGTCAATGATCTGTGCCTTGGCCTTATCTACTGACTGATTGAGCTCAATGTTTGCGTATTTCAGGGTTAAGAGGTTTGTAATTATTTGGAAAAAATCTATATCTGATTTCTCTATTCCAATTGGCTCTTCAAAGCTTATCATTCCAAAAAAGCAATGTGGGGTGAATTGTGAATCAATCTTTGTAATCACCATTTCTTGAATATATTTTCCTCCAAATGATAAAGGAGATTCATTAGTTTGGGAATAGAGATGATAGGTAACTTCGGAGTCTATTTTTTGCGATTTCAACTCATTTACAAAATCAGAGAGATCTTTAGAAGAGAAAATGATTTTTGTGGGGTATATTACCAAACCAGGCCGTTTATTTGGGTTACTTAATATTAGAAATGTAAAGGAATAGAGTGTTTTTAACTTTAAGTATAAAGTTCTTAATATTGAATCGAGAGAATCAAGTTCATTTAATTTTCGGGACAAATCTCTAATTATCTTCGTCCGACTTAATTCCTTCAATTGATTTTCTTCCAATACACTAATTTCTGTCTTCAAATAACTCAACTATACCCTCATTTCTAGAAACTAATCAATCGTTGTTTTTAAAGGATTCATTTTGCGCAACTCTTAGTATTTTTCAACAGAAGAAATCCAACAAGAAAATATCTAAATCTTAGATAATTACTTCTCCATAAATAAACTTACCCTAAGTAAGTACAAAAACCCACTTAGGGAAAATTAAACTTCCCTCCCTTTATGATTCCTTAATCCAAATCTCGTTATACCGAGACAACATCTTTAAGGGCTGGAAAGTTTTGTTGAAGGGCTCTTTTGATCCCGTTTGAGAGTGTCATTTGTGAATATGGGCAGCCTCGGCAAGAACCCATCAAGCGTACTTTTAGAATCCCGCTATCGACATCATAATCAACAAATTCTACATCTCCACCATCTCGTTGCAGAGCTGGTCTTATCTGTTCCAAATTGCTTGCGATCTGATCTTTAATTGACATAGATTATCCTTCCATACTGAGGAGAGTTCCTGTAGATTTTTATATTAGCATTTCGTAACTGAAACCGTCAATCTCGCAGATAAAAGCCATTCAATGAAGTGTCATTTGCTATAACTAAATCTCCAATATCTATCGCTACTTCACGTAATTGAGCCAGAAAGCTGATTAGCGATGTCAGCTTGGAAACAACCTCCTTATCATGCCTAGAAATGTCTTCTTGAATATCTTTATGAATATCTTTCAATTGATTGTCAATTCTAGATTTTAATTCTTCTGCTGAGAGAACATCTCCTGCGAAAAAGGAATCTAAGCTTTCTGCTAAAGCTTTTGTTAATAAATTACTTAAATGTTGAATTTTGTTCAATGTAGATTTTTCAAGTGTTCCTTTCATGTTTTTGTTCTTTTTTACTGTTTTAGCAAAATCAACAGAAGCATCTCCCAAATTTTCTCCGTATGCTGCTACCATTCGCCAATCTAAGCAAGTCGTGGGTTTGATATTAGATATTTCACGCTTATCGTTTACCATTATCTTGAGCATTCTGACAATAAGGAAATATAGTCGATTAACTTCAACATCTCGTTCAATAACTTCTTCTGCGAGCGTAATATCGTCACTGATAAAGGCTGAAATCGCATCACTTTGCATTTGATTTGCAATTGAAAAACATCTATGCACATATTCACGGGGATTGGGTAAAGAGCTTGAATCAATCAGAAAATGTAGTTCAATACTTTCTTGAGTCTCACCCAGGATTTCAAGCCCAACAAGCTGGCGACTCAAATCTCGAATAACACTTTTATTCTGAAGAGGAGTATCTTTTTCTGACTCTATAACGATTACATCGCTACCAAGGAGATAAGCAGCAAGAACATCCCGACTAACATGGGCAGATTCTTGGATTCTTGTAATTCTCTTCTCTACAGGGATTTCAGTCGGATAGATTAATAACTCACCAGAAGACATTTCTTTAATCACAACATTTGAGCCCTTATCAAGTTTGTGACGAGCAGCCCAGTCTTTTGGCAAAGAAATAATCCTTGTATCCCCTGCTCCAGTAACTTGGATTTTTCGAATTTCCATCCTTTAGAAAGTCTCCTTAGTTGATTCTATTTATTCTCCAAAGTCTTTTTGTTTTAAATATGTATGTAAAGAAACAACTTGTTAAATCCATTCCGTTATATCTCTAAAAGCTCCAAACGTGGTATTTCACTAGCAGAAATACCGTCCTCTAGCTTTATCACATCATCTTCTACTCGTACACCAAATTTTCCTGGAAGGTAAACTCCTGGTTCAATAGTAAAGGAATTACCGGTTTCTAATGAATTTTTGTTTCCTTCAAGGATATAGGGATGTTCATGAATTTCCAATCCCAAACCATGACCTGTTCGATGTGTGAAAAACTTTCCATACCCTTCTTTCGTAATAACATTCCGGGTCCCAACATCGATATCATGTGGAGTTTCTCCACGCCTAGCTAAATCCTTTCCCTGAATATTAGCTCGGTTAACAAGATCAAATATTTCTTTAAATTTCTCACTTGCAGTTCCGAATACAGAAGTTATCGTGATATCTCCCCAATATCCATTAACAGTTCCTCCCGCATCAATTAACACGACATCATCCTTTTTTAAAGTTCTATTCCCTCCGTGATAATGTGGTAAGGCCGTATTATTTCCAAACTGAACTAGACTAAATGAGAGCTCATTAACCCCCCATAGTAATCGAGTTTTGAGTATTGATTGGACCTCTGATTCAGACATTCCCACTTCAAGCTCATTGAGTGTTTTAATTATCGAATCACTTGATTTAGTATATGCTTGTTTTAGATTTTTCCTTTCAGACTCATCTTTGACCCTTCGTAATGATGAGAAGATTTCTTCTCCATCTACAAACTCTTTATCCGGTAAATTCCGGGAAATTGATTTGTATACTGAAAACCAGAGCTTAGGTTCAAGAGCAATCGTTTTCACATCATTAGGTATTAATTCAGATGCCAACAACTTAAAAGGATTGTCTGTTTCATCCCAACCAACGACATCGGAGGATCCAGTGGCTTTTTTGATACGATTTGATTCAAAAGACGGAACAAGAAAATTTGGTTCCCCTTCCGACTTAATAATACTAACCAACAATCTTTCTGATGGTTCTTCCTTAATATTATACAACCATTTGAAATTTATGCCCAGAGGTATAATTACTGCTCCAATATCCGACTTTCTCATTTTATGTTGCAGCTTTTCAACTTTTGATAAACTTGGATTCATGAATAAACACCAGTATCTTAAATTAGAACTTAGATCCTTTTCGTCAATCTTTTATTTGAAAAGTTCTATTGTCTTTTTGTGAAATCCCCGTCTCACGATCAATTGTCAATAATAAATAAATATCTTCAAAGTATTGCTTTTGGTGACATTGAATACCTTCATACACAAGAAAGGGAAAAAGAAATAATATCCAGTCTTCGAGGCATTACTAATAAGGACTCGTACTTTTTATTAAGTGGTAAGCTGTTTTCTCAAGTTATCACGGATAAAATGGCATTATACAATCGATCACGTGAACTTGAATTTATATGGCAGCAGGATTTCATGGATATTTTTAAGAAAGTATATGAAGAGACGCGTGAAACTGGGAGTGAACCTTGGGAGTCGGAAATTCAAACAGCAAAGATCTTATGGAATGCTATAGAGGATAATAAGTTTTCAACGACAGCTGAAGGTATCTTAGATTTTAGAGATAGTAGATTAACCGAAGAAGTAGATTTAGAGCTGATTGATAGGTTTAACGTCCCGAGAAATTTAATTAATATAGTTAGGAGCTCAGTTACATTACTCCGAAGCCCCTCATCAATTTATCAAGAATCGTCAAGCTTAGTGGAAAAGGCTATTAGACTATATGAAGAGCAAAGATTCAAAGAAACGAACGTCTTCTTTGAATTAGCACTAAAAAATATACAATCCTTAGAGGGAAACGCTACTGCTATCTCGTTTGCAGTCCTAGCGGGTTGTCTTCAAATTTTAAATAGCACCACGATTTCTAAAGGGTTGTATCTATTTCAACGTGCTGAAAAAATTATCGAAGTACTAGAAGATAAGTCTGGTATTGGAGCTAGCTTGGATGAAATGGCCCGTGGTTATTGGAGAATTGGTCTGTACAAGAAAACATTAGATATACTTTCTATGACATTGTACATTCACACCCTCCAAAAAAATGAGCTTTCTATAATGTTTACGGAGGAAAAACTGAGTAATTTCTTCTATAATTTACATCGCTTTATTGAAGCTCAAGAATGGGCACTACACTTTTTGAATTCCGCAGTTAGATCAACAGACGACGATTTAAAAATCACTTATTTCTTACAAGCAAATTTGAATTATGCAAAAATACTAAAAGGCTTGAATTCTTGGGGAAAGGCCATAGAACATCTTAATTACGCAGAAAGAACTTTAAATCATCTGGACTTATCAAGTGAAATCAGAACTCCTTTACATCTTGATATTGCTCATATTCGAGGTGATATCGCTGTAGCAAGAGGTGATTTCAAAACTGCAAAACAAATCTTTGAGAGTGGTAGAGAGAAACTTGTCTCTATTAAGACAACTTCACCCGTTTTCACTCGTTTCTTAAGGTCACAAGCAATTTTCTATCGAAACCAGATGGATTTTAAGGAAGGAATAAATGTTCTACAACCATTATTCCAAGAAAAGAATAGAATTAATCCCCAAAATGTGTCGCTACTATCTGAACTTTTAACACTTCATTCACATGAAGAAGCTGCTTTAAAACTGCTGGAACAGGCAGAATTACAGTTAAATCAATGGAACTCGATAACTGGGTTATCTATCATATATCTAAGTAAAGGTTACACTTACTTATTAATAGAAGACTTTAATGAGGCATCTAAATGGTTCCATAATTCTCTAGATGTAATTAGTACTGACCTAGTGAACTTAAAGAATTTTATTGATGCTCATCTAAGTTTAGGTTACTTAGAATTAGAGAAAGGCAATTTAAAACTCGCTGAACGTCATCATGCCTCTGCAGATGAAAAAGCATCGACTAGCGGTAGTCTCAGTCTTTTACTTGATTCACAATTCTTAAAGGCTAATTTACGTATTAAGCAAGGGTTTCAGGTTAATGGGCTGAACATGATACGTCAGATTGCTCAAGAAGCAAAAGACCTAGAAATTAGCTTTATGTACTCTAAAGCTAAATATAGGTTAGATCAGACCTAAACCCTTTTAAGAATTGATAAACTAGAAAAATTCTGCAAGAGTTTTTGGTGCCTTTTTTGGTTTTTTACCTTTGTTCTTAGATTTACTGGATTTTTCGTCCTTCTTAGACTTCTTTGGTTTGACAGATGAGGCTTCAATCGCGATTTTCTTTTTTCGCTTTGGTTTTTTCGTTGATTTTGTAGAGCGCTTTGATTTTTTAGGAACGGATGCTTTAGCCTCATGTGATTTTTTTAACGTGGCCTGCTGTTCCTTTGCCTCTTGTAAAACCTTTTCATCTATATCTTGTGTCTGTACTTTTTCAATAAGAGGAAATTTTTTGCGTATTAGCATTTTTATCTCTTTATTGATGGCCTTATCTTTCGCAAAATAATCAATTTCTTTATTCCAAACAATCTTTGTCTTCCGTTTACCAGCTTCAATATCAAACAATTTAAATTCAATTGATAGATCAGATGCCATTTCAGCGTCTTTATTAAATATAATTCTAAGGTAGGGGAATATATCACTGATAGCAACGCGAGCGGACACTAAACATGATTTTCCTACTTTTAGCGCAATATTTTTCCCTCTTCTCTGCCTAGAGAGTGTTATCCAAAATTGGGGCACTTGTAGTTGCCAGTCCTGAAACGGAGGTAAATAGTCAATCTCAGGAAGAAGAGCCGTCAATCCTTTCGTCACATGAAAATAATAGTAATAAAGTTGAGACCAAACTCTTTGCCGTGAAGCTCGAGTTAAAGCCAAATCTGCTTTCGCTAATAATGCGTATACATCCGATAATCGCTCAAAATCTTCTTGTCCAATAGTTCTTGCCGTTACATCTCTTAAAATTAAAAGTAATTTGTTATAATCCACATCTGCTAATACACGTGTTTGACGGTATGCTTTTTCCCCATCCCGTTCAATAAAGATACTCCTTAGGAATTCACGGATATCAACAGATTGATCTCTAACAGAAAGAACGGAGAGATCTTCCTTAGTAATCTCCTTTTTTCCACCCGAAAGTGTCTGTAAAGAATTTATTGAGCCACGTATATCGTGATTGCTAAATTCTATAAGAGATCGGAGAACTTTATCTGTAACCGTGATAGATTCTGCCGCTGAAATTCTCTTTAGGATTTTTAGAATTTCACTATCCTCTGGGGAGTCAAATCTACTAAGTTCACAGTATGATTTTAGAGTCTTGAATTTTTGATTTGAAATATCATTAGCAGTAAGAATTATTGGTATTCGAGTTGATTTTATAATTTCGACGATTTCCCGAATCCCACCCCGATCAGCCGTCCCACTCAGACCATCAACTTCATCTATAAGTAGAATTTGACCAATGATTTTATCATTTAGGCTTTCTTTTAAAGAACTAAATTGGGAAGCATTTTTCACCATTTGAAGGGATGATTTGTTTCGTTTATCACTCGCGTTAACAATTACTACGTCAAAATTAAGAGATTTTGCAATTGCTAGTACTGAACTTGTTTTTCCAATACCTGGTGGGCCAAAAAGAAGTAAAGCATTTTTAGAACTCTTGGTTCTTAATTTAATATTTCTAAATCGATTTAAATAACCAATTATTGAATTAACACTTGTATTATTACCAACAACTTCTGATCGATTTTGGGGCGCGTATTTGTGCGTCCAAGATACCAAGAGATAAACACCTCAGCTTTGAGCGAGTGCAATTAATTTTGCAAGAAAAGCATCAAACTGAACAAGAGGATTACACCCCGATACTAAGCGATAATCGACATCAGAAAGCATAGCTAAAGCCTCGTATCGGAGATGACCAGGAAGATCTTCCTCGGCTATTGTACTCAATTGACTATTAAATTGCTTTACCAGATCCTGCCCTGAGAGACCATAAGATTCCATAAGAGTGACTACTTTCTTTCGAGCAGCACTGAAATTCGGTTTTGGACCGATACAGTTAAAGATAATGTCAGTTAACTCAGCAGGTTTAATGTAACCTTGTACTTGATATACAACTTTATCAGTTACATCCTTCGTCAAGGATGCTGCAGCCTGTAATGCATTGATTGCTTGTCTCATATCCCCCTCTGAACTCTTATATAGAGATTCTAACCCTCCTTTATCGATCTTTAATTTCTTGTTTGAAGCGATGAATTTCAAGCGTGAAATAACTTCGTCTTTCTGTAATCCTTTAAATCGAAATATTGCGCATCTAGATTGAATTGGGGATATAATTTTCGAACTATAGTTACAAATAAGAATGAAACGCGTAATTTCATTATAAGTTTCCATGGTTCGACGTAAAGCATGTTGAGCTTCACTAGTCATTTGATCAGCTTCGTCTAGAATTATTAGTTTAAATTTTGCTCCTCCTGAGGGTAATACACGAGCAAAATTCTTAATATCCTCACGGACAACATTTATACCACGATCGTCTGATGCATTCAGACGTTTCACGTTTGCAGCACGTTGAGCAAGAGAAAAAACTTCATTTATCACCGCTTCCGCAGAAGTAGTTTTTCCTACTCCTGGGGGGCCAGAAAATAACATATGAGGAAAATCTGCTTGGGTTACAAGTTGCTTTAATCTGTCAACGATTTCTTGTTGGCCAACCACGTCATCTAGAGTTTTAGGACGAAAATACTCCGTCCACATTCGTTCTGTAGTAACCACTATTGATCACAAACGTCTATGAAAGTCAAGAAATATTAGGGGAGTATACAACGAATTAATCTTCTTCATCGTCGTATTCATCGTCATACTCATCGTCGTCGTATTCATTTTCCGAGGATGCACCTTCAAGTTCATCATCAAGATCAGGTTGCATAGGAGCAAGTAGGTAGCCAAGATCAATGCCTCGAGCATCAGTATATAGTAAATGCAATGGTCTTACAGAGGTAAATGTTAGTTGAACCTCTGAAAAAGCTTGATCCACTAATATTAAATTTTTAAATGAGTCAATCGAATATAACGCTTCATGAGTTCCCTCTGCTTCGATTAATTTAGCCGCAGAATTTTCTGATTGCGCATCAATTTCAATTCTAACCTCCCGATTGTCTTGAGAGCTGCTGAAAATCATTTTGTTTGATTCTGCATACAAATTTATGCTTCCGCCAATAATTGAAGCATCCTTAATAAAATCAGTTAATGAACCACTAAATAATACAGCCTTGATATCGTACTTGAGTGCACTGGGATCGGGGAGAGTGCTTTCCTCTGGTTCTGACAATGGAAGAATAAATTGTCGCTTAACACGACCTTCAAAAGTAAAATTCAGAAGATTTTTTCCCTCATCAAGAGTTATCACTAAACTATCCTCTTTTCCACCCCTCTGTAAAATTTTCTTCAGATCCTGCATTTGGATGGAGATTTTATATTCTTTATCACATTTAAAATCGCCATGAAAATATTCAGGCTTAATTTTCAAATCTACCATCGCAAATCTTGGCTTATCCATATTTCTAAGTGTCATTCCTTCTTTGGGATTAACTACAAAAGTTCCTTCATCCTCTAATACAGTAGCTGTTGCATTAAGAACTTTTGTAAATAAATCTAAATCATCAACCTTAATTTCAAGAGTCATCTTCATCACTTATCAAAGATCAGGTCTATAATCTATTGTCTGAGTTTTATTTTATGAGTTTACTGGTGACTAACATAAATTGTTAGATAACACACATAAGAAGTGAATCAGTTTCTAAAGAATTCAGGGACCGTTTCGCGAAAATCCTGCAAGGCCGTTTCACCATAACCCTTACCCAGCTCCGAAATTTTAATATCTCCTTCCTTAGTGATTAGGAAATTATTTTGCACAAGTGTATCAACCGATTTGAAGATTTCATGGATTAAATTCTCTGGGATAGCTAAATTCAATTCAGAGAAGAGATTAACGATATTAATGACAATGTTTTTTCTAGTTAATCTGATATTAAACGCTGTGAACATTGCTAAAATTAAAGAATCTAGATTTACTTGAACTGATTCTTCCTCTGGGAGGTGAGTTGGGGAGTTCTGATAGGATTTTGCTAATGCCATTGTCTTATGTGAGCTAGGAACAAGACAGATTAAAAACTATTAGAACACCCGAAATTCAAAGTAAGATGACGCTTAAACAAAACTATAACGAGAATAGAGAATTCCCTCTGTCATAATAATGACTACACCTAGATGAGATGAATCCAAACACGAAATCAATGAAGCTTTACTCGTTATTAATCAGAGTCGAATAGGATCATGAACAATTTCTTGAATTCAGATGAGAGAATTGGTTCAATTAGCAGTCCAGGACGGATTTGTCTTTTTGGAGAACACCAAGATTATCTTGGCCTTCCAGTTATCCCTCTCGCTATAGACCGAAGATTAACAATTTCATTTCTCAGAGAACTCCAAAAATCAACACTTAGAATCTCAAGTGATGCCCTTTCATTTATTGAGGTAATTGATAGAGCAGAAATTGATAAGCTATCTGGTACTCCATTTGATCATATTAAAGCGGTTTTCAAGTTTTATCATCAATCAATACTAGAAAAAATCTTACCTAGTGAGATTAAAATTCGTAGTAGGATTCCCATCAAATCGGGTCTTTCATCATCAGCTGCACTGATTGTATCTACTGTATTTCTTGTTGCAAATGTAATTTTACAGGAGAATCTAACACCAATTCAAATTGCTGATGTTGCATATTTAGTTGAACATGATATTCTCGGTATTTCATGCGGTAGAATGGATCAAGCAAGTTCGGCTTTAGGAGGCCTTTTTCATATGACAACTTCTGGAATTCCACATATCACTCCATTGGATCTACCTAAGGATTCATATTTCGTAATTGGAGATTCAGAGGTTTCACGTAAGGCAGATGTGCCCCTCAAGCATGTTCAGAAGGATATTTTCAGTACTTTGAAAGTTATTGATACTCCAGATTTGATTTCTTATCAAGTAACTCGTGAGACAAAGAGATCTTTGACAACAGAACGTTTCAAATTAGTAAAAGGTATTTTGGGAGTAAGAGATAACACCAAACAGGCTTTCAAAGGACTTAAAACACCAAATCCGGATTTATCTGAATTAGGAACCTTACTAAATGAACAACATACGCTTCTCCGCAGTAATTACAAAATTTCACATCCAAAGATTGATAGAATGTGTGAAGAAGCAATAAAAACTGGTGCCTTGGGTGCGAAAATAACAGGAGCGGGATTTGGAGGATGTATGTTCGCTCTGACTGATTCACATGACAGGGCATTAAAAATTCGTGATAGATTAAGCCAGTATGGGAAGTGCTTCGTAGTTCAACAGACAGAGGGAGTTAAAATAGAATCTATTGACCAAGTATAGTTTTTATTTTTTCTAGACCTTTAATAATATCATCTGCTTGTGGAGGAGCCATTTTATTACCGTCAAAATACATTGGAGAATTTTCATGGGTGATAGAACCAATTATCCTACTTGGTTCTGCTGATACTTTGGTTAAATGTTCCAAAACAGGTGAAACTTTTTCCTGATCGCAAATAATGATTATTGCACCTGATGAAATCAGCTTAAATGGGTCAATTCCCAATAATTGAGTGATTTTCTGTGTCACACTTGAGATAGGGATTGAAGAGGATTCAATTTCGCACCCCAAACTATAGGGTGACAGGCATTCATACAAAGCTCCCAAAATTCCTCCTTCTGTTGCATCATGGATTAAATTCAATGCATCATGATGTCTCTGGTTTAAAGAGAGAATTCTTTCTGCAATAGAAATATTTTCTCCAATCCTGCTTCCTTCAAGTATCTCCTCTTCTGATAACTTGTCCGAAAAATACTTTTTAGCACTTGAAATCAATATACCAGTACCTTCAGCCGCTACCCATCCAGAACAAATGATCTTATCTCCAGGTTTTGGATTTCGTGGAATATAATATTCGGGTGGAACGAAACCGATCATACTTGCGGAATAGATGGGGGAGGAAACATTCGGAGTGATCTCGCTATGGCCCCCTAGGATGGAAATCTT
This sequence comes from Candidatus Hodarchaeota archaeon, assembly GCA_016840035.1. Lineage (GTDB taxonomy): Archaea > Asgardarchaeota > Heimdallarchaeia > Hodarchaeales > Hodarchaeaceae > Hodarchaeum. Next base: position 31,324 of record JAEOTC010000194.1, on the reverse strand, counting down.
TTCCTTCTCACAGATCTCTGACAATCTTTTTTGAAATTTTAGAACTACATCCATCTGAGTTTTTGGTGGGAGTAAAAGAGTGATTGTGATTCCATAAGGAATGGCCCCACAAGTAGCCAAGTCATTCATATTCACAGCTACTAAATATTTCGCTGGATCAGGGGTGGGAAAAGTTATAGGATCAGCCTTATATATTAAATACGGTATTTCAGATGTCTTATAGAATTCTTGAATATGCGTTATAATTTCTTGCAAATTTAATGATGCTACATCAATCCCAGGGGCCGCCTCTTGAATGATACCAGGATTATCATGATATCCACGTAATTCAGTAAGTCTAGATAAGAGATCCCAAGGAATTTTTCCTTCTCTTAACTTGCTCATACAAATTCTATTCCTACGATATGTAAAGTATTTATTGTGAGAGTAATTTGTGAGTGTACGAAGGGACTAATAAATGAAACGGGAGAAACCAATCTTTGCTGAAACATATTTCTCTCTCGGGAACAACCAAATCTCTCAATCTATGTACTTCCATTATTATGATATCTCGAAAATTTACTTCAATTTAATGAAAACAAGTGCAATCCAAGGGGAATTAGATTCTGTACAAAAAAACCTTCAACGATTTATTGATGAGGATACTCTCCACATCAATAACAAACTCATCAGGATGATAATTAAATCCACTAAATTGTATTTCTATAACAATGATCCGATATTCCCAATTTTAAGTTTTAAAGTATTATCAACACCATTCCAAATGAATAATACTTCCACAAATGAAGTTCACTTATATGCAAAGCCAGAAGAGATCCCTCATTCCGCAATTTCATGCTGGTATACAAACGGAAATATCTATAAAGTGGAATCCACCTCTTTCCATACAATTAACAATACTGGGAAAAATATTATTTTCTTTTTGACTGAAGGGGAAATTATTGGGGGGCATGAAAGGATTTTTATTCAATATATGTAAGTTCTTATTTCTTCGATATGAAAAAGATGTTTATACATTTAACATTCTTGGGTTACCAACGCTCAGAGTAGAAGCTTGTAACTCTTTAATCAACTAAATTAGACAAATCTAATACCTTTCACCGTTATCTTAGTAGTACTAGATGGTACTATTTTTCATCAGTCAGATGATTGCTGGAATTGTTACTTAATGGCAGAACTTGGACAGATAATCTTTGATATTCTCGTATTTGTACTACCTCTTTATTTTGGAAATGCTGCGCCAACTATTTTAGGAGGAGGCCCCCCAATTGATGGAGGCCGCTATTGGAAAGATGGTAAGCGAATATTAGGAGATGGGAAAACAATCAGGGGATTCTGGTTAGCAGTTCTTGTTGGGGTTATCATCGGCATTTTAATTGCATGGATTGTAGCTACTTTCGATGGAGTCCTTTTTGGGAACCCACCAATCGATATAAGACTTCGATATCAAGATTTTTATGAATCAAGTATTTTTTATCATCTTCTATCTGTTATAAATCTGTCCGACATGTTATCCAGTTCATTAGTGTTGGGGGGAGTAACTGGGGGTATTTCCACGTTAGGAGGAATGACTGGGGATATGGTTGGCTCATTTATTAAGCGTCGCAGTGGTATTCCTCGCGGGAAGACCTTTATCTTTCTTGATCAACTTGGTTTTCTGATGTTGGGAATGGTATTCATCTATCCTATTATTCCATGGCCTCCACTCTGGTTAGCATTTTTGGTACCAATTACTTTCCTAACTCACATTGCAGCGAATTTATTTGGATACTTTACAGGTATTCAAGACGACCCCCTTTAATGTCATCCTTTGAATGACCGTTTGTATTAAGATAGTGATCATGATTCATGAATATTAAGCCTAGGGAGTTAAGACATATTCGTAAAGTTTTTCAAGTCATTAGTGAGAGGAAATATGGGATACCAAAATCTCAGTGATTCATTGACTAAACAATATACTTTGAGTACCAAGGAGTAATTCAAAATTGTCAGAGGAAAATACAGTTTTTATCGGAAACAAACCTGTAACTGCCTATGTTATGGCTTGTGTAACACAATTCAATCGGAATGCTGAAACTATAGTTTTAAAAGCCCGAGGAAGAGCTATAAGCCGAGCAGTAGACGTTGCAGAGGTTTTAAGGCGGAGATTCATGAAAGATCTCGTTGATGTTACAGATATTAAAATTGATACAGAACAGATAGAAACTCGTGAGGGTAATCTATCGAATGTCAGTGCTATTGAAATCACCATTGCAAAGAAATAACATCTCTCAAGAGCCCTTGACTTAGAACGTTTGTTTTTACATGAGGTAGAATCTCATGTTGAATATTAGAGTGGATAATCTCGTAAATTTCTAGATCCCAACTCATTTTGTGTGAACTCGATCATATAGGTCTCATTAGTAGACAACCCAACCAGAAATTTTCGTTTTAGCTCCAAGTTCTCTTTTTTCAATCCGAATTAAAATAAAAATATTTATTACCACTATTTTCGAATTCTATGTTAGAACTCAATAGAAATTCGAGTAAAGTCTGAGAAAACTGGTGAGAGAAATAAAAATTATTGATCAAGTATGTGATAAAATTCGGCCTAATCTTACTGTTGAATTTCAATCGGGTCGATTAAATGTCAAGGATTTTCGTGATTTACTGAAAAGAATCAAATTCACCCCGCGTGAAAAGAGATACATTAGTGCGAATTTTAGATTGATCATCACTAAACTTGGATTATTTCATTATTTACCAGAGATCAATGGAAATGAGGATTTAGCCTTATTTCAACTAATCGAAGTAGTAGTGGAATCATGGATTGATGCAGGAATTGTTAAAAACCGAACCGAAGCAGCAGATCGTCTTATTGAACAAATAAAGGATAGAATTCAAGATAAAACGCTTACTTTTTTATCCGTTTCCGACGCTGGAGATCTTAGGATATTAATTCAGGCTTTACGTGAGAATCTAGCACGTTTCTGGGATAAATCACCTGAAAGAATCCCTGAATTCATAGATCAATTTCGTGATGTGCTTTCAGAGACGAGTCAATCCTCAAGATTGCTTTATGATATTGCTTCATACAATCGTGAAATTCAATCTGGAAAAGTCAAATATCTCGAGGATATTCTTGAAATCATAGATGAATGGGAACAGAGGTTGTATTTAGACAAATAGGTGGAAAGATTCAGGGTACGATTATTTAAGATTAGCTGAAAAAGTCTTCAAAACGTTTTCTTCCTAGTTCGTATGCCTGCAAGTTTACATCATAAAATTGAGTCTTAAATTGAAGCTTCAATGCTTCTTTCAACGAAGAGTTTGTAATAGGAAGGCCAGGAACAGCTGATAAGGATCCTAGCATGATTATATTCTGTATTATTGGTTTTCCAAGATCGGTAGCTAATTGTGTGGCATCTAGCGTAAATATTCGCTCACAATAGATTTTTAACTTTGTAAGAATAGCATTTATCTCTGGGTAAGTATTCTTAGATAATATAAAACTGGGACTAGGAATAGGATGCGTATTTACTAAGCTGTATCCATCAGATTTGACAAATTGTGCATAACGCAAGGCTTCAGCAGGTTCAAAAGCTAGGAGAATGTTAGCGGTCCGTTCAGTGATCAAGGGTGAATGGACATCTCCAAACCGTACATTTGAAAAAACACTTCCCCCTCTTTGTGACATACCGTGGGTTTCAGATCCACGAACCTTAAAACCCATTTCAACAGCTGCATTACACAGAATATCCGTAACAGAAAGAATTCCCTGGCCTCCTACTCCAGATAAAAAGATATTGTATTCCATTTTACTCATCAGCTCCAGAATTAACGTTCTTGGGAACAATTACTCCATAGGGACACACATGAGAACATAGACCACATCTTGCACAGAGAAACTGATCTATAACTGGAATTGTTTTCCCTTTTTCATTTTTCTGATTAGACCACATAATTGCTGGACAAGCAATTCGATTGATACAAGTGTGACATCCTACACATCGTGTAGACTCCACCATAAAAGTAGTATCTGGTAAACCTTCACGTCGGACATATTGTATCCTACATTCACCTTTAGAAACAACTACAGACACTCCCTCATTTTTCAGAGTATCTTTAATAACTTCGAGAGTATGTTTAGGGCTAAATGCATCAACCTCCACAACATGGTTTACTCCTACCCCTTTTGCTGCATCTGCTATTGATAGCACTTCTCCTGGATTGGGTTGAAATCCAGTCATCGCAGTCGCAGAGTTATCAACAACAAGAAGGAGTAACTTACTATTATTGTATACAGCGTTAACTAATCCAGGAAGTCCTGTATGCCAAAAAGTGGAATCTCCTATAATAGCTACAACAGGATCCTTTAAGTTTGGAATCTGAGAGAGACCTGAACCGATGCCAATGGAAGAACCCATACAAATCACTAAGTGACCAGCATTTAAGGGAGGAGCCGCTCCTAAAGTATAGCATCCGATATCAGTACTAACAATTCGATGACGTTTTGGGATAGCCTTATTCAAGGCGTAAAATGTTGCCCGATGAGGACAACCTGGACAGAGGACTGGAGGGCGTGAAAATAGTATATCTTCTTCAGATGAAGGTATTTCTGGAATCACAACCTTCTTTTCCAATACTTTTGCTAAACCAAGTAAGATTTTCCTTGTAGTAAGCTCTCCATGGGTGGGAGTGACTCCTTCCTCTCGACCAATTACCTTTCCAGAAAATTTTACTTCAAATGATAATTTTTTAACAAAGGTTTCTAGAACAGAGTCAGCTTCTTCGATTACAATAATTGTACTTGAGGGGTTGGACTTAATAAATTCACTTACGACCTTTTTAGGGAATGGATGAGATATACCAATTTTTAATAAGGGAAATTCGTATTTTAAATGGTCTAAGACTTCGCGCGTATATGCATAAGCAGAACCGCATGTTATAATTGCATAATCCCCCTTTTTTCCATCTTCAATTAAGTTCCATTTACTCTTGGCTATATAATCCGAAATATGTTCAATACGTTTGAGAATTCGAATTTTATTTTTCCGTGCATTTCCTGGTACACATACAAATCTAGAAGGATCGATTGTGATTTTAGTTTCTTTAAGTTCTTTTGGGATAATAATCGGATAAATGGGAACATCGGCTCGAGAATGAGAGATTCTAGTCACAGTTCTCAGAATTACTGGAGTTTCGAACTTCTCACTTAACTCAAAAGCTGATTTAAGCATGTCTTTAGCTTCTTTGGCATCACTAGGTTCAAATATTGGAACATTAGCTAATTTTGTGTACCATCTATTATCCTGTTCGTTTTGACTGCTATGCATTTCCGGATCTTCTGCGACTATCATCACTAATCCCCCTACAACTCCTGCGTTCACTAAAGTTAAGAATGCATCGGCTGCTACATTTAACCCAACGTGTTTACAAACAAAAATTGTGCGTAAACCACTGAATGAATATCCATATGCACTTTCAAGGGCAACAGCCTCATTAGTACTCCATTCAAGGTGAAGATCATAGCCGTTTTGTTTTAAAAGGTCCTTTGCTTGAAATAACGTAGTAGGAATCTCAGAAGATGGTGTACCGGGATAAGTAAACACTCCTGAAACACCTAACTCTACAATTCCTCGTGCAATAGCCTCATTACCTAGTAAAACGAGATTCTTCTCTTCTTCCTCACCAACATCTTGGAAAATATCTTTTAACTTAGCCAAAATTATGTCAACTCGAAAATCTTTAAGGGTATAAGATTCGAATTACTGTTGTAATATGATGGTGTGATTTGTGCGGAAATTGGTTATACTTTATATTTTATGGCCCTGAATGACTCAAGAACAATAAATTAATTAGAATTAAGTTGAATGAAAGATTATCATAATCTTTTACAGATTATTGGGATCAATCTTTTCTAACAATTCTATAAGTGAGGGCAACAGAAATCCGAGAATTTTCTTTGAGTCTTACTCCCTTTTCTCCAACTTGCAAAATTGAGACAATTTTTTGATTTTTCGAAGTTGGCGACCAATATATGGCTGGATGCGAGCTACCAGTCTGAATCAATCGAGTGTGTGGATAAATAAGTGTATAGTAATTTGTATCATTCAAAATTTCGTTGTAAGTTACCAAATATTGGCCTGGTGATAGACTCCACCATGCATATTTAGGATCATCTTCGATAATTGGAGTAACTCTCTCATAAATTGCTGTTCTGAACTCGCTTCCACCAAAATCTAGATGTCCTTGAGAATAGAAAGAGTCAATCGATTTAATGGTCAACTCTAAAGTATTCTTTTTGAGCTGCTTGGCTGGAAAAATGAGGTTATCCCAGATAGAAAGAATTACATCTTCTTGTACGATTTCCATTTTCCTCACTGTGTTTTTGGATGACTGAGATGATAGCTCCAATTCATGTATACATTACAATTACTCATCCGCAGAACCTTTATTATTATTTACTAAATTACTGGAGGATGATGAATGTCCAGATTATTAGGGATAGTTATTGTTTATTCCTTAATGATATCCTGAGATGAATTCTTATGCCCCTCGATCTTGATCCATTCTTTAATCCAGATTCTATTGCACTTGTTGGTGCTAGCAACAATCTTTCCTCTTGGGGGTTCATTGTTGCCCATAATATCATCCAGAATAAATATTCCGGATCATTTTATCCTATAAATCCGAAAAGTAAGAAAATTTTGGGATATGATGCCTATCCAACGATTCTAGAAATACCTCAGGATGTGAAAGTTGATCTTGTTATCATCATCATCCCCGCTGCCAAAGTCCTATCAATCCTTGAGCAGATGGTTATTCGGAAAATTCATCATGTTGTAATAATATCAGGTGGATTTAAAGAATCAGGGGAAGGAGGGGAAATATTGGAACAACAAGTAGTTACTTATGCACAGGAAAATGAAATTCGGATTATTGGTCCGAATGGTATGGGAATAGTTTCAACACGAGTGAATCTCACAGCTGTAATGTGGCCAGTTAAAGAGTTAAAACAAGGAGGTTTAGCATTTATTTCTCAGTCTGGAAACATTGGAACAATTGGAATATCTGTTGCAGCCCGTAGAGGTATTGGATTGAATACTTATGTCTCGGCTGGAAATATGGCTGATCTGACCATCGCAGATTATCTTGAGTATTTTGGCAAATATGATGATAAAACCAAAGTAATTGGTCTCTATGTTGAAGGAATACAAGATGCGAGACGGTTTGTCTCCTTAGTTAAAGAAATATCGAAAATTAAACCCGTGATTATCCTCAAAGCGGGAGGAACAAAAGCTGGTAGACAGGCAGCTCATTCTCATACTGGTGCGATCACTGGAGACGATACAGTCTTTAAAAATATTCTTCAAAATGCAGGGAGTATTATTGTAAACTCTCTAGAGGAAATGTTTGATCTTTTCTTAGCATTTTCCAACTGGATTGATTGGTCTTTTCCTAGAGGTAAAGTAGTAGTCTTGACATTAGGTGGAGGTTGGGGAGTGATGGCTGCAGATGAATGTTCTCGTCATGGGATTAATCTTGAACCCCTGTCTGAAAAAGCATATAATCGGATCAATGATATCTTACCTCCGTATTGGTCTAAGGGAAATCCTATTGATACCGTTGCATCTCTTAATTTAGACTCTCTGCGTGAGATAATGCTCATCGTCTTTGAGGAAATGCCTCAGGTTGAAGCAATCCTTCTACTTGGGATTGGGGGATTTTCCTTCCTTGCTAATTTAGCAAAATCGTCCCCCTTAATCCCAGAAGATGATAAATCAAATTTAGATTTCATTATTCATGCAGAAGTTGCGCTATTTAAAGAAATTTTAGCATTATCTGCTAGATTTCGCAAACCAATTCTAATTACTACATTATTAGTCCCTGCAGATTCACCAGGAGTGAAATATCTTCAATCTCAAAACTATCCATTATTTTCGAGTCCAGCGAAAATGGTTCAAGTTTTTAGATACATGGTAAATCATTTTCGATGGAGAAACAGAATCTAGCTTTATTCTCTATCCTGATAAAAGATTGGAACCATCACTTGGGACAGTATTAATGACATACCTGCTTCAGTAAATCCTAAACATAGCAACAATGCTCCCAATATTAGTTCGTCATCTAACGCCGATTTCCCAATCAGTTGGGATAAAGATGCACCAATCATTAATCCCCATCTTACATTTTCATCTTGTTCTGTTCTTAATCGTTCTATAAGATCGAGGTTTCCCTCATTCTCTGGATTCATCTGATAAAGAGATGAAAAAGCAAGACTTGCAATCCGTTTTACCTGTTGATCACTGGAATGAATAAATGGCTCGAAGTATATTGCATAGGAGTATTTTTTTTCAAGTAGACAGAAAGAAAAGGATCTTAATAGGATTAGAAATCTCCCGAAGTATCCTGAATCACGTTGAGTGAATCCTTCTTCAATGAATGGTTCAAAATTTATCTCTTCTCTGGATGTTTCCAAGAAAAAACTTGCATTTATTCCTGTAGCCTTTATATCCATCGTATTGCTTTGAATTAGTTCCAATAAAATCTCAATTATGTCCTTATTTTTTGATAAAATCTGATGAATCTGCACATAATCTGGATCACTATCTTTAATTTGTTCTAATAGTAGTAAGAATTGTTTTTTCAATTGTTCATCTTTGTACAATGAAAAAAATGTAAATATAATTGCCAAATCGCTTCCAAACTTTGATTGAAATTCAACCTTACGGTGAATTAGCCCTTGAAGCTTTTCTAAGCGAACAATAGGATCAGCGATAAGGGGGAGAAGGAATGCATAGCAAATAATCGCAATCCGACGACTTTCCTTACTGGTTAAAGGAGGGATGAGTGATTCAAGAATGAATTCAGCTGCAAGTTCTGACTCTCCTGCTTTCATCGCATTCAAAGCAAAACCTATAAAGAAAAGAGTAGGATTTTCAAGTCTAAACACAGAACAATGATCCATTAAATACTTGAAATCTTTCTTAGTATCCTTTTGCTTCTCTCCGAGAAGTCCCATACTAACAGTTAAACCTTGTTTTACTGGTTCAGATTGTTTTTTTATCTTTTTCTTTATTTCTTTATTGACCTTCCTTTTAATCTTACTATTTTGTGTGAAATACGCATTAATACCTTGCCCTATTGCTGATGTTGTTCTAATAGAAGAAAGCGGATCCTTGAAATGCTTCTTTAATATTTTCTGCTGATGCTTTGGTTTTTTTCCCTTCTTTAAAATGGATGAAAAAGCCAATCCAATTATTCCTGATCGTCTAACACTAACGTTTTGGCTTTTAATAGCTCTTTCGAGAAATTTAAAGCGGATTTTCGCGTTAATATTGGGTTCAAACCCAAGAGCGATTGCTAAAGCTTCTTGTTCGGTCACTGAAGCAGATTTTAAGCGTTCCAATAAAAATTCTGCAAAAGGATCAAAATCTTTCACTCTAAATCCTCATATAATTCTAAACGGCTTAAAAATGCTAAATGATTCCTTATATAATTTATTGTGATGGAACTAAGTTTTTGAATTCCTTAACAAGAGGCTCTCATATAATTTTAGTAGGGTGTTAATGAAATATGAGCTATTCTAACATAATTGTTACGACAGAGAATCGGATAACTACCATAAAAATCAATCGTGAGAAATCTCTAAATGCTTTAAACGAAAAAACCATTGATGAATTGTATGATTGTATTGAAAGTATTTCTAAGTCTGAAGATATAAAAGTCGTGGTAATAACGGGAGTTGGTAATAAGTCTTTCATTGCAGGGGCCGATATTACAATGTTTGAAGGAAAATCTCCGGCTTCTATAAGAACGATTATCTTAAAGCTCCAAGATACTCTAAACAAACTTGAAGACCTAACTATTCCAGTTATTGCTTCAATTAATGGATTCTGCCTTGGAGGAGGACTTGAATTAGCTATGGCTTGTGATTTACGGATTGCGAGTGAAAAAGCAATAGTTGGACAACCAGAAATTAAATTAGGGTTAATTCCAGGTGCAGGAGGGACTCAACGCCTAACCCGTTTAGTAGGGGCTGGTAGGGCAAAAGAAATGATATTTTTTGGAAACAATGTTGATGCTGAATCAGCAAAATCATATGGATTGATAAATTGGGTCGCTTCTCCCGAAGAGCTGGAAGAAGAAACCTTAAAGATAGCCTCACGCCTTGCTAAAGGGCCCTCATTTGCATTAAATATGGCTAAAGAAGCAATTAATAGAGGACCAGAGATTTCCCTTCTGGATGCAATTAGAATGGAAGCTGAATTGTTTGCTTTATGTTTTTCACACGAAGATGTCAAAGAAGGGGTAGATGCCTTTCTGAATAAGCGTAAGCCAAATTTTAGTTAATGGACGATGCTCAAATCATGGGCACGTTCATCCCACGACTGAAGGAGTTTGAAAAAATACTCCTAACTCAGTTTTCAATTGATATTGAGAAGAATACTAATCCAATTATTGCTATTGGGGGATTTTCAGGAACTGGAAAAGACACTGTAGCAATCATTGTACAACAGTATTTTGAAAATAACCATAATCTCTCTCTCGATTTAATTCATGCTGGCGAGTTTGTTAGGAAGATTGCCGTTGAATCGGGGTGGGATGAAAAGAACATGGATGAATTCATGGCTCATATTAAAAACACACAAGATGATGAATTCGCGGAAAAAGTTGACTTGGAGATAGAAAAACACCAGTTGAAAACTGCTATTTTAGAGGGTGGTATATTTGTTGGAAGAATGGCACCATTTACCATTGGAGCTCATGGTACGACAATATGGCTGGAAGTAGCTGCACAAGTAATTGCAGAGAGAATTTCTAGTGATCCTACAAGGTCTGAATATCGAATGAACAAGGATGAATTAATAAAAAGGATCCAGTCACGTGATCAGACGGATGGTGAGCGTCTTGAAAGAATCTATAAGATTTCTTTTCGAGATAAGAAATATTTTGATTTAACACTGAGGAACGAGGGCTTTTCAATAGAAGATTTAGAATTAAAAATCATAGAGTTACTATCAGAAAAATATCCGATTAAAAATGAATGAGGTCTGAATTTTGGATCTTACAACATTGTCTAAAGAGGAATTAATCAAAATTATCAGAATGTATGCAAAAAATTGGTTAGCGCATGATGGATGCTGGTTTCTAGCTTCAGAAAATAGGCATGGATTGGAGGAAGCTATTCAGATTGACAAAGAAGGGTGGAGAAAATTCACTGTTGTGGAAGCTAAGCGGATAATGAAAGAATTCGATATTCCACATGGATCTGGATTAGAGGGACTAGAAAAAGCACTTTCTTTGCGTTTATATGCCACAATCAATACACAGGAAATCGAAAAAGTCTCTCCCTCAAAACTAATATTTAAAATGATGACGTGCAGGGTACAATCTGCTAGAGAGTGGAAAAATTTGCCTCATTTTCCCTGTAAAGAAGTAGGAATAGTAGAGTATTCTGGTTTTGCATCCACAATTGATCCACGTATTAAAACAGAAGTTATTGCTTGTCCACCAGATGAACTAGAAAGAGATTTTCATTGTGGATGGGAATTTACGATTTCTGAATAATCGCTCTAGTTCATTTGATCTATTCGGACCAAACCCAATTACACTTGACACATTGATAATATGTGGTTGTTTCCCACTCCTCTTTTCGTCTATCTTCTGCTTCCCAATAACGAGCTTCAGTGTGATCACATTTTGGACAAATCACCCGAGAAATAGGTCGGACATCAAACTCATCTTCAATAACCGTGAGTCGATCTTTTTCTGTATGATCAATTTTTGACTTGATCTGATATGATTTACTCTTGAATTGTTCTTTGGATTCCTCTTTACACACTTTGCAAAAAAGAGAGATGGAACCATCCTCATTTCTTGTTGGTTGAAGTAAAGAGCCACATTTTTCACAAAAATTTACCATGAGAATCACTCATTCCAAGGAATACCTAATTTACATCTATTATTAGGAATTTAAACAACGAAGATTGACTTTTGATAAGATTTTCTAAATATTATCATTCCTGCCTTTTTAAAGCTATAGAAACGAGCTATAACAAATCGCTTTATGATTCGCTCAATGATCCTTTTCCTCAAATAGACTCTGAAACTTCAGATAAGGTAAAGATGCACTTTGTACCTGTCCCTCCTGCACAGAGTGGATCTTCATCCATTTGAAAACGTTTTCCAAGAACTTCAGAAGCATAACCACTCCACATTTGACCCAAGAATTTACAGAAAGGCAAATTTGATCCCCTCTCCCCTGTTCCACAAATTTCGACAGACCCGTAGAATAGTAGTTCATCAATTTCCTCAATTGGTAGTAGTCCAATACCTTTCAATAACTGATGGTTCTTTAAATTTGGGAATTCTAAACGAATATTTCTAATCATTATTTCTCCAATCTGGTGTGCTAACCTACTGAGTTTTTCAGAATCATCGATATTGATATAGAAAAGCTCTAGTATTTTCAGCGGTTTATCAATAATATCTTTACGTTCCAATAAAGAAGGTAAATTCTCACTAACTACGATCTTAGTTGCTTCAATTAGAAATCTAGCAGCATCTTGAGTACGAATACCAGTACCTAAAATTGGCTCCAATAAAACGCTAATAGATAGTGAAACACCTGGAATTTCTTCCTCCGTACCTATTACTTCCGCAAATACATCTTCTGTAGCACGAAATTGAATTTCGTATGTGAAGCGAGGCGATAAGGTTTCAGAAGTTATAAACGATGCTTTTACACTTGTTCCCATGAAAGCAAAACCTAAACCTTTCACAACGATTAGTAAAAGACTCCTCACTAATTTTTCTTCCTTTTCAGAGGCTGATCTCCAGATTCTTCCTTTCCCAAGAAGAATTGTTCCAATTCGTGTATCCTCTTTCCATTCTATCTCACATGGAGAAAAACCTAAAGAAGCAAGAAATAACTTGGCTTGTGCCGTTGGATTGTCTCCTGCGGATAAAGAAAAAGTTTCTCTCACTAATGGAAGAATTATTGCCTCTAATGCCTTTTCTCTCTCAGATTTTTCAATTTTCTCTAAAAGTTCCTTAGCCATGTTCATTACGGATAAGCCTAAGAATCTTTTCACCCGTACTCCGACAATCCCTTCTGAATAACCAGTTGTCTGTTTCTCTGTCAAGATGTTGACCTTCTTCTAAAACATTGACAATCAATAGAAGAATTTTCCTCTTCAAATAACAAGATTTATCAATTACACGAATTATATAAACAACAAGAAGCAAAAAGGCCTTAAAAAGGATTGGATTAGAAGGACTCATATATTAGTTTTTCAATTCTGGATGAGTGTCGGATATAATGAACCGATTTGTACGCTTTTTCCGTAGGATATTTTCCCCTCCACAATTATCCCATCAAGCCTCTCAAGTAGCTCAAAAACGAATTGAAATTGCTTCCAAAATAAGTGATGATGAAATCTACGTCCAAACAGTACGGAATGCTCTTCGTGTTCCTGATGCCTCCCTAGCAGATAAATTAACATTTGCTTTCTCTTCATTACCTGATGCTCCAACCAATTTTCCAAACGCCAAAAATCTTTTTTTTGATATTTTAGAGTTTTTAGAGGTAAATGACGAAGTATCCACCAATGATGTGTTGTTATTTAAAGAAAAACTCAAAAATATTAATAGTTTTGAAGAATTGATGGCAGGATAAGTAGTAGGCATATCTACAATATTCTAGTATTTGCTACAGCAAGATTACAGTCTACTGGTTTAACTCAATAAGAGATACTGCCATGTGTTCAAAAGTTTCCTGAATATGATCACCAGTTTTCGCTGATGTCTCAAAAAAATGCTCAACTTTGAATGTTCCCTGTGCTTTTTGTCCCTCAGAGGTGGAAATTTGTCGTTCATCGATTAGATCATTCTTATTTCCGACTAGATATAATTTTGCAGTTGGGGAGTATTTTTTGAGTTGGTCTTGCCATAGTGGAATTTTATCCAATGTATCAGGACGGGTCAAATCATATACAAGTAAAGCACCAGACACTCCTTGGAAAAAGACACGTCCTACTTGGGTAGATCTAGTATGACCACCTAAATCCCAAATTTGTAATCCAACTCTAACTGGTTCTCCGTTCAAAGATAAATTCACGGATTTAACCAAAAAGTTTGCACCAATGGTTGCCATATAATCGCCTGGAAACCGGTCTTCCACGTACCGAAGCACCATAGAAGATTTTCCAACACGAAATTCCCCAAGAAGTAATATCTTAGCGAGAAAGTTAAAATTTAACGACACATCGGTTCATATCCGGAGCATACTGAAGCTGGCATATTACAAATCTTCAGTGATAGAGAGGTAAAAAAAGGTTTTCACTCTTCCTAAGAAAAGCTTAGTTTTATCACCTTATGATGAGGATAAATACAATCGAAGCTGGTAAACGTTTCAGAAAACTCTAAATGATGTTAATAAAATTAGTACATGATTGCAATGAGACAGTTTTTTAGGAATTTTGGGGAGATTAGAAAGTTGATGCGAAGGAAAAGCAACTCTAAAGACGTTATTCGAGTCTGTCCAATATGCTTGGAAAGTTCCCTAGCGATAGAACCTACCTTCCTTACGTTTATCGTACCTTCAACTTATTCCTGTTCAAACTGCCAATATAAAGGCCCAATTTTTGCTGAAGTTCCTATTGAAGATTATGAAACAATACTCAACGAAAAATCAGAGATTTCAGACAACGAATTAGTCAATGTGGATAATTTCTGAAATGAACGATAGTACTCCTATACTAAAACAGCTAATTCAAATTAAAACGGAAAATCCTCCGGGAAATACTAAAAAGATTATTTACTGGATTGATAAATGGGCAAAAAAGGAGGGAATCTCTTCACAGATCCACTGGTATGAAGAAGAGAGGGGTAATATTCAATTAACCATTGGAAAGTCGGATAAAACAGTACTAATCTGTGGACATCTTGATACAGTTCCAGTTGGTGATTTAAAAAATTGGAACACAGACCCCTTCGGTGGAGAGGAAGAAAAAGGATACATTTATGGAAGAGGAGCAGCTGATATGAAGGCAGGCGTATCAATTGCTCTTAGCGCTCTTAAAAGAATCAAAGATAAATTTAACATTTCCGAAATGAAGTATAGCATTACTTTTCTCGGAACCAGTGATGAAGAAGTCGGTTTAGGAGGAGCAAAAGCATCTCTTGAACTAAACCTATTAAATCAAACAGAATTTCTTATCATTCCCGAGCCTACAGCTTTAAAGATTGGTATATCAGAGAAAGGTGTGCTTTGGGTTTCAATAATTGCATCAGGTCAGGCTGCCCATGGATCCACTCCTGAAAAAGGGATTAATGCAATTGAAGAGTTAGTAAAACTCTTTCCTGTTCTTCATTCTTCTATTACAAATCATCACGATGAGATTCTTGGAAAGAGTACCTTAAACATTGGAGTTATTCAAGGAGGAAATTTAGCTAATGTTGTACCAGAGAGAGCAGAGGTTCAGTGTGATTTTCGTCTTGTCCCTCCATATCAATCACATGAATTCAGCAAGACACTAGTTCATCTCGTGAAAGAATTTGGAAATGAAAGTCCTGCTGATTTTGAAGTAAAAATTCGACAGAGTCTACCATCTATTGAGTCGGATAAGAACAATTTCTATGTAAAAAGGTTCGTCCAGATTTCAGGGAATCAACCATTTTCTGGGTTAAATTATGCTACAGACGGGGCGGTATTAGTCTCTAATGCACCTAAAAATCTTCCATTCATTATATTTGGTCCTGGAAATCCGAATAAAATACATGTATCAAACGAAAGAGTCAGTATCAACGAGTTGGAACTAGCTGAAGACATTTTGTTTGATTTTTTAGCTACAACATGTTTTTCTAATGCAATAGCGGATTAGAAACAAAAAAAATCAGGATCTAGAAAGTTATCTTAAGTAAGTTCTTTAATAAACTCTTCTTGTTCTTTAGTTTCAATTGCTAGTGGATTTACTTTACGAATTTTCTGAATTGCATCCTCAGAACCTAATCGATCAAGAAGTTTAATAACAGAAGCAAGAATCGTGCCAGTTCTTCCATTTCCTGCAGTACAATGTACCAGAACTGGGATGTTTGGTTTATTTTTCTGTTGTTGAGCTAGGAATTTTAATATCTCAGGTATATCGTCATTAGAAGGAACTCCAAAATCTTGGATAGGCCGATGTAGATATGCAATATCCAATAGACGTGCAAGTTCCTCTGATGTACTTTCTTCTTGCAAACATATTATGCCTGCTAAATCTATACTCTTCAAAAAAGGTAAATCAGAAAGCTGTGGTTGACTTGCTCCTCCAATTCTTTCCTTATCTATCCAGTAGAGAATCAATGTTATACCCTGCGGTCACATATTTATTGATGCTTATGACTATTATCCACTAATCAAAATTCTTGAAACTGAGCCAAATTAACTAAATGAACATCAGACTCTTTTAATTCATTTAATAGAGCAATAAGCACTGTTTCATCGGTGTTTACTGGTTTGGATAAATCTTGTACAATATAAGTATCAAAACCTAAAGTTTTTGCGTCAAGAGAGGTATATTTAACGCAATAATCTAAAGCTAATCCACAAACAAAAACTCTAGTTACGTTAAATGACTTTAAATAGGCATTTAATCCCGTTTTTGTCTGTTTATCATTTTCTAAAAAGGCTGAATATGAGTCAATCTCTCTGTGATACCCTTTTCTCAATATCATTTTTGCTAGGATTGAGTCAATGTTTGAAGCAAAATCTGCCCCCTCTGAACCCTGAACACAGTGATCGGGCCAAAGAACTGGCCCCAATCCATGAGCAGAAAATTCATCAAAAGTGTTTTTGCCAGGATGAGAACTCGCGAATGATTGGTGATTTGGGGGGTGCCAGTCTTGAGTAAAGACAACTTGATTTTTCTGAAAGAATAATTTCGCTAATGTGTTAATATCTGGTATTATTTTGTCCCCATCTGGAACCGCTAAACTTCCTCCTGGTAAAAAGTCGTTCTGCATATCTATTACTATTAATGCATCTGAATCAATAATTTTTATTTGATCGGTTGAGCTAATTAATTTCTGCATCTATTCCAATTCCTTTTAATACAGCCAAGTTCGATTAGCTTATTGAAAAACTCTCCCTTACTTTTTTCTGATTATTTCTAACTGTTTGAGTACGTATTTTCGTGTTTCTTCGATTGTAGGTTTGTTCTGGATTCGTTTTCCATTCTCTATCTGTTTTATTAAAATAGGTTTGAGGTTAATTTTACATTTATCACAAGTCTCATTTTCGATTTCCCAGTCAGTGACTTTTATTTTGAGACATTTTTCACACCTAAAAACGTTTTTTCTACCAGAAAATTTACCTCTTTTTGCGACTGGTTTCCAATTTCCTATCTCATCTGTTAATTCTACAATGTCCAGAGCAAAATCTACAGGAGGGGCAGCACTAATTTCACTTCCGATACCAAATCCATCAACAAGGTCCACGTACTCAAGAACGTCTTCCTCTCCTAATCCCCCAGAAATATAAATTTTCAGATCTTTAAATCCACGATAATCAAGCTCCCACCTTACTTCCTGTATGATACTCTTGAAATTTCCTCGACGAGAGGAGGGAGTGTCCAATCTAACTCCAGATAAATCTGAAATCGATTCAGCTGCTAATATCGCCTCAATTTTCTCATCATAATATGTATCTACTAATGCGATACGTGGAACTTGCTTAGGGATGTGAGCATCAAAAGCTTTCCAAGCAGTAACTTGGTCTCCGAAAAGAATAATTAATGAATGAGGTATTGTTCCCGTCGGTTGTATTCCCAATTTTTCAGCACCAAGGATACAACTAATTCCATTACACCCACCAATATATGCACAATATGATACTACTGGAGTTATTCCGGGATGAGCTCGTCGAGCTCCAAAACTAAGGACTGATTTTTTCTTTGCTGCTAAGCGGATTCGTGCGGTTTTTGTAGTCATACCGCTCTTAGAACAGATGAAACCAAGTAGAGGTGTTTCAAATCTTGCAAAATTGAGATATTTTCCAATTATAACAATCGTCGGTATCTTCACTCCATGATCATCTTTTTCTTGAAAAAATGATCCTTCTGGCATTGTGTACACGTCAATATCGAGTCCAGACAGTAATTCAAGCACATCTTCAATACCTGCCAAGACTCCCCAGTTAGATCCCCTGATAGATGAAGCTGTTACCTCAACAGCTACCAATTTATCTCGTGATTCTTTTTTCAGAACTTCTTCAGTTCGTAAGAAGTAGACATCTGTTGTTTTTGCGCTCTTAATCTCGCTCTCTGATGCTAAAAAAAATGAATTCTTAACCAATGTCTCTCACCGTTAATTGCTTTTAGATTTGTTATAATATGCTTATAAGCTAGTTCTTTATTCTATAAATTGTTTAATTTGTGTTTGAGAAGAATATTATCTAACTCAATTTTACACACATGACTTTACAAAAAATTACTTTGAGGGTTCTTTCTAGGAGAATTTATTAAAACCCAGATTGAGCTAGTTAATTAATATACACATCAATTAAATAAATAGAACATAAAAATTATCCCTAAAAGAGGGTAAAATGTGCCATTATACAAAATATGCCTATTAGGAGATGGAGGAGTAGGTAAGACATCTTTACGCGAGCGTTTCCTAGGAAAAGGATTTCAAAGTGGTTACATTTTAACCATTGGGGCTGATTTCGCGGTTCAAAATCTCACAATTAAAGATATTCAATACAAATTTCAAATCTGGGACTTGGCAGGACAACAACGGTTTTCTGCCGTACGTGCCCTCTATTACAAAGGATCTCATGGAGCAATTCTCGTTTTTGATCAAACCCGACTCGATTCATTGTACAGTTTGGATAACTGGAAAAAAGAGCTCTTTACGAATGTTGGGAGAGAAATTCCATTCATAATTTTAGGGAATAAGAGCGATCTTCCAGGGGCTATCGATCAAGAACAAATTGAACAATTCGTAAAGAAATCTCAGTCTGAAACACAAGATATTCCTTTTGATATTAAATACTTAAAAACATCTGCTAAATCGGGTTTAAACGTAACTCAAGCTTTTGAACAATTAGGTCTTACCATTGGAGACTATATTGAAGAATATAAAAGACTTCATACCTAAAAAGTCACAATGACGAGATAAAAATGGATATTTCTTCCACAGAATAAAAGACTCGAAATTCATCACTTAACCTTTGAGTATTCTGCTGATCTATTGGTCTGATATGAATCTCCAATTTCTCATCAACAGTAAAATGATGGGGGTACTTTTCTACACACTTTCGACATCCCACACAATATTCTGGCAGATAATATATAGTAGAATATGTTGTTGAATCTAGTGCTCTAAACATACATACCTTAGGATCGTAATCCTCCAATTTAAAAATCTTATTTTGACGAACGGGGAGCTTTGTAGTAATTGTATTAGATCCACGATCGGTAGGAAGAATTCCTATTAATTGATTCGCTTTTTTACCTGCTGAGAGCAAATTTAGGATTAGACTATCATTAATTCCTAATATCAACTTGGCAACTGAGTTTGATGTCAAAGGACTAACAATAATGCATTTTATTTCTTGGTTGGCTAGCCAAACTCCCGATGCAAATGTAGGATCTCTTGGTAATGCGGAGTAAACAACTCCTGTTTTTTTGAGTAAATCACTAATATTATATTCCAATACATATTGACTTTCAAATAAAAAGTAGGAATTTGTAAATTCGATATTTGAACGTGTTAGATTCCAGAAAAACCCGTACCTATTATACACCACTGCGCCTGCGTTAGAAAATACGACTAATATTGGATGGTTTTTTGAAAGTAGTTGTAAGATAAGCTTATGATTGTCGTCAAAAAAGTCTCCCCCCCCTGTTACGCACCAAACTATCAAATTTTTATTATGACTTGTGACAAAAGAGATTAAATCTTTATTTTCAGAATGAGAACCAGAAAATCCATTTTTTTTCAGTTTACAGACTAACCTGTTTCCTCAATAGAGCCAATATTGCACTCTGGCCCTACTTTAACTTTTTTTCCAATGACAATCTGAGCTTCGACACCTTCCAGATATACTTCACCACTGGATTTTATCTTATTTACCTTCAAAGACCCTTTTCGTGAATCCTGTTCGATGTAAATATCTCCTCCACAAATCAAATCATCATTAATGCTGGATTTATCACTTAATTCTGATGTGAAGTCATTATTACATTCAACCGAACCAGCAATTTTGTAACTTCCGGAGAATTCGGCACTATCACAGACTACATCGCCTTCAACTTTTAATGCACCACTAGATACTACTGATGCATTTTTAGCGACTAATGGACCACCTATCTTTCCTGAACCCGACGATGCAAATCGTTCATTAACAGTCAATTTACCATTAACCTTGAATGACCCGGATGATAGGAATTTCCCTGTTTCAACAGCTCCTTCAGTCTTCAGAGATCCAGATACTGATACTGATTCCGTTTTAAGATCTCCAGGCAATGTACCAGATCCAGAAATCTCTATCTCTTCATCACTAACCTTTCCTGTACCCGAAATCGAAATTGTACCATCTCTCCAACCTTCTATTCGGCCTGAACCAGATATACTCACATATGAATCTGTAACTTTTCCAGAACCAGAAATTGATATATATGATAAATTTCTAAGAAAACTGTGTTCTTTGAGTACGGCCACTTCTTCTTGAAGTTTAGCATTATACTTTTCCTTTAATTCCTTGTATTCGACCTCAGTAATTTCATCAGCCCGTAAACGAATTTCTAGTGCCTTAATCAACGTTTTAAGGTCTTGTATTTCTTTATTCGACATTTTTAACAACCATTATTTTGTTTAAGTTATTAGAGCAGATATTTTTATTTGGTATCGAATCATTCAAATTCAATAATAATATCTGACATGTATTTCTACTTAAAGAAGAATCTGTTAAAAAATATTCTAATAATTTCAGTTTAGAGACGAAACCGCATAGTTTATTCATTAAACCCAAAAGTTAAAGCTTGCGAATCTTTATTAATTTAAACTTACTAGTAGTTTTTGTACTTGATTAGTTTTTTTCATAAATTATCTCTATTATTTACTTTGAGGATGAGATTTCTGTCAGACAATTTAGAAAAACGGACGATTGAAATTTTAAAAATTTTTTCCGAACCTACTAGAAAGAAGATAATCAATCTAATTTCTCAAGAAGCGAAGAATCCTCAAGAACTAGCCAGTTTATTGAATATATCCCGACCAGCAGTTGAAAAGCATTTGAAACTGATGTGTTCCCAATATATTGCAGAAAGGAGAGTGGAGCCTTTTCCTTCTCCGCATTATGTATATTATATTTCTACTCCTGGCTTGGAATTATTAAATTCGATTTCTACAGCTGCAGTGATTTATTTTCAAGCGATGGATGGGATAGTCAATGCAGAAATTGAACAAATTGAACGTGATTTCATTCTACAAAGAATTAGTAGAAACGAATATGAATCTCGACATAAAAATTTAAAGCAGAAACAGTTTGACCTTTCAAAACTACAATTAACTCGGATTTGGATAGAAGAAGCTAAGGAAATGATTGCAGAGCACAGCAGTAAATCCTAAAATTTAGAAGCTCTTAGCGAATATGAAGTAGATTTAGGAGGAGTTTAAGCTCCCTTGTAATTTCAGTCCTATAAATTCGGAAGTTTATCTTCTGGAGCTCAGTTTTTTCAAGCTGGGAAGGAGAATAAACTTCAATAACATCAATGTACTTTCGATATAATTTTATTCCTGCGATGTGGGCCTCTAAAGGATATTCCAAAGCTACTTGATCTTCGTTCAAACGGACATTGACAGTTCCTAAATACATTTTAGCAGACGAGGAAATAGCATCGGAAATCATGAGTACTAGTTCTCCTACATCCAATAATCGCGGAAATGGGCTCTTGAACTTAGAAGCTGGATCCTTGCCTCCCATTACAGGACGGTAATTTGAATCAAGAGGGATTAGCACTTCATCTTGTTCAATCCCCCTCTCTGTCCTATGGCCATTAAGTTCAATTGAGATGTCAGATTGAATAACTTCAACCTTGTTTTTCTCTACATTTGTGAATGCATGTTCACGGGCAGCAGGTGAGGGATATAAGAAATTCGCTTGTTTTAATAAAACTTCAGTAACCCATAGTTTTTCTTGGAAGACTACTGATAAATTCATGGTAGCTGGATCGTGAAGAAATAATATCTCTGGACTCTTCATCCCACAGATTGCAGCAAGACTTGTGGAGCGTTTCCCTCCGACTTTGTCTATAAGAGTGTGAAGGATGGAGGGAACAATTATCTTATCCTGATAATGAATTTCATATTTTTCATCAATCAGTAATGGATCCTTAGATGGAACAGAGTATGCATGATGAATCCATACATCACCAATCACCCCCAATTGCAGTTCTAATCCTTCTAGTAGGGATTTTCTCCCTGGAAATGAAAAATCATCAGATTGATCCATTTCTGGATTTTCTATGTCTGTTTTTGATTGATGATCTTTCATGTTAGGTCAGTAAAGGTTTCAGGATTAAAAAAACTTACCACATATTGAGATATTATTTGAAATGTTGAAATTCTTAGTGAAGCTTCTTCAAAATGATATTAGAAAGAAATCTGATAGCTAAATTCCTCAAAGATAATATTTATACAGTCTGATGAACAAGAAATATGAAAAAATGACTTCTTCCGAAGAAAAATTAAGAAAATAAAGGTACCGTGTAACTTAGTATTTTATTACTTGAACTGGGGTAAATCTAGCAACTTTCTTCCCCATATTTAAATTTTCGACAATCGGTAGAACTTCAGATGGCCCACGATATCCATATTCAAGAGACTCAACATTTTGTATGATCATACGACTTTGCATTGGAGCTTGGGACATCTCAAAATAATATTCATCGTTATGAATTAGCGTTTTAACCTCAATAAATGGATAGAGGAGTTTGTATCCACCACCGTGTGGGAGGATATTGATCTTATTTAGGATTGATGTGTGACCCTTTTCTTCAGCCTGCTTCAATTGACTCCCAGTCAGAAAATCATGGTTTATATTAGGCATACCTTCATATAAGTATATGAACGAATATCCATTAAACCCGATTGGGAATATTGGTAAGGAGAAATCACCAGTTGTATCTAGAGAGTTATATAATCCTAATCGCATATTGAAAAGGTCATTCTCCTGAAAATACCCCTGATGTGTGGAATTGGAAACACAAACGATATTATCTTTACCAAAAAGAATCTCAGCAATTGATGTCCGCTTTTTTTGGGAATATTTTTCTACTGATATGAAATAGTTTAAGTAATCACCAGCTGATTTCCGAGGTAAGCCTTCTATCTGTCCAAATGGAGTTGTAACTCTGTGAAATTCCTCTTTTTTCCAGTAACTAAGCATTTTCTTCTCAATCTGCTGTGAGGAGTGAATAAGAACATAATCTCCTTGAGGAAGATATTTTTCGTAATGAGAATATTCAGGTATTAAGCCCTCTAATTGAAGTAAGTCAATAAAATGATTGGATTTCCATACGTCCCACTTCCCTGTTTGCTCTCCTACAGGAACTCCATCCTTTTTCAGAGTTTGGAGTCGTGTCATCAACTTAGAAATTGATGGCATGTCTTTTACATGGTATAAACCGAATCCACAACCATTAGGATGGAGAAGACTTGGGAAAAGATATTCTTTCGTGATTACAGAACAACCATAGCCCACTCCTGAATCAAATCTAGGTTTATTCCTAGTTATGCTTCCGTCTGGTCCAAAAATAACTAAAGCATCATTTGGGTCGATTCCACATTCTTTATAGAAACTTATAATCTTAGCCATACCAATATTCATGACTTCTTGTGCTAATCTAGCAGTTAAATCGTCAGTTGACCAAGAGTATGAATGAAAACTTGCTTCTCGTAATAATTTCCGTATTTGATTACTATCCATCTAAATCCATGTTCCAATAGAGAGATTCGATCTGCAGGAATGAAAACAACCTAAAGTTTCACCTATGAGAATTGGTTAGCGAATTGTGAGCTCATTTTCATTTAAGTATTAGCTATGATAATAATAGTTATTCCCTCTGAATAATCAAAAATGAATGTATATTAGAAACCTTGAGCTTGACCATCTTTTCGGGGATCAGAACCTCCAATAAAAGACCCGTTCTCTGTAACTGAGATGATTTGACCTCCTCCAAAGTTTGCATCTACAGAATCTTTCACATTATGTCCTAAACGGTGTAATTGGGCTCTTACTTGAAGGGATATGGGTTCTTCAAATGCCACAGTATTGGAAAGTTGATCATGGTGGAAACGAGGGGAATCAATGGCATGTTGAGCATCCATGTTATGAAGAACTAGATTTAGAAATACTTGTGATTGCCCTATGGGCTGATGATGTCCTCCCATAACACCAAAAGAGTGTAAAAGCCGATTAGATGAAGTTTCAGTAATCATTGCCGGAATAATTGTATGGTAAGGTCTTTTGCGTGGTTTATATTGATTAGGATGCCCTTTTTCTAGTGTGAATCCAGCTCCACGATTTTGAAAAGCAATTCCTGTTTTTGGGTCAACAACACCTGATCCGAAACCATAGTAAAGTGAATTAATAAAAGAGATAGCAAAACCACTCTTATCTATTGCCGTCAAGTAAACTGTGTCCTCTCCCATATCTAGTGCAAAAGGTAGTTTTTCTAAAGCCCTATTGGGATTTATTTGACTAGCTCTAGTTTGTGCATACTTATCGGATAGAAAAGCATTTACATCAACTTTCATATGGTTAATGTCAGCTAAATAGCTAAAAGCATCAGAAAAGGCCAGTTTCTTTGCTTCAATTAAAATATGTAAATACTCAGCGGAATTAAGCGGATAACGTGCAATATCTAGTTCTTCAGCTATTGCTAGAATTTGTAGTGTGACTAACCCTTGACCATTTGGTCCATGTTCCCATAATCGATGGTCATAAATTACTTTAGAAATTGGTTCTGTCCACTCAGCGGAATAAGCAGATAGATCTTGGGCATTAATAGCACTTCCCTCGTTGTTTAAGAATCCTAAAATTCGATTCGCAAGTTCACCCTCGTAAAAGTCCCTGTATCCTCGTTTAGCCAATAGTTGGAAGGTTTTTCCCAAAGAATCTTGTTTGAAAATCTCTCCTGGCATTGGCGCTCTTTCTTTATCAATTAAATAATTTTCTTTTGCCCCTTCATGGAGTTTGAGTTTGGAAACTAATACATCCCACACCTGAGAAATAACAGGGCTTACAGGATACCCATCAATCGCATAGTTGATTGCAGGGGTAAGGACTTCTTCCCATGATAATTTTCCAAATTTCTCGTGGATCATCCCCCATGCACTTACAGCCCCTGGAATTGTTATAGGTAGGATACCAGTGAGTGGTATACTAGTCAATTTCTCCTCTACAGCAAGGTAATCATAAGTTAGATTTCTCGGTGAGAATCCCGATCCATTTATTGCAATTGGAGTCCTCTCTCCAGGTATAGAAAGTAGAGCGAATGCATCGCCTCCAATTCCTGTTGAAAATGGTTCAACAACATTAAGTACCGCAGCCATAGCAACAACGGCATCACAGGCATTTCCACCTGCTTTAAGCATTTGAACTCCTGCGGAAGAAGCTAATGGTTGAGATGAGGCAACTAAACCATTTTTTGTGTGAACTGCAGATCTTCCCGCAGTAGGGCGTCTCCAGTATTTTACAGCCATTTTGTGTTATCCTTTACCTTTTTATGAATATACTATTTAATTCTATTGTGAATCTTCTGTTTCAGAGAGGTTTTTTGCATAATCATGCATTTTTAACCATCTCTTTCGGACGATCGACATACCCTCATGCCTTACATCGCATTTTCCCTTTGAATGAAGATAGATTACAACTCCCTTCGGATCTCTAATTGTTGTAAATTTATCGTCAAAAATCTGTTCACCGCATGCTATGCATGTTAGACGAGAAACTAACTTTTCCGTCACAAGAGAATGTTGAGGTTTATTATGTTCTTTATTCTCAGAATCTCCCCTTTCTTCTCGAGATTTTCCTATAATATCTTGGACAGATTTACCTTCTGTATCTAAATCATCAGGGGAAAAAATAACTGTATCTTTCACCCGCTTTTTTAATGCACTTTTCTTCGTAATGGAGGTATGTTTTGAGTAAAACGGGCACGAAAGTAAATGACATTCTGTAGATTTTTTCCAATAGGAACAAAGATTGTTGTTCCTGAACATACAATCTTTTTTATATTCTCTAAACGGAATCATTGAGATTTACCTTATCTAAAGGAATTCTGGGAGTATGAAAAAAATGCTTACATAGGATAAAAACTGGTTATGACTGTATTAGTCAGACAACTCTTTAAAAAGAATTCTGGAAAGGATGAGTCACACATCCACTATCCGACAGGATAGTAGGAACAGCCCTATTACTATCCATTGGGACTACTTGAGAGAGAATTTGAGAGCGAGCGCAAATATTACACGCCGCATTGATATCAGCATTGAGATGCACTCCACACTTCTGGCAAATAAACACACCCCGAGAAACCCGATTGTTTTTCTCCGTATGCCCACATTTGTTACACTTTTGGGAGGTATACGATTCATTTACACATATAACTGTTATTCCAACGAGTTTAGCTTTATATTCAAGCATTTGAATGAGCTTAGCGAAGGGTAGCTGGACAAATGCTTGGTTTGTCTGTTTACCGAGGTTGCAGTGTTGTTTCCACCTTGGTATATAACCAATAACAAGGGTGTCGATATTTTGAGCCATGCAATGGGAAATCAGACGGCGGGAGGTCTGATGAAAGAAGTCGTACAGTTTATTCATTCGTTTACGATGTAATCGAAGGATTCGAGGAGTGATTACTGAGGAATTACAGGTAGCAGCTAAAGACCGATAATGGGCTAAGCGCTTATTATACCATTGATTGATGGTTTTTACAACCCCGCCTTTGACGAGAACTCCGTCTGACGTAGCTACGAGATTGGAAATCCCTAGATCAATACCCAGCGTACGAGAAGGTTTTTTAGAAACCAGAATGGGCCTCACCTGCACCTCATATAGGATTTCTATCACAAATCGATCATAATAAGGAAGCAAGCGTGCTCCTACACATGTGTTGGCCGTTACGGGAAGCGTTCCCACAGGAAAGGCGGGAAATCCACGCGCCATGAGATTTTTAGCAAATAAAATGACATTATTTCGAATTCGCACTCGTGGCCGTGGAAAATTGAGCATATGCAGGCTATTTTTTGGTTTATATCGTGGAAGATGTGGACGGGCGCGAAACTTCGTGGGCTTTTTTTTCCAGGCTCTTATTGCGGCGAAGTAGCTTCACCAGGTCTGTTCAATTTGCCGGAGAACCTGTTGTGGCAAATAACTATCTGGAAGTTCTTTAAGTGCAAGGTACACGGGTTCCTGTTTGAGCCGATGATAAAGGACGGTGTATTGAATCCATTTCCCGGTGTTAAAGAATTCCTGTCGGACCTCAAAGGTCGCGCGATTATACAAATTCTTGGCACAGATACAAAGATCTGTGAAGATAGGCCGCGGCGTCATCTGCATGCGGATCGTTAGTTGTGGTTGAGCTGGTATAGTTTTTCGCATTCCCAGCTTTCTGAGGGTTCTTCCGCCTTATAAACTTGTATCAGAGAGAGAACGGTGAAAATGACGAAAACGACGCCTAGCGACTGGTTTTTCAAAGGTGAGAGGGACATTTTTTTGTTGTTGTCAGACAAACTGAATCATGTAATTTGCCTGTAATGGAATACTATGTAAAGATATTGATTTTTATCTAAGAGAGTATGGATTGTTGAAGTGCGCTTTTCAGAAAGAAATTCTTAAGGAAATATTCTAAGTATCTTAATGAATGTTAAATGGGGGGAAATAAAGGGAATGACTAACATTGAAAAACGCTAAGCCAACCAGCGGCATGCTCGTACCATTTAAGCTAAAGGAACTTCCTCCTGGCCATCCATTGTCTATTTTAATGAAAGAAAATCGCGCTATCGAATCTTTACTAGAGCAATTCAAATTTCTACTTAAAACAGTCAAGCAAGATCAGGATGAGGAGTTAAAACTTGAATTGCGTGCAAAATACAATCTAATATTGGACATTGAGAAACATTACTTGAGACAAGAAGAATTATTATTCCCCATCTTATATGACAAGGGAATTCATAAACCTCTTGTATTGATTCGAAAGAATATTGATAATATTCGCACCCGATTGCTTAAAATCGAGGATCTATTTTCTGCTCATTTAATATTTCCCAAAACAATAGAAAACACAATAAAACCTATTTTACAAACAATTCCTTGGATCATCAAAAAAGAAGAAGATGAAATATTCCCGATTGCTCTTGAAAAATTATCAGAAGAGGATTGGATGCAAATTGCATCACTCAGTGACGGGTTTGGATATTGTATCATTGTACCAGATCCGTCAGAACAGAAATCATTTTTGGAATCAGACTTCATAGATAAACAGTCCGCTCAAATAATCAATTTCTCCACAGGAAGAATACAACAAGGTCTATTTGAGAATATAATGGAGAATTTACCGATACAACTGTCATTTATTGATGCTGACAATAAATTAATCTACTTTTCACCCATAAGAACTCCCATTTTTCGAAGAACACTTGCCAACTTAGGGAGGGATGTCAATCATTGTCATCCACCTAAAAGTATCAGACATGTGAATCAAATTTTAGATGATTTCAAACAAAACAAGCGAGATGAGGAAGAATTTTGGATTAATTATCAAGGAAAGTTCATCTATCTTCAATATCACGCGATTCGTGATGGAAATGGTACGTATTTAGGCACATTGGAAAGAATTCAAGATGTCACGCGATTGCGTGAGATTCAAGGGGAAAAACGACTTATCAGTAATTTCAAACCAAAAAGAGAGTGAAAACCTAACCAAACCAGTGAATAATTGAGACAAATTTACTTCAAAACATTTCTTTTCTATCCTAGGATTGACTTATTAACAGAATAATGCATCTTTATATCAGCTGTAAGTGTAAAGATATTCACCGAAGTGTCTCGATGTCAAAACCTGATCTTTTATCTGAACTTGAAAGACTTAAAATTCAGATTACCCCTGGAGCTTCTGAAGTTCTGAAGAATAGCAAAGTGCCGCAGGCAATGCTAGTAAAAGAAATTAAAAAACGCTGGAAACAAAATTCTTCGGCTCTAACAGTAAAAGATGCTATTAACCTAATGTTAAACTCAGATAAATATGTGCAGATTTCAAAAACTGTGCATAAAGAACTCAAAACGCTAGTGGACGAAACATCAGCAGTTCCAAGACTTCTAAGAAAAACATTTTTTGCTTTAAAGAAAGCTAACACTCCAGCTACAG
Organism: Candidatus Hodarchaeota archaeon; assembly: GCA_016840035.1. Classification (GTDB taxonomy): domain Archaea; phylum Asgardarchaeota; class Heimdallarchaeia; order Hodarchaeales; family Hodarchaeaceae; genus Hodarchaeum. The sequence goes on along the minus strand of JAEOTC010000194.1, from coordinate 1,922 downwards.
CAGGACGAATATCCCAAATCACTCGTCGAAAAACCAACACCGAGCGGGTATACTTAAACAAGTTAACGGAACTTGGGTTGATAAAAAAAGGAAGAACTAATAAGAATAAAATTCATTATTCAATTCTTAAATCGAGATAATCGGATCTAGATCAGATTGGACTATACAATCTAGCATCTAGATTCAAAAAAACAGCTTACATTCAGTAATTCAAGAATTTACTCCATTTAACCGTCTGGGTGTTTTATTTTGTACAAAGTAGTATTTTTACGTCATGGTGAATCAATCTGGAATAAAATCAACAAATTTACAGGTTGGACTGATGTTGATTTATCAGAAAAAGGTATTAACGAAGCTTCTACATCAGGTCAAGTTTTAAGAGATGAAGGGTATGTATTTGATATTGCGTATACGAGTGTGCTCAAACGAGCAATTCGTACCCTGTGGCTAGCGCTAGAAGAGATGGATCTCATGTGGATCCCAGTTAGAAGGTCTTGGAAACTTAACGAACGCCATTATGGAGCGTTACAAGGGTTAAATAAAGCAGAAACAGCGGCTAAGCACGGAGATGAACAAGTCTTAATTTGGAGACGTAGTTATGATATCCGTCCTCCAGAACTAGAGGAGGACGATGATAGATATCCTGGTAAAGATCCTAGATATAGTAAATTGTCAAAAAATGAAATTCCAAGGGCCGAATGCCTAAAGGATACGGTTGCACGAGTACTTCCATATTGGCATGATGTTATTGTACCAAGTATTAAATCTGGTAATCGGGTTCTTGTTGCAGCTCATGGAAATAGTCTCCGAGCACTCGTGAAGTATCTAGATAATGTTCCCAATGATGAAATTCTAAAACTAAACATTCCAACTGGTATCCCTCTGGTTTATGAGCTAGATGAAAACTTTGCGCCCATAAAACACTATTACTTGGGAGATCCAGAGATTGTAGCAAAAGCAATGCAAAAAGTGGCAAATCAGGGAAAATCTAAACGATAAATTTCAAAGTAATATTACGAAGACTCCTTTAGGATTCTTCTTGCATCATCTAGATACCTGTAGACAGCTTTATTCTTAGTCATTGCGGTTAAGTGCTGTTCTTGGTTTTCGATCTTATTCAAAGAACTAATAGCTATGGCTTTTTGACGAAATAATCGGTGATTATCAGCTTCTTTCACAATATCAGCAAAAATTGCGTAGGCTTTCTCAAAGTTTGATTGACTCCAAGCTAAGTATCCATGCTGGAGCTTGCTTTCAAGATGAAGCACTGGTAAATTTTTCTTTGAGATATCTAAATCAATTAATGATAATCTTTCCTTAGCTTCTTGGTATGCCTTAACATTACCAATCCTAGACATTTCAATAAGCAACTCAGTCAGAGCTAATTCATCAGAATACGTTATGGCTCCAATTTCCTTCGTTATTTCAATAGCTGATTTTAAAGCAGTTTGTGCTGCTCCATAGTTCATGTCATATTTTTCAATTCGTGCAAGAGTTCGATACCACTTTACCTTATCCCAATTGGATTCCCAAGTTTTGCGAATACTTTCCAATTTTTTTCTAGCTTCATCAGATCGGTTCTGGCTGCAGAGAATCTCTACTTCTACTTCTAAAATTTTGAGTTGGATTGAAACAGGATCAGTGTTTCGAACTAAAGCTCTGACTGTTTCAATAGCTTTGATGGCATCTTCATTTTTATTTTGCAGAAAATAAATTTCTGCATAGCCCAAATGCACAAAAACTTTGGTAATTCTTTTTTCACTTTCCTCATCAGGAGAAATTTGTGTCAGAACTCTATCCATCATTTCTTTTGCTTGCTTGAATTTTCCAGAAAGCTTATAGGTCCTCATATACTCAAAATATATTTTCGTTAAAAATTTCGGTTTCTTATCTTTGTAATACTCTTCTAATTTTTTCCAAAT
>JAEOTC010000193.1 GCA_016840035.1 Candidatus Hodarchaeota archaeon | reverse complement strand
TCACACTTGAAACAAAGAAAAAATACGTGAAATTATGTCCAGTAAAATATGTGGATGAAGCTATCGAAGCAAAAGATCCCCGTGGAACAACTGTTTTTTGGCAATGGGGAAAAACAAGACAGAAATTACCCCCCAATACCGATAGTTATGTTTTACTTGAAGAGCAGTTGATTACAATTACTCCAATATCTTTAAACCTGGGAGATAGGTACTTAGAGGAAACTAGAGCTTACTTCTCACACTTGGACTAGAAGCATTCTCTACTGGTATGATTTCTGGAGTTATCTGGTTTTGAAACATAATTAAAAGTTCTCCCAACTTATCAAACGCTTTCATTATATTAGTCCCATTCAATGCCGAGGTACACAGATAGGGAACTTTTAACTGATTATTTTCATATTCTTTGTCATAAATTGTGTTTATTTCATCCAAAAATGTTTGTACTGTACTTTTATCTTCAAATTCCGAGCTACCTAAATCGGATTTATTCCCCAAGAGAATTATCGGAATTGTTTTGCCTGCATGCAAAAAAAGGTCATTCTTCCATTTCAATAGACTCTGAAAAGATTCATGACGAGTTAAGTCAAAAACTAGAATAGCTGCACGTGCCCCATTATAATATAAATTTCTCACAGTTTCGAATCGTACCTGACCAGCTAGATCCCATATCTGTAGTTTCAACGTCTTTCCTTCATAAGGAAGTTTATAGGTCGAAATATCAACCCCTATTGTAAGAAGGTAGTTAGAGGTAAATTGCTTACCTAATAAATGCTGGATTATGGCTGTTTTTCCAACTCCACCATCACCCAATACAACGATTTTGAAATTCGAACGAAATATCCCCTCAGCGAATTCCATTCTTTTTCGTGTCGTCATTCTAACTCCTCTGAATTAAATCTGATATTATCTACTTAGTAGAAAAGGATAAAAGACCCTACACAGATCCCTCCAAGAAAAGAAGGGATTCTACTCAAAACTTCTGGATCAAGCTCACTTTTTTTTTCCTTCATTGGTAGTAATTGTCATATGTTCTATTAAGCTTTATTGAATTCCGATCGAATTCACAGTTGGAATTATTCAAAATGGTGCCTAAAGGAGGAGGGATTCAAAATCCTCCCCTAATACCCCCACTGTAATTTATTACAATAGACATAAAAAACGCATCTAGAATCGCATAATTTGCAACCTAAAAATCATCCAATAATCCAGAAGCTGAAACTAGGACAGAAGAGATGACAACTGTGACAAAGAGCACTGTAGACATAGGTTATGATTGCCAATTATACAAAGAAGATATAATCGCCGAAAATCCAGATCATGACTGGTTTCGGAATTATTTAAAAGATTATTATGTCTTAACAAAAGACTATCAGTATTTATTTGGTTCTACTCAACCAGGACGAAGACCAGATCGGGCCTATTATATGATTCCTGAAGGTTATCGACTTGGAAAAGGCCAAAAGGCATTTGATAGAGAGCGTGGAAAAAAATTATATGAAGTTGTTCTCAGATACCTTAGAGAAGAACACATTCCCGTTATTGTGCAAGATGCTATACAGGGCGAGCATGGCTACGAAGTTGGACTTCGAGTAACGATTAGTACAAAAAACCCGCATTCAGCATACATTGGATGGTTTGGTAAATTAATGGTTTTTCCACACAAAGAAAACCAACATATTGATTGTTGGAACTTCATTGTCCAAGAAAGATTACCGTTAAAATACGTCAATGAAATCAGGAGATTTTGGCCAAATTTTGATCCGAACGAGCCAATAACTCTCTATGATTTAACAGAAATGGATGAGAATAAAAGAAGGGTCATAAGCTTAAGAGTAGATTATTTTGGTGGAGCATATAAAAAACCTCATCTTACCATGGTATGGAATAAAGCAGAATCAGATGGATTTATCTCCTACCATGCGGGTATGACTACTGATCGTGTACTAAAAGGATTATCTGGAACAGGAAAGACTACCTTAACAGTTGGTCCACATCTCGAACAGGATGATGCCTGTATCGGAAAGGTTATTCGGAATCCTGAAACTCAGAAAATCGAAAAGGTGCAATTAATTGGACTGGAAGCAGGATCTTTTGCCAAATCACAAGGATTAGGTCCGGAGAGTCCAGAATGGCCAGGTTTAATGAAATCTAAAGAAGTTGATAGTGAAGGTAATCATCCTGTTGTTCTCGCTATGAATATTGATTGTGAAAATGTTAAATATAATCTAAAGAAGATTAACGGTTTTACAGTGAAGGTTCCCTGTGTCAAAGAAGGGACTAAACCAGGCTCATTATTATGTAGACAATATCATAATTCAGGAACCACTAATGGCCGTTTCATATTCCTTTTTTCAGAGCTTAATCCTGATTGGGGAAAGAATGAAGAACCGAGATATCTTAAAACGGTGGTTCTATCAATGAAACGGTTTGATTACATGCATCCTATGTTCAGGGTAATTGATCCAGTAGTTGCCGTTGCATTAGATAGTGCCGTGGAATCTATCATAACTTCAGCTATCGCAGCCCAAAAACCTGGAACAAGAGTTCGTTCTTATTCAGCAACAGATTTTATGGCGCGGGAACAATGTCACCAAGCTCTACTTAAATGGGAAATGTATCGTGACATGGGTTTAGGTTTAGATGGCAAGCTTGCCT
>JAEOTC010000192.1 GCA_016840035.1 Candidatus Hodarchaeota archaeon | reverse complement strand
TTATTACCACAAACTGAGGAGCTATTTGGAAATAAATGTTCGACCTTATTAGCGCGAAGATCCACGCGTGATGTCTATGATGTTGCAAATATATCTAAAGTCAGATGTCAAAAAGATCTTTTACGAAAAACATTGGTTCTTGATAATCTCATGCAGGCAAAAGCAAATTTTGCTAAAATTGATATTGAAGAGTATTTACAAGCTTTTCATGTTGATGATAGAATAAGGCATGTCGTTCGTGGTGCAAACATTTCAAAAAAGGAATTTGAAGAGATAAGAGAAATCGCTGCTAATTTTCTTGTACAGATATAAGATGAGCTGACAGATGATGAAAAAAAATGCTTGGATTTATTTTTTGAAGACCTTAAGTTCGAACCATCATTATTGGGTGTGGAAGAAGTGTTTCATCACAAATTATCTAAACATCCAAATATTTTAAGAGCTTTACAGGTATTAAAATGAGGGGGTCGAGATTTAATAAATCAAAGCTTTGTATAGCTGGAAGTGTGGAACTGTTCAGTCCTCTCGTTTTCTGGCAGAAAGAGTCATAAGGAGTCGTAAAGTGATTCAGGAGAAAAAGAAAAAAATAAGAAACCTACACATTTTATTTGAGGTAAATAATGAAAAAGAGAGACTTATTAGTCAGAGGAATAAAAGCTATTCTAATAAGTTTTTTTACGCTCATCCTTTTTTTCATTCTCCCTATTCTGCTGCGTTATGCTCTCGAAATCACTGTGACTTTTTTCGGAATCCAGATATTACAGTATCTCCTCTTATTAGGTTCACTGATAGTCTTTCTTTATCCTCTCTCCATATCTATTCGCGTCAGGCACTTCCCCACCTCTAATAGCTTTTACGAACGCATTATTAGGGATTGGAAAACATTCGTTACACTTCTGATTATCTGTTTATGGGGATTTTTCGTACTCGGGTTCTCAATCACAGCATATTGGTTAAGGGAATATAATCTATGGGTGAGTGTAATTCTTTTCCTTAGTCTTTTTTACTCCTTACTACGTTTAGGCTACTCTAGGTATAATTCGGGAGGTGTAAATGGAGTTTCCAGAGGGTTTCGAATTAGCTTAGTATCTGCTATTGTTCTATTTGTCATAGTGTTATTCCCATATATTCAAGTCAATTCTGTTCAGCCTCTTGTTTCATCAAAGGATCTTATGGAATTTAATGCCAATTCCGATTTAATACCTTTACATTCCCATTTTTCTCTTGAGTATTATTTGAATGATTTTCCGTTTAATCCCACAGAAATACGAATTGAAAAGAATATTGCATATAATAACTATAGTAACCTTGATGTTTACTATTCGGATAAACTGGAGACGAAAAATCCAGTAATTATCATTATTCATGGAGGGGGGTGGATAAGTGGCTCCAAAAACGATATTCCGATCAGGACTGTGTCTAAATTTTTTGCACACCATGGTTTCACAGTATTTGCAATAAATTATCGGTTGTTTCCTGAGGTAGAATTTCTAGGGATGCTTCATGATATTCGTGATGCGATTGTATTTGCCAGAAATAACGCTCTAAATTTTCATGGAGATGAGAATCGGATTTTTTTATTCGGTAGATCCTCAGGAGCGCAATTAGCTTTAGTTGCAGCCTATGGTACTAATGTCTCCTATTTTAGAGAACATAGTGGGAATTATTCAGCTTCTGAGGTGAGAGTTAATGGTGTAGCATCCATCTATGGGATCAGTGAGATGTCAACAATGGGATCTCGTATTTTGGGGGTAAAAAATGACCCAGAAAGTTTTTTATTTGATCTAGCATCGCCTATTAAATATGTTAATAGATCAGGACTTGTTCCAACCTTTATCTCGGCAGGAACTATTGATACTCTAGTTCCAGTAAGTAATTCTCGTAATCTTCAAAGGGCTTTAAGTACACATAACAATGAGTATATGTATCTTGAAATTTTATGGGCAAACCATTCATTTGATGGATTCCTGAATGGCTTGTCAGGCCAGCTTATGTTATATTACTTCTTAATCTTCTTTAGCCATTTTACAAATTAGAAATGGAAAATCGTGAAATAAACGCGTACCTGTATAACCATTCTTACTCTTTTAGTATATGCCCGAAAGAGAGAAGACAGACAAGAAATATATATTAAATGTTCCAGATTATGATGATTATGAAAGATCTGTTCCATAAATTGACAGAACGTCCAACAAAGCAGTTAATTGGAATCATAATCGTTGCTTATTCAGTATTTACTTTGATTATTCTATTCGCCTTCGTTCCCACATCTTTGATTCTCTCTGAAACTGGGTATTCAACATCAGATCTACAAATGGCAACTAATTCAGACGAGGTAACAATTATTCTGAGCGCATGGTCAGATGTGAAATCTACGGTTTATCTCCAGTATTTTGCAGATTTTATTTTCCTATGTTCTGGATTAATAGGAAATTCTACCATATTTGTATTATTAGGTAAGAAAATAAATGAAAAAGGGAGTACTATTCCTCCCCTTGTTGGATTCCTTTCAGTTTTTCTATCCAGAGGGCTTGATGCACTGGAAAATACATTAACTTTAATTTTGATTAGTTTTCCAAATTCTTACCCCAAGTTTATCCTAAGCATTCTACCCTATATTCCTCCGATAAAATTTGCCTTTGTAGGAATTGTCTATACATTAATCCTCATAACTGGTATGTATTTTCTCCTAGTCTGGAGGAAATCGAAAGAGGTGGAAATTCCTCTTTAAATCCTCTAGAAATGTGGAAATTGTCAGTCCTCTCGTTTTTTCTTAAAAAAAGCCTTCAGGAGTCAAATAGAGTATGTGTTGAGCGCATCTGGTCTTATGTTTAGGGGTTACTTCTTTTCTCTAACGGAAATTCTGATGAACAGTTTTTTCCCTACTTACATAATCGTCTTACGCTTTCTCCAGAAAGATAATGGTAATACAAGAACACACAAAGCAAAAACAACCGAATTGAGTAGGAACGAGGAAACATTATTTGGGGGTGAAGGAGAATCCCGGATAGCTTGCTTCACCAGTTCATATACATTTTCATCCCCCAGGAGATCTTCATGACTTACATCGTCAACTTCCAGATTATACGCCCCATCCAGATAGGCATAAACTGGATCAATATCAACAATACTATTTATCGAAGTATAATTAATCTCCCCCGGGATATGACTGCCATTAAATACTATCTTAGTTTGGGGGTCGGTTCGTCCCTCAAGTGTGTCGTTTAAAATTCCTCCGGGAGTGGCATCCCCCTCATTTAAAGCAAGTAAGAATGCCGGTATTCCATCACAAGACGCTTCTGCCCAGTAATCACAATGATGAGCTGTTCCTATGCTTACATAGTCGTCCACCTTATCTATCCCCTCGAGGTTTTTAATATAGTATCTGCTACTCCAGCCTCCCATGCTAAAAGCAATTAGATCGACTTTTTGCGCTCCAGTAATATCTAGAATATTATCTACTGTTTGTTTGATCTGAAGAGCATTAATAATATTTGCTTGCGCAGAACAATTGGTTGTATCCTTGAAATCAATGACATAACCAGCTTTGAGATCAGTGGTATTCGGCCAACCATCGTCTTTTAATCGCATTCTCATCAAATCCCACACATACGAACTCACCCACCATCCATGAAGGAATAAAATGGGATTCTCAGGTTGTTCTGTACTTTCTACAAGCGTGAAACCCGAATGAATCCACTTAGGTAAGAGAAATAGAGTCAGTAACAATATTACCCATATTCCCGATCTTACTTTTCTTTTGTTTTTGATCAACACCCAATCATCTCAAGATTTTATTTTTCAGATTTCCTTTTTTTCCTCGGCTTCTTAAAACCAAGAGACTAATCAGAGGTAGAACCTCCCTTATAAGTTACCCTCGAAAGATTTACTCCAAACAGGACTTATCAAGAAATGGTTTACCAATGTCATGTTGGTACCCGTGTGGAAATGGTCAGTCCTCTCGTTTTGTACAAAAAATAGCCTTCAGGAGTCGTAGTAATGTGTTAGAATTGAGTGCTGGCCGTATGTCTTGTGGTCATTATTTCTGAATAAACTTTAGGAGGACGTTCGGCGGAATGTAAGACTAACTCCCATCAAGCTCAAAGCAAAGACAACAGAAATCAGTGGTAGTGGAATTTTACTTATGGTTGTGTCAGAGGAAACTGTCTCTTCATGAGAAGGTGAGGGGTTACTTGTAATCTGTATTCGCCCTGGGGGTATATATAGTTCAGCTGGATATCCACTGTCCAAGGT
>JAEOTC010000191.1 GCA_016840035.1 Candidatus Hodarchaeota archaeon | reverse complement strand
GGAAAAGGAATGTAATTCGCAGATTAATATTCGAAAAATGGTTTTGATTACTCTATACAAATCCAATCTAACTAGAATAATATCCATGGATTATCGATCCATGGAGATGTTTTTTGAAGGTATTAGTAGATATAAGAACCGAAAATCACGGTCTACCCTAACAAAATTATTAAAAAGATTTTCTTCTCAAGAATTTAACCATCAAACTTCGAATACGTGTGATAATTGCGAATATTCCATATTATGCAAAGACTCAGAGGAAATGATATATAATGGTTGAACTATTAGATCTTTTGGTCAATGGATTCGGTGATTTCATTAATTGGTACACTTTAAATGTAGTTCAGGGCGGAAATATTGTAGAATTCTTTGTGAAGCAACTCTCATATTATATCTTACTCCAATTAGTACTCTACTTCCTACCATTTCTACGTCGAATATTAATGGTTTTTTTCCTTCCCTTTCGCTGGATTCATGTATATTTACATGTGTATACTGCAAAACAAATATTAAAAGAAATAGAGTCGCGTAAAGTCACAAATGAAACCGAACTAATAATTGACAAAGGAAATCTTCGTGCCTCTTTAGTTTCGGGACTTGATATCCCTGATGAAAATCCAGGATTACTTATAGGATTTAATAGATTCGATTATGCAAAACGTGTCGCCTTTGCACCTAATAAACTTGCTTTGGTCATGTTGCTTGGTTATTTGGTTGTAACTCCATTAATTTTTGCTGATACAGGAGTAATTTCTTCACAGGTAGGGGGACTAGTTCACCTGTACCTCTTTATCGGTATTTTTGGAGTATTAATGCCCAGTATAAATGACTGGTACTTCGTAATTCATGCCTTGATGATTAACATGCAAATTAGACCATTTTGGTTCTATAATGCTATACTGGTTTACATTGTGTTTACGTTTGATACTCTGTGGAGAACCCAAAACTTTTTTCTTTCAATTCTTATAGGCACAGTGTGGTTTGTACTTTATATCATGGGATTATTCGTAGTGGGGTACATTGCTCAAGGAGGAAATATCAAAAAACCTGTAATTTTCTGGTTTCCGACCAAAAAACCGCATAAAAAACTAACTACTGAAGCAGCAATTGAGTTTCAGTCTATTGAGGAGCTTGATTATTGAATTCATTCTAAGTTCAATACTCTTCATTCATTCTTTAAACAGGTGTATTGGTGTTGATCCCAGATAGCGATTATGTATGTAAAAATTCAATAAATATTCATGATTTACCTTCTGCAATATAGATTTTGTTGCGCAAAAAGGATCTAAATAGCGATCATTATGAGATCCAACATTCAAAGAATCGGAAGAAAGATAATTGACCACTATTATAGGGATGTTCCTTAAGTGAGCAATTTTTCTGAGATCTACCATAAGATGAAAGATATTTCGCTCCCACTTTTTTCTAGAATCTCTTAAGAGCTCGGAAAACTGGAAAGGTGACCCGAACAGCATATCAAATATAAGTAAAGAAATATCGGGGTTATCTCCATCAATTACTTTCTTGCATAAGATAATATTCTCAAGAAGACTTGTTGGGTCAAAGAATTTCACCTGATCTAAGAGTCTATCATCTATAAGTACCTTTTTGAAGTTGTTGAGTCGAATATTACCCGAAAAATTTGAATATAATGTAGTTGCGTTATTATTGCTTCTCAACAAAGAGCTAATCAGCTTTTGACAGAACCATGATTTTCCGACTCCAGAATCACCTAGAATAGCATGAACTTGGCCCGGAAATATCCCTCCAATAAAGTTGTCAATCAAATGGATTCCAGTTTGAATTTTGTCAGAATTTTCTAATTCTTTTTTCAAGTACTGAAAGTTCTTAAGTAGGAAGGGCTCATTCATTCTGGATCAACAACAATTGTATTAGATTCTTCAAGTGGAAACAGATCTTTTGTGACAAAAACTGAAACAACACCTAATTTTGTTAATTTTTTAAGATTCATCCAATTTTCACCATTTCGTGAACAATATGGGGGATAATTTACTATCAATGAAGAAAATCCAGTTGTTAGTAACTTTGGAAGCAGTGTTGATTGTAAGAGTCGATCAAAATCAGCAATAGATACGATTTTCAAGAAGTAGCAATCTTTCTCTAGAACCTGATGCTGAAGTGAAAAATTATAGAGGATTGTTAGAGGAAGAACGTAAAAATCAATCCAAAGAAGTTTGGGGATTATCCATTCGCTTAATTTATTATCAAATAAGTAGTCCAAACACTTATTATATTCACCTATTAGCACATTCGGCTTATTAAAATTTTCTGAGCGGATATAGGAAGACTTTTGCATAATCAATTTTTCCCAATTTCAGTTTCTAACAGTCGATCAACTTTTTCGGTCAGTTCCTCTTGATAAACATGATAGTAAGGAACTCCGAAGAGGAAGAAAATTAGAATTGGAATCATGATAATTCCAGGAATAGGATGTGAAATTAAACCTAAATCTGCATCTGAAAAGTGATCAGCAATTAAAACTCCACGTGCCTTGAGAGAAATTGTAATCGATGAATAATCATTAGGGTTATTCATGATTGGAATAATATATAATTTTAAACTCCAAAGATGGTCTGTAAGATCATTAGAGCTTACACTCGAATTTATTCTGGTAAATCTTTCATTTATTTCATAATTTATATTACTTCCTGTTCCTAAAGAGATATGTTCTAAGTCTGCACCTGTTATCTGCACTTCTAGTTGTGTAGATAGGAGGAATTTTGGTGGTATATCTACTGGAACAAAGCCCCTCACAAACAGTCGCTGGCCAAAAAGTGATGATGGAGAAGATTGGAGAATATAATGGAAATTATTTGAGAGAATATGCAATGGTTGTTCAGTAAAAGGTTGTAGGAGATTATGTCCTTGAAGATTAGCAGAATAAATTGTAAAATTATATTCAACTTCACGCCATGATATAAGAGCATCCAAATAAATAGAGATGGAAATAGACAAGACCTCCTGGTATGTGAAGTTTAAGGGGATGATTAGAATTTGAGGTTGAGCAAACTGATACATAAGGCAATTTTTTAATCCTACGCGCTTATAACTGGAAAAAGTGCACTCTGTAATTACTTCATTGATTTTCACAGAAATAAAAATCGAATCAATCGCTTCACCAAAGTTTTGTATAGACATATTGAGAAATAATTTATCCCACGATTCTGACAAGACAATTAATCGATTTACAGTTAATTCAGAGTTTTTCATTGAATATTGAAAGTGTAAATCATGATTCCCATTCTTCCCATTATTTTCTGTACGATAATCTACCATATTTGCAACACTAGAGATTATAGGTAGGAAGGGAAGAATAATCACAAAAAAGACAACAAGATAGGAAAACGGTTTTGTATATGAAATCATCATATTCTACCACCCAAAAACGATAACATAAATCTAGCGAAATTTAGGGAAAAAATGAACAATCCTAGTTGTCCTAGCTTTCTATTTGCCGCAAGATCATTGAACTGAATCTTCGCAATACGCAATCGTTTGTTCTTTCTGACTAAACCTGAATGAAAATTGTAATGTTTGACTGGATGATTAGAAAAAATTGGTTTTTTTCCTAATGGTAACCCACCTGGATTCAATGAATCTAGAAACAGATGCGAGACCCAGCTTAAAATCATGAGTACTAGAATCATCTCTATAATTTCATAGTCTAATTTTTGTACTAAATATAAGATTGGCACAAAATATAGAAATGTCCAGGGTGAATGGGAGAGAGGATGTCTATTTCGGGCTAGAACCACTCCTTCACTTTCAAATTGAGTGCTGATATATCTATCAACAATATTTGGAACCCAACTGAGACAACTCGTAATGAGAGATAGAGGAATGACCATTAATGAATACCTGAACTCATTAATACAGAACATTCCGTATAGATTCGTTAATCCCAACGAGAAGAGATAGTGCGTGGAATTTTTCATACGTTTCATTGCTCCTTTCTTCGTAATAGGAAATTACCCAGCGCAACAATGGTAGCAAAGAAACTCGTTCCAAGTCCAATCTCGATCAAATTTCCTATACCTAAAGGTGCACTTATTTCGTGTTGAGTATCCTGTTGAGAAGTTTGATCTGCTTGAGATGTCTCACTCGTTGTATCGATAGTAGTAGTTTGAGTACCATATTCATAAACGCTTAAATTCGCAATAAATCTTTCAGTTTCCTGATTTATATCATCTATTACAGATATTTGCAGAAAATATGTTCCAGAAATTAAAAAGAAGTCAAAAATAATATGTGTGTCATTCTTACGAGAATAAGGATATTCTAAGCCATTTACATAGAGAATTGCACTATCAATGGCATGATCATCTGAAACCGTGAGGGATAATTGGAATAAAGTACCTGTAGTTGAATTTTCAAGTATTAATAGGGTGGCTTCGTGAATTATTGGAGGTAAATCAGTCGAATTGTACACTGTGAAATAATGCTTTGAGTGTCCATAAATATCGTAAACTGACAGATTAATGTTCCAAACATCTGGTACAAGCCAAGGAGATGTAAAGTGCCAAATTTGATAACCATGTAAATCTGATTCATAGATTAAATTGCCTAATACGGAATAATATTGGTTCTCACTCTCTATGATCAACGTAGGAACATCATCAGCTATTGAAGTGTTAACACTTTCAACACGTACCTCCATATCGAAACCGTTTCTTTCAAAATTTGAATTTACAATTATAATTTGAGGAGCATACCATGTAATATAATACTCTTCACTGATTGATGATGCTTCGTCCCATGGATACCAGATATTTAACTGAAGGGAGTAATTTTGAGGATCACAGTCGATTTGGGTATACCAGTAATCCCCATACAAGTGTGTTAAGCTATAATTCACATCTGCTAAG
>JAEOTC010000190.1 GCA_016840035.1 Candidatus Hodarchaeota archaeon | reverse complement strand
TTCTGTAATCCAGATCGATTATATCCTAACTTCTCCGCGGTTTCACTTGGATCATAATAGAGTTCTTTCGATTGTATATCTTGAAATAATCGGGCTAAATCAAGACCACTTTCTTTTCCCTCTTTTTTTTCTAATTTCTTCAGTCGTTTTCCATAAAATGCAGCTAGGAATGTAGGAATTGTAATCACTCTTTTCCTCATTCCTAAAGTGTTGAAAATGATATTCAACATTTCTTTCCAAGATAAATTAATATCTCCAATTAAATATCTCTGACCATGTTCCCCTCGTTCAACTGCTCCAACTATCGCTTCTGCTACATGTTGCACTGCAATCATATTCGTTCCTCCTTTAGGAAAGAAGACTATTTTCATTTTCAGTATCCGATCAAGTAGTACCTCTTTCCATAATGGGATTCTACCTGGCATTGACCCAAAAATGTAGGGAAGCTCAAGGATTATTACATCCATTTTACCTTGACCTGCTTGAATAACTCGGTCTGCTTGTTCAACACGACATTTAATATATGGGTGATTCTCTGCTAACCTTAATTCAGGCCAAATCCTATCAAAATAGGCAAAATACGAACTTAGAACAACACATCGTTTAATACCTGCGTTTCGTGCGGCATCAACTACCTTTCCACAAGAATTCACCAATCTCTCATGAAAAAACTCGTAGGCAGGGGCTGGAGGAGTAACACGATCATCTGGCCCTACCGCGTACACTAACACATCGTAATTACCTAATAATTCTTGAAGTACACGTTCCTCCTGTTCAAAGACATTTACATACTTCACCTCCACTTCCTTTGGAAACCAATCTCCTAGTTCTACATCAGGTATTGCAATTGTGTTTACTGAATGACCTTTTTTTCTGAACTCGAGTAGGGAGTGATAACCAAGAAATCCTGTTCCACCAATGATTAATATTTCCATGGGTCCAAATCCTTCTACGAAAAGTATCACGATAACAGAAGGAAAAACCCTTTCGAATAAGAAGTTATTCCAGTTAGCATTGGTAAAAGTACAACTAATAATATTCATTTCACTATTTAATCTTTAGGAACTCAAGTTATACTAGTTTTTGAACCTTGGATTTGAAGCAGGTTCCAGATGCAATCCGCTATCTTGAAAAAGGTCATGTCAAAGGAAAACTCATAATTCAATTATAGACGAGGCAATAATTTTGAGCGTAGATTCATCTTGGAAAGGAGTGTATAAGGTGAGTGGACTCTCCTTACTCACAGGTGGAGCCATCGTTATCATATTCCTTCTCTTAGTATTCATACTTCAAGTACAACTTCCACTAACCGCACAATCAGTTCTTGATGCCCCCCTACAGCCAGCCCTTCTATTTTCCTTAGCTGCTTTCGGAGAGTTTCTTCTGATGCCTGGAGTTCTGGGACTCTACTTCTCTCTAAAGGATGTTAATAAGAATCAGGTATTTCTAGGAACTGCAGTGTTTTTAGTTGCTACACCAATGTTTCTAATCTCTCGTGGACTAGTAATTTCACTTGTTGCAATTAGTGATAGTTATGCAGCAACAACAGATGCAACCATGAGAGCAGCTTACTTAGCAACGGCACACCTTGCACTTGAAGTATCAGGTGTGTATACTGTCATGGCCTTGGCCCTCTTAGGCGTCGGATCTGTCATTATAGGCCTAGTTATGCTGAAGGGAGTTTTCAGCAAACGTACAGCTTACTTGGTCATTGTGGCAGGCACCCTGATTGTAGTAGGCACCTTCGGAGTCTTACTGGAGCCCCTGACTATAGGAACACCATTTGGATTGATTCTAACAGGCATCTGGCAAATAGTCATCGGTGCTAAACTCTACAAACTAGGCTAAATGTCTAGCACCCTCCCTACATTAAGTAACATCCACTATAATGTAGCCTCAACAAGGTCTTCAAGACCAGATGCAGTCAAGGTAAGTATGATATGGCTGTTCGCATAGTTCCTGTTAAGGAAGATTGCATTAAATCTATTAATTATTTAACATTTCTAAGCGTTGGTTATACGACATTTCTGATATAATATTCGAATGTCGTCAATGTGGCCCTTATTCAAATCTGTTATATAATTTGAACAGAAAAGAATACCTTATCGTCTGACCAGTGCTATCTATTCAATTTACTCTTGAGGGATTTTTCAAGGTACTAGCGAAAGTGTCCAGCTCTGATCTTCTTAGGGTAAGGATTCAAAATTTAATGTATCTCGCAATTCCTTGAGGATTTGAATAGTCTCAGGATTAATTGTGTCGATAATTTCCATAAATTGGAAAAAAGAGGTCAGATCAATATTGTTCTCTACAATTAGGGATTCATATTGGACAAACCATTTGGAGATTCTTTCACTTCGCTGTTTTTCACGAGAAAGATACCTCTCACGAAAATCATCGATTTCACTCTCGTTCAATCCCGGATTTTTTACTTTTGCAAATTGTTTAATTGCAGAAAAAGCCTGAGAAATCTTTTTTTCTTTTTTTACAGGATCAGTGTGGAGGTAGATCCGTGCAGTTCTGCCGTAGTATGCTGTGTTATGATTTCCTTTTCGTAAAATGGTAACAGTCTGGACTAATTCTGCTTCTTCGAGTTTCTGTAAATGAAAGTAAAGACTTTGTAAGCTGATATCTTTCGTTTTGGACGCTTCTTCTTCGTCTTTCTTCTCCTCCATCGGCATCTCCTTTAGAATTGATAATATTTCTCTCGCGTTTAGAGCCCTACGTCTTCGATTTTTATCTAATTGATCTAAAATTCCTTTACGTAATATTTGAATAACATGTAATCGCACTCTGTGACCGTAGACCTCTTCCTCTGGTTTCGAAACAATCTTCAGTGGAGGAAGTGATTCCCAAAAACTGTATAATATTTCTCGTTTTTCATCCATTGTAATCGCAACGCAAAAATAGTGTGAAAGGCCAATACGTGGTTTGAACTACATTTTATGCCAATATAGTAAAGATTAAATACCTTTTGAATGAATAAAAGCCTTATTGTATCATTCAAGATATAGTTGAATGATTCCAATTTAAATGGAATGATCAACAGATCAAGAAATTCCAACACACATTTCAATATTCAAGAATAAGGAAAGAACAAAAATGGTCCAAGAAAGTTTAACAATCCGTAATTATGAAAAAGGGGATGAAACTGCCCAGGCAGAAATATTTAACACAGTCATTGTGGAAATGATACCTGAACCCGTACTAATCACAGCAGAAAAGGTTCAGAAACGTCATGAAGACCCAAATTTTAATCCAAAGCAAGTTCAATATCTAGTAGATCAAGAGCAGAAGATTGTAGGGTATACCGAATGTCGGATTAATGGAGGCTTCCATGGTATTTTCTATCCATTAATATTAAAGGAATATCGATCGAAAGAAACCGTGGATCGACTGTTCAAAGCAATCTATGAATTTGCCAAAGAAGATTGTAAAAAAAATCCAGGAACGATCGAATCACATTACGCGTTTGATTTCAAGAAAGCCCATGAGTATTTCAAAAACCAGAAAATAGCCAAAGTGACTGAGGTTCAAGATGCTCGAGAAATGCGTCTTGCTATAAACGAAATAGATTATCAACTATCGCCGGAATTTGAAATCAAACCATTGACAAAAGAGGATTTTTCAGCATTAGCAACATACCGTAAATCCAAAGAAAGTATTGTCGGGGAAGAAGTTACAGTAGAGAATTTGACAGAAAGATTTGATAACGGAGAGATGTCGTCAGAAGATTCTTTCCTCGTCTACTGGAAAGGAGAATTAAAGGGATACATTCATGCAGGAAAATATTCACCCGCAGAGAGAGGCCAGGAAGATACCACAGTGTACGGGAACTTTGAGGGGATGATCTTAGATCTAGAATTTCCAGATGGATTAAGTCTGAGAAAGGCAATGATCCAAGGAACTAAGGAATACTTCAACAAACATAATGCAAAAGAAGTGACAACAAGTATAGTCCTTACTAATCCAGCCATTAAATACTACAAGAAACTAGGGTTTAAAATAAGTGAAGAGCAAGGAGCTAAATTCTGGATATATGAAGACTCTTAAATACGTAAAAATTTTTTTTAACTTCTCAAGAAGGACAAGCGGTTCCAAAAAATGCTATCACGGTGTTCATTCAGTTTTGATAATGATTTAAATGAGGTTCGTGACTTCCTATTAGACGTATATCGAGAATCCAGTGTTCTTCACTATCTCATTCCAATAAAAATTGAAAATCATAAATATGGACCTTGTGGGACGTCTTATACGAGAAAAGATGACGAGGACATCTCGATATGGAAATTAAAAGAAAAAGTGGCTGATTCCAATTCCAAAATCATCGCTGTAAGTCACCGAGGTTCAGCCCGTAATTATCACATCGAAATCCATCCCCAATACAAGCATTTTGAACGTGATCTCTTTTTAATCCTAGAAAAAATCGAACAAGAAAGAAATCCTAGTTTGAAGGGAGAATTACGCCTTATTCATTATACTGTTACTACAGATCCTGTTCGTAGAACGACTTTAGAGGAATTAAATTACCAGGATTTGGGTCTTCATGAGTTCAATTATATTCGCCCAAAGGAGAGTTCTATACCAAATTATATACTTCCCCAAGGATTCACAATACGAAACATTGAAGGAAACGACGATTATTCAGCCTATATTGATGTTGTGGGCTCTGTTCTCCCCCATTGCAGAGAAAACATGTCTAGCGAGAAATTTGCCTTTATGAGGGAGGCAGAATTTTACCATCCAGATCTCAATCTAGTTGCGGTTACTGCTGATGGGGAGTTTGCTGCGTTTTGTACTTTTCGTTTTGATCCTCGTACAAAGATAGCTGAGCTAGAACTCTTAGGTGTTCATCCAAAGTACTTACACTTAGATTTGAAAACCGCTCTTGTTTGCGAAGGCTTAGAACGTTTGACCAAGTATCAACCTAATATGGTATGTGTGGTTGAGAGCGACATTCATGACGAAAATAACTTAATCTATGAAGCTACAGGGTTTAGTAGAAAAGTACCCATGAATATGTGGGCCAAAATTCTATGAATAATGTTTCCAGAACAGTTATTGGGTACTAGACAATTATTACCAGATTTTCCGAATAAACGTGAATGTTCAGGAAGTGAATGATTTGCAATTATTGAATGTTACTGACTTAACTACTGAATGTTACTGACTTAACTAGTCCTTATTAGATTTAAAATGAATCTATAAACATTTCAGTGATGAAATGAATTTCCCTAACTTTAAGGTGCCTGTTATACTATAACGTTGGTTAGGTTAAGGAAAGTGCAGACTATCAGTAAAAGATAAATTACACTGGAAATTAGCATCAATGGAATTTATCTAATAGAATGATAATCTCCTAAATGTCTTTTTATATTTCTATTAATAAATAACATCCAGAAAATTAACCCGATATGTAACACATCATTCTCAGAGAACCATATCCCCATTTCCCACAATAAATCTGTTACGCCTCCCGTCAGATAAAGGAAATATACTAACATTATCAAACCGAGAGATAACCATATATAGATTAGAGAAAGATCCACCTTGCTTCTATTTATTCGATATCTCCAGAAATTAAGAATAAAAAAGAAGATAAAGATCGGGATAAGGAAAATTACTAATAATTCAAACGAAATGAGGAATCTTATAGGTATTATACTTCCTAAAAGGGAAATTACGACATAAAGACTCCAAATTACTCCTGACGCAATAAAAACTCCTTTTCTTCTTTTTCCTTCTAAGCAAGTATATGCTTGAGCAACCATCATGGCGTTAACACTACCAACAGTAAGGATCATGTAAAAAATCTCCCACCAGCTAGTCCAAAGGCAATAGGATCTTCCCACGCACTTTATTTCATAGCTGAATATTTGATAACTTGTCCCTGCAAATAATGCTCCTAATCCCCATAACAATAACGCGTAACCCCACCATTCTAGGGATTTCTGATCTTCTAGAGTAGATAAAATTGAAATTCCAATTCCTATAGTAAGAAACCCTAAAGAAAAAACCAGAATGGTTGAAGTAGGTTGCACTATTACTGCATCAAACGTAAAAATTTCGAGTTTTATCCATGGTTGAGACTTTAGCCACCTTTCTGGAGTTATTAATGGCTCATAAAGGATTGAATCCAAATTATTTAGGCCAATTAGAATGAACATAACAATGAAAAGGATTATTGATCCAAAAATTGCTTTTATTTTTAAACTAATCATGGCTTAAAAATTCATTACTGTATTTTAATTAATTTTTATTGATAGGAATTATCATGCTTAAATAGCTTTAATCACTAACGAGTTCTGCGATTATTACGAACTGAATTAAACAAATGGTGAATAAAATGGAATTAGAAGAGAAAATTGAACAGTATCTAACAAATAAAAGGCAGATTCAACCATCTATTAATCCTCAGAGTTCTGCTCTCGTAATCATTGATATGCAAAATTATCAAGTGAAAGAAACCTCACCGATCATTGAATTAAACGAAAAACTTGTTCCTGGCATGCTTGAATATTTTTTAAAACGTGTTGACGAAATAGTAAATCCAAATATTTCTCGCTTGTCAGAGTTTTTTAGGAAAAATAACATTCCAGTATACTATACAAAATTCGCATGTCGTAGAAGGGATTGTAACGACTATGCAAAAAATATTCGGACCATAAATGAGTTTTCCAAAAACATGATTGGCAAATATCTATTCCCATCCATTCAAGATCCTCTAGCAGATATTATACATGAGTTAAATCCGAAGGATACTGATACAATTATTCTTAAAACTACCAGTGGTACATTTAGTTCAACAGATCTCGAGCATCAACTACGTAGTTTAGGGGTAGATACAGTAATAATCGTTGGTGTTGTTACTCATATGTGTGTAGAAAATACCACAAGGATAGCTTCAGATTTAGGTTTTAATGTTTTTGTGGTTGATGATGCGTGTGCGGGGTGGTCCCCTACTTTACATAATGCTTCGTTGAGAGCTATGGAATTATTTTATGCCAATATCATCACTACTGAGGAAATTTTAAAGACTTTAGATGAGCAAATTAAAAAGCTCAAGAAAAGTTAAGGAATAAGCCTGAAGAAAAGTTGGTTATTCTATCTTCTTATCATTTTTAAAGAAGAGAAGAACGAAAAGAAAGAGTATAACGGTTATAAATGCTGAAACTGCAAAATTAGAATGAATTGTGGATTGGATTCCAGCATAGTACCCACCCAATATAGTACCGATCCCTAAACCCAAGTACTGACAAGCTGAGAATATTCCCATTACTGTCCCACGCTGATCTTCCTGAATATACTGAGTTACGATAGCGGGGCCTGCTACCATTAGTCCAACAAATATGGGGAGCGTATAAGCCAGAGCTGGTAACAGAAAATTTGCTGTTGAAATAAAAAATGCAATCCAAACAATGAAATAACCTGCATAACAGATTAAAAGGATCGTTTTGTATCCGAATTTACTCCCAAATCTTCCAGCATAATGAGCTGCAAATGTCCCCGATAAAGTAGCAATCCCGTAAGATACTCCAATGATCACTGATGGCGCCTTCAACTCAGATATAAGATACACAGATACAAACATTCCTGAAAAAGAACCTTGAAGCGTTTGAAGAAATGCAATGATGAAGATGCCAAGCACCAACTTCGAATTTATCAGAGATGTGAGAAGAGATTGTGAATGAACAGTTAAATCGGGAGAATCGTCTTTGAGGTTTTCCTCCAGATTATTCTTCATGTCATACTCTTCTGAATGTCGAATATTTCGCATTTTTATAGTAAGAATTAGCCCAATAGCACATGAACCAAGGCCAAGAAGGTATAAAACTCTCATACTTAATAGATCATACAACAATCCCCCGAGAAATGACCCAATGAAGTAACCAAAGGAGGTTGATGCTCCTAACGCACCAAAAATGTTCATTTCTGTTTTAACTAAACTCGCATATTTCATTACTGCGGGTGAAAAGCAAGCTAACAGTCCATTTAGAATAATGTAGTCCAAAAAAATTAAAAAAGGATCAGTAATAAATAGTAATGTTATAAAAAGGATGATGAACAGAATAAATGCAAGTATCATTACTATTTTCGCACCAATCTTATCAACTACCCACCCAAAGAAAAATACAGAAATAACCATAGTAGTAAAAGGGATTCCATTAAGTAATCCTGTTAACCAATAATCTCCCTGGGTAAGTTCGAAAAAATATGGACTGATAAAAGGCTGAACTAATCCCCAAGGAATATTAAAAATCATCATCGCAAGTAAGACATATATGACATCCAAATTCAATGAAGAGGGCACTCTTTGGGCTATTCTTGACGTTGGTCTTAGAGACGACAGCTACATCACAAATCAAAGGAAAGAGAATTAATAACTTAAAGGATTTCGTTTCTGGTAGATATTTTCTCGGGTTTTTCCGAACGGTGTTCTTTGAAGGAAATTCAAAAGATAATCGAACGAGGACCTCCAGAATAAATTTGAATGAACCCTGAATAATGGTACAATCAGCATTAAGTATTACGGCGAAAGTATGGCATGATTATGATATATCGTTGGATAATTGAATAATCGTTCCGAACAAATGTTCCATTCGGTTTCAAACTTCTGGATTTGCAAAAAGAACATAACTTACTAGGAATCTCCCGATTTGGATACGTTAAGGAAGCTATACATGTTCCTATATATGATGTCATTTAACCGAGGTTATATTTAAACATTGATTATACTTAAAAAAGCACCAGTAAATACTCCTAGTAAATTTATTTGTAAGAATAATTAGACAGAGTTTTAGAGTTCATCTTCTTTATGAAATATCGAAGTCGATACTTATCCTAGCATTACTAACGTGTGTTTGACGCGTTTCCTATTCACAACTGTCTTTATTTAAGAGAAGATTGAATTCTTTGCAGGGAGAGATATGAATATATAATGTTATATTTCAGCTCAAGTCAACAATGCAAATTTTTAGATGAATACCCAAGATTTGTAATTTAGCATATTATAATATCTATTTAAGGTTAGAAAAATGGTTTTTGGTTTATTTGGAACTATTATTGTTTATCTAATGCCAGTTTTAGCTGGAATAATAAACATTAAATACAAAAATCAAGTGATAAGATATGGAATTTTAATCTATTGTACAATAGTGACTGCTTTTGCATGGCAAGTTGGAGCTGACTTCAACAGATACTTGGAAATTATTAATAATGCAACGGTTTTAAAACTAACTCCAGTAGAACCGTTAACAGAAACCATATATTTCTTAGCAAATAAAATTGGAGAACCAAGAGTATTTTGGATGATACTCGCGCTAATCACGTATGGATCTCTTTTTTTCTTCATGAGAGGTTTGGAAGAAGGTGAAAAAGACGGAACTATAATATTATTTTTCTTCATGTTTGGCATTATTGGTATCGCTTTAAGGCAAATATCATCCGCGGCAGTTTCTCTTTTAGCAATTCAAAGCTATTATAATAAACAATACAAAAAAGCTGGGTTTTTTTTGTTATTTGCATGGACAATCCATAAGACCGCCATCATGGTTCCATTCATACCGATCGTGGGATTCTTGTTAAGTAAACTGAATAAATATACTTTAGCATTAGTTCCTTCCTCCGTATTAATCCTAATAACTCTTTTTCGAGACATAATCTTATTTATTTTAGACCCGATTCCTTTACTTGGCAAATATTGGTGGGCAATAATGACCTATGAGGAAGGAATATATCTTTCTCCCCTAGGAATTGGTATCTCTATAGTATTTGGAGTCGTATACTTGTTATCTAGTGACTGTATGCATAAAAATCTTTCAGCTAATAACTATGAATGTTATTTAAGTGGAATTTTCGGGTTTGGTCTTATATGTGGATTTTCGAGCATTCATGCCGGAAGATTGATGGTAGCATTTGGGGCGACAGGATTGCCTGCTTTTACCCATTTCTTTAAAACTCATGAAGTTCCTATAACCACAGGATTCCCTAAATTCACCCGTTTTATTGAAACAATAAGTTTATCTGGTATTTTTGCTGTGATATTTTCAATTCTTTTTATTACTATCATATTTGTTGATTATGATTATATTCCTTATAATATTTCAAAAGACATTAATTGGCAATCAGAAGATGATTTAGGGTTCAAGCTTGGATATTCCAGTCGATATTCTGGTATTGAAATTGATGAAGATTTACTAATCCCTGCATTTCTTGTAATACTAATTGTTGCTGCTGCAGGTTTCGCAATTCTACACACTTGGAACAGAATGATCAATCAAATTCAAATTTCTGAGCATCATTCCAAATATTGATGCCTAGATCGAATTTTAATACTTTATTTTTGAATATCTAGATATTTTTTCTAAACGGGGGTTAATCCAGCCTTTTTTGTCGAATATAAGCAATGGCTCCAGCTTCAAGGATTAACATCACATCATTGGACATTTCGATTACATACTCTAGTATCTCTTCTTCTTCTAATATCTCACTTTAATAACGGCGAAAGGAGTGAAGCATACTCCATTATTTACGGCACGTTTACTCACCAAAAATAATTCAATCTCTGATATATTTGTGTGTCTATTATGCATTAATAAAAACCACTCCTAAATCAAATTTTTTTAAGAACAAGTCGTTGGTTATACGACATTTCCAAGAGAAACTAGATGTCGTCAATGTGGCCTTTCTTCACATCTGCTATATAATCATCACTCACATTTGCAATTATGTTTGCTCCTCACCCTTTTTACTATGTAATTTGTTCTTAAGACCCTCTACCTGAGTGGCTTCGACTTCTCGTTCTAAAAATTTTAATAAAGAGATGATATTATCCAAAACCCACGAATCAAGAAGCTGATTACTCCGATCGTTTTCAATCATGGCTCTA
>JAEOTC010000189.1 GCA_016840035.1 Candidatus Hodarchaeota archaeon | reverse complement strand
GGAGGATGGGCCGAATTGATTCGTGCCTTGTATTTATTAGCAATGGATTTCAAATCCAGAGATCTCAATGAACTCATTGAATTGCTAGAATTAATTCTTTTCAGGAAGAAATCACTCGTTGGAAGAATTGGATATCTACTAGACGTTTTTTCATCAGCTGGAACCTTGCCCTCTTCTATGGAACCTTTGAATGAACTTCGAGATTGGGTTACCAGTGGTTCTCCAGTATATTTAATAAACCGTAATACACCTGAAAAGCAATATCGCGATAAGAAATGGAATATTTTTGTTCCAATGGACTTTCATGAAAGATATATTGAAGGACAACAAATTTATCCAAATTTAGAAACTATTTCTGGAAGCTAAGATGAATTAAAGGACGTGTTGGATTCGTGAGAGGAACGTGTCCTCAGTACGAGAGGAACAGGATATGGGCGCCTCTAGTGTACGGGTTATCCGGAAGGGTACCGCCCGGCCGCCACGCGCTAACCGATAAGTGCTGAATGCATCTAAGCACGAAACGGACCTCGAAAAGACGAATCCATTTTGCCATCAGCGAAAAGCCATGGGGATTGGCGACGATAACCATGAGATGGTAAACGAGTGCTGGGATAGAACATCCCGTTGATAGAGGAGCAGTGTACGCGTAGAGGTTTTCCGATATGCTCAGCTGGCTCCCACTAATCGCACAAGGGCTAACCGTGTGGAAATTTTCAGTCCTCTCGTAAGATAGCCTTAAGGAGTCTAATAGTGTGTGTTCGTGAGTTTTCTGGTCTTATGTCTGGTGGTCACTTTTTTTTGTTCTTCGAAATGTTGAATCCCACAATTCCTTCTGAAATCTGTGTATATTTTCTCTAGTTAACCCTTTAATTGTGATCATTCCCTCTAACAACTATTATTGAACTTCCTAAGAATTTTGTCGGAAGTAATGAATACTATATGGAATATTCTGGGATGGCGATAGACAATGAATATTTACTGAAAATTTGTGTTCTAGGGAGTACTCAATCGCATAAGGATCATTTCATTCAAACTTTCACTGGAAGAAAACAATGGATGGATCCTCAAATGATCACCCTCGGAATTGATATCACTACTACAAGAATCACGGTTGGTAACCTTCAGATTAAACTAATTATTCCTAATACGGCAGGTCAGGAGATTTTTGGAAAACTTCGTCCTTCCTATTATAGGGGAGCTAGTGCTTGTATTATTTTGTTTGATAAGACCGATCGAAAATCATTTGATGATGTTCTTAACTGGAAAAAGGAATTTGATCAATATCTTTGGGCTATTCATCCCAAAGATCCAAAGACAGTCAAACTCGAAAATGATCTTCCTTCATTTCCAATGGCTTTGGTTGGTCTTCTCACATCGTCTACTGAGGATTCCGAAAAGATTCTTTTTGATGAGGGATTAGAATTAGCATCTCAACTGAATATGGTATATTTTGAGTCCTCACCTACAGATAAACAAAGGGCCTCTCAGATTTTTATGTATTTGGCCAGACAGGTGATTGAGGGATAAGTATGAAAGATCGGTATGTCCTCAAGGTCTGTATCTCGGGATATAATACTGATCTGATTTCTCAGGTTATTCGTAATACAGGTTTTTCAACAAATTATATGCCCTCAATTGGGGTTGACATTTGCACTAAGGTGATCACGGTTAATGATCAAGAAGTAAAGCTTATTTTACATTTCACAGTAGGCTGCGGCCCATATTTCGGGAAGCTTCGTAAATTTTATTATGAAGGGTCTGTTGGTAATGTTATTGTGTTCGATAAAAGTGATCCTACCTCGTTTTCTCTTATTCCTTCTTACTATCAAGAATATCAGGAAGTCCAAGGTGCAGAGAAACCTATTGCAATTCTTGGTGTTATTACCAATTCGGAAGAAGTGTCTACTGAACAGGCTCAGCAATTAGCTACTAACATAGATTGCTTATATTATGAATGTCCCTCCACCAATGGTCCCTGTATGCAGGAGGTTGTTGAGTCTTTAATCCGACACAACATAAACCGTGAGGCTATTGATTTACCTGATTTTGATCATCTCAATTGGTAAATTTAGATGACTTCTTTGGGGACAATCCCTCTCAAAATGTTGATACACTGATCGTTGTTGCAAAGAAAGTCTATGTATTTGTTTCACAATTAGCAGAGATTGTCGATGACTTAGAACGAAAATATACGCACAAGGGCTAACCGTGTGGAAATTTTCAGTCCTCTCGTTTTTTCTTCTAAGAAGAAGAAATAGCCGTAAGGAGTCTAATAATGCGTGTTCGTGAGTTATCTTTTCTTTTGACATCTTAATGGTTTAAAATATCAGTTTCTTTCTTTTTTTGGGACTAATCTCTTCTTTAACTTTCCAAATTCGTCCCTATAAGTTATTTCTTCAGGAATATATTGTTTTCTCTGTTTAGGATACTCCTCCTCTTTAACAAATTCTTTCTTTTGGTCTATATTCTGCAGATATTCATGATAATGATACAACTCCCCATCCAACATACAGCTCATGACAGCATCTAGCGCTTGCACGATTGAAGTAGTAAATACAGAGGTTTCGTAATATTTGATACTCTTCTTAATATTAGCTCCTAGGTAATTTTCAATCGTTTTCCGAACTTCTTTTTTCATCTTTTTCGGAATGAGGTCTACTTTATGTTGAAAAATAAATACTGTTGCTTCTGGACTAAACTGGGTAAGTCTTTTTATTGCTAAATCAAAATAATACTTGGCCCGTAATATGGTTCTTATCTCAATTGAATCTACTACGAACACGAATGCTTTCACCCTGCTGAAAATAAACTCTGACAAATCCCCAGTAAATCGATCTAGAAATGCAGTTTGACCACCAGTATCAAAAATTACAATCTTTTTCTTACCTAATGATAATAAATGTCTTTCATAATCAATAGTTGCATTCAATTCATTCGATCTTCGATTATGCGCTAGAAAGTGTGTTATTGTAGTTTTTCCTGATGGGACTAATCCCATGAATAATAATTTTGCTATCTTTTGGTTTTCTAAATGAGAAGGTGGAACCGACAACGGTACTGGAGTAATTTCGACATCTAACACTCCCTGTACTCTCTCTATTTTCTGTTTGAAGTCTTCAAACGAAAATTTACTGGGAAGAAGATTTGGATCTACATATTCCAACATTCCATTGGGGGAATCTGGACACACCCAGGGGACTGAATATATTGATTTTAGCTTCTCTGCTTTGTAAATTTGATCTAGGTTTTCTAATATCTCTCCTGGAGGATCTGAACTAAGATTAATAGCTATCTGGATAACCTTCTTGCCTGCAGTGGGGATAATCCGAATATTTTTTCTACTGGTATTAAGGATTATTAGTGCAGACGTCTCCCCAGTCTCTTGAATCAATTTTTGTACAATACTGGGTGGTAATTCTATAGGTTTGTTACCCAAAGAAATAATCTTTGCTATCGTGACTTCTTTAGGAGAACCTTCTTCCATTTGTTTTCCTCACCAACAGTAGCAGAAGCCAGGCCGTTCATTCTTTCTCTTCATCCCAACCCTTCCGTATTCTTGAAAATGCATTTTTCATTTCTTTATTCATTCGTTCTTTCAGATTATTCGGAGTATGATCATTTTTTTCATTATCAACAGTAGTACTCGCTTGGTCTCTCATCGAAAGAGCTAGTTGTTCAATTTTTTCAGCTTGAGCTAAGATAGGTTCAATATCAACACTCAAAGACGGAATTAATTGATTTAAAACTTCAATAACTCGAGCAGCAGTCCGGATCTCGGGATAATGTTGCCGAACTTCACCTAAAAGCACTATCACTTCAGATTTATTGAGCCATCCTTCTTTTATTAAATCTGCACTTAAACCTTTAATCACCCCATGATTTAAGGGAGGAATTTTGTTAGAATCTAAGATAGAACGACAAGAGTCTGTTGTTCCCACTCCAAAGATTTGCATGGGTAATTGTTGTGGTGAGTGTGCCTGTTCACTCATAAACCCCTCAATTGACACAATTCGACTAATTCCCTTTTCCTTAGCCCAGTGAAAGATTTTTTTTCCGATAATACGGGTAGTAGGTGCTTTAGGTTGAGGTATTTCCGAAACAAGAAGAGCGATCTTTGTATGTACATCTTTATTCGCATAGATTCGTACAGGGAATTTTGGTCTGTTGAAATACACCATACACACTGAAGGTAACTGATTACTATCACCAACCGCCACCTGCTTATAGTTCCAATGTTCTGGTTTCCCTCCCCCAGCTTCGAGAATTGCATTCGCTACTATTAAAGGTAAACTACTCGTTGAAGGAAAACATTCAATTAATGTCCCTCCATTTAGATCTACATCTGTGATGTCAATTATTTCAAAATCTTGTATAGGGATAGATTCTATGAGGATCCCTTCCGTGAGCTCAGGTGTACTGGTTGTGTATCCTTATACGCTTATCTAGAGAAACTCTCCGGATATCCTTTATTGATTCCGCGTTACACGGTTATTTTCTCCATTCTTTACTTCTCCTGTGGTATTCGATCATCCTTTATAAGGAACTACAGCTTTGGTGACACCACTGGATACCACGTTGTACTGGGGCGGTAAACTCCGACCTGACTCAAACTGGTCATCGAAAATACTGAAAATGAATTCATTATGGTTATTCATTGGATTTTTCACTTAATTTTTCCATGTAACAACGTATCCTTTAAGTTATTATGGATATTGACATCTTCCTCTCCTCGCACAAGGGCTACTAATGAAAAATTAGTGTGGAAACTGTCATTCTGCTCGTTTTCTTAAAGAAATAGCCTTAAGGAGTCAAATAGAGTATGTGTTGAGTGATTCTGGTCTTATGTCGGATGGTCACTTCCTTTTACCCTCTATTTTCTGTAATTCTATCATATTGGAAATACTTTCTCGGATAGATTCTCTAGATAACTCCTTATGCGTGAATGATCCCTCTAGTTACTATTATTGT
>JAEOTC010000188.1 GCA_016840035.1 Candidatus Hodarchaeota archaeon | reverse complement strand
TGTTTGATTAGCTATTAGACTTGTTTTTATCCCAGGAGCAGCACATAAATCACATATCATATCATTAGGCTTAGGATCTAGTAACATTACAGTTGAATAGGAAGCTTTGTCTTGAATTGTTATGTAATGTCCCTTGAAAGCACGACTATTGAGCACTTTCGATTTATCTTTGATATTCGCTTTCAAAACACCAGGGAAATCGTTATCACGATTGATTTTTACCTCTAAACTTCGTAATTCATCAATTATTCGAGTTATTAAGTTAGAAACTGAAACTTCTGGGTACATTATTTGATTAACTCTGAAGTAAAAAACTCCTCTTCTGGCACCTTCATCCATAGCGTTGATATTCTGTTTGATATTTGAATAGTTCATAACAGGGAGTAACCTATCCACAGTAAAAGATGGGATTGCATATTTGATACTAATTTTTTCTACAACAGATTTTCTTTGAAGGGCAATATCCCAATTAAATGTAGATAATTTGTCATAAAAGGAGGCAATAATGTCTAATGATCCATTACTTACTTCTTGCTCGATTTCTTTAATGAAACTCGATAACGATACTTTCTCCCAGTAGTAACGATAAACCAGGTAAATGAGGATCTCAAAATTAATTTCATCCTTTGATGAGCTAATGGGTAAGGAACGCAGAGTCTTCTTCATAATAAAATTGAGTTTGTTCCAATATCGGATGATTTCTGTTAAGTAATGACTGTATGCTGGTCCATATTCTGAGAATAGTGTTTTCAAATCGATATTTTCGGGTTCTGATATCCAGAGGGCAATCAAATCCATTAAAGACATATAATCCCAGCAGTATCTCAGTTATCATTAGTACCGATGTTACTCTGCGAAAAGTAGATTTTGATCGAAATATTCTACTTTTTGATCTCCTTTCAAGAGAAAGTTTATTTATTGACTCCTTCTTTTAAAGTCTAGAAATTATGAAGATTGAAAAATATACTTGCTAAGTTTGATACTTTTGAAAATTCAGAACTATTACTCACTCCTACTCTTCACGATCCTAGTTGCTTATCAGATGGGGTACTGTATTGATTCCAGTGATAAGAAACTAGAAATTTTTTACGATAACATAGAAAATAACGCTACAAACTATTCTAAGATGGCCTTAGAAGAGGCCTCTCTTTCTTTTCCGGAGAACACGACATGGAAAGATTACCCTGTAGATGATGATAGGAATGGATTACATAATAGATTGGTAGTTGATTTAGGGGATTATTACTCGGAAGAGGAGTTTGGAATAGTTGGAATTTTATTTAATGAGGATAATGAAATAATTGGAACCTCATCCTATGATAACAGAGATGGAGAAACAGCTGTTTCACTATCCTTTCTCAGTCGATCAATCTTTGCCAGTAAAAGTAATGGACCTTATACCCTGAAGGCGAGTTTTTACACTCCTTATTGGTGGTATGGAATTATTGATTATACTGAACTGAATTTTTCGATGAGTTATATAACCTCGTTTGAATCCTATAATTTCATGCAGTTTGAACGGCCTCGAGCAATAATGACGGGATTTTCGGATTATGGAGTTGATACTGATTCTGATGAATATTATGATGAGATAGTTATTGTAGTGGAGACTGAAGTAGTGGATTACGGGTATTATTCATTAAATGCGTACTTCGAGGATTCTATCTTTATACATAATACGGATTATGAAATTAATGGGAGATGGGAGGGATATCTCCGACCAGGGTTTAATACAGTTGAAATTCAAATTGAGACTGCTGAATTTCATAAAAGAAACAAAACTGGGTACATTAGGATGGATTATATCGCTTTAGAATCGTATGGAGAAATTCAACAAATCCTTTGCAATCCATATAATATCTCCTCAGTTATTTATCATCAATTGGAGCCCCCATCAGTAGAATTGACTGGGAATTTCTGGGAGAGAGGAGTAGATACCGACTTAGATGGCAACTATAACGAACTTGAGATTATTATCGAGGTTAATGCTACTAGAATTGAAGAATACAAACTCGAATCTTACGAAGTTGAATTGGAATTACATTTCAACTCTCCTCATGATTCATCCTATATTGACAGAAAGTATTTGAGTGGTTTCTGGGCTCGGGGAATCAACAATATTACTGTTACATTTAATATAATTCCGTTTTATACGTTGTTTAACACGTCTACATTCTCAATTCGAAATTTACAAATTCGACTCTATGAGAAACTTCAGTTATTGAATTTTAATCCCTATACCACTCGAGAATATTCCTATCTAGAATTCGATCATCCAAAAATATTCCCTACAGGAAGATATTGGGATAAAGGACATGATGCTGATTTGAATGGATACTTCGACAACATTTTGATCACTCTCGAAGTCAATGTTACTACACCAGGCTCATATGAGTTCCGTTTTGACTTTGAACGGACAGTTAGAAACAGACAATATTGGGGAAGGTATATTTCTGAAGTAAAATCCTTTACCACAGTTGGAATACATAACATATCTGTTTTTCTAAATACTGATGGTTTATTTTCTTTTAGAAGAAATATTTCATTTATTATCAAAAATTTTTATCTCTCTCTAACTGAAGGAATGTGGATTCATTACGATTCTCTCTATACAACGCAAATTTACCAATATATTCAGTTTGAGATACCTAGTGCTTATTTTACGGGAAATTGTAGGGATTTTGGTATAGATCACGAAGATGACGGTTTTTATGATGAATTAGTAGTAGGTTTTGAGGTAAATTCTAGTCAGGTGAAACATTATCGTCTTGAGGCAAGAATAAAATCAGAATCATCAACAAGTGAATGGGAACAAGTTAATCAAAGGCTTGAAAACTTGAACATAGGATTAAATTATGTCGATATTTATTTTGATCTTTTTTCATTTTATCCTCCTCGATTAAATACAACTTTTTTGGTTGTTACTGTCGAATTATACGATGAAGACTGGAATCTGGTTGATTTTGCTGAGTCATTTTATACCACTCAAGCATACGAACGCTCAAATTTTAGACTCCCAGCAGTTTCACTAACAGGCAATTATTCCGATTATGGGGAGGATATTGATGAGAATGGCAAAATCGATGAACTGACTTTTTCGCTTGAGGTCAATGTCACTCTAGCTGGAAACTACGAATTCGGAATGAGAATAGAACCATTTATTCCAGTCCGAGACACTGGTGTATGGATTAATTTTGATCGAACATTGAATCCAGGCATTCAGAATGTTTCATTTCAGGTGTATGTAACGCTCCCATATGCTTTTCGACTTGATACAGCCTTTCTTATTAAGCATTTTCGTATTTATGAAACAGAGGAGTGGCGAGAGGTTTGTAGCCTAAATTTTTTACATATTACGCGGATCTATAACTATACTGAGTTTGAATCTCCAGGGATTTATATAACAGGTAACTACTGGGAATCGGGTGTCGATACCAATTCTAATGGTCTTTTTGATTGGATTAGTTTTGACGTAGAGGTAAATATCACCAAACCAGGTTCTTATTTCTATGAATACAACTATTATACTACCGACTGGATTGTAAGTAAGGGAGAATATAGTCAGGAATATTTTTCTGAAGGTTTGCATAATATATCAATTCTTGCCAACGTGAAGACACTCTATCCACATTTAAGTGAATTTACAGTCTATTTAGAGCAACTGAGAGTATATAAATTTCAGGATTATCTAATAGATCGAATCCCTGAAGACATTGTTTCTCGAACATACTTCTTTGATGAATTTGATCCTCCAGGTGCATATTTGGT
The DNA here is from genome assembly GCA_016840035.1 of Candidatus Hodarchaeota archaeon. GTDB lineage: Archaea > Asgardarchaeota > Heimdallarchaeia > Hodarchaeales > Hodarchaeaceae > Hodarchaeum. The sequence continues at coordinate 3,321 of JAEOTC010000188.1, read as the reverse complement.
AGGAAATTACTATGATTCTGGTATAGACACAGATAATGATGGAAAATTTGAGATATTAATGATTTTTATTAGAGTAAACGTTCTCAAAAATGCGTACTACATCCTTCGCGTTGACGGTTGGGTACTTCCGTCATGGAGAAATCTGCAAAAATCTAATACGGAATATTGGGAAAAGGGAGATTATTATGTCAACATAAACATTAGTGCTAGTGAATTGTTAGTAAATTATGATGATACGCAACCAATCTATTATGATCTAACCTATGTAGAGATCCTTGACAATACACCCGCAAATTCATTACTTTCGTATCAATATTACCCTTACTCCACAAGTTCGTACAATCAATATCTCCTCGATCCCAATTTTGATCCTTCATCCACTCTTCCAGAGATCCCGACAATAAATGGACAGAACGTATTATTTGGAGGGATTTTTCTCCTTCTTATTGGATTAATACTCGCTTTTCGGTACAAGAAGTTTTCATGAAGTAGATGACGATAGAATGGAGCAGATTTTATCCGTACGAAGTCAGTACTTAATTTTTGACAGACAAAACGATCTAGTTATTTTCGGTTATTCGATTTTTTTGAGGGATGTCTAGTCTATCGATCTAATAAATCGGGTAATGTATCTGTCTACGAGGAGTATTATTAAGATAAAGGACAAGGCTAGGAATATCCATGAAAAAATTGATGGAAACGTTGGTTGAGGTATTAGAAGTGTATAAGAGGCACTAAATCCTAATAATAGTCCCGTAAAAACTCCCTGAATTCCCACAAACACATTTATCCATATTATTATTCTTTTTAATACTCTTAACCTCCCTCCTAGGACTCGAATAACATAGAGGTCTTTTTCTAACAATCGGATATATAATGCTGAAAAAGCAACGAGAGAAAGACCTATTGAAAGAATAACTGGTAAGAAAATAATATTTGAAATAAACCAGAACTGATTGCTAAAGGTTTGATAAATTTCTTTATAGGTACTTAGATAGAAGTAATCCAAATCGTAAAAGTCCACTAAAGTAATAATATCAGCACTAGGATTCTTCAGGAAGACAATATTTCTTTGTGTGTTATTTATGTACCCACTTAGACTAGATAAGGCATTTATATGGAAATAGGTACAGTAACCTTTAGCAAAAGGATCCATCAAGACCTTTCGGATCTCAAATCTCTGAAGGTCTATAGCTTCTTGATTAACCGTTTTTGGGATTGCTTTCATCACACCTTCGTGTATGACAAATTGGTGATACCCATCTCCCATGAACATGTTATTATTGGAGGGAAAAGATGAGGAATCTCCAACTGAATAATAATCAAAGATATTTGAGAATGTTGAGTCCACTCCCCAGATATAGCTATTGAAAGTACTATTTACGGATTTTATGACATCATTTACTTCACGCAGTGCTTCTAGTAATCGAATTGTTCCAAGAGCTAGGAGTCTTGATTCATATACCGTGCTTTCTGGCAGTTCGTTCATGAATGATCTTGGTATAAACTCATCTTCAGGAAAAAGAGAATGTTCGAATGCTAGTTGCTCATGAGGATCATAACAGTTCTTTACAACGTTAGAAAAAGCAGCAGAGGGTGTAATAATCAACACATTTTTTCCTCCATACCCACGATCTACAAATGAATCTGTGGTGCTTTGTATAATAGATCCTCCTAAGATCCCAAAAGAGGAAATCAAGGTTAATACGAAGATACCCACTATCATTACTCGTGAGACAAGTCTAGCTCTTGAATGAAGGAGATGACCTAGCCTAAATGCTGTTCTCTTATGTGTAGATATTCCCCAGACTTTCTTAGGATTTGTTGGCGTTGCATAAAATTGACTATCTAGTATTTCACCAAACTTTTTGCGTATTAGGATATTTACAATAAACCCACCAGCGAAATAGGTACCTACTGCTGATAGAAACAGAAAAATTAGGGAAAATAAAGATAGATCAAGCAGTGAAAGATGAAAAACTGAGAATCTCAGTATCGACTGGAGTAGAATTCCAAAAACACAGCCCTCAATTATCCCTAGAATGCCCCCTAGAGTGGTGATAATAAAAATCTCTGTGATAGGGATACGTTGAATCTGTTTGAAAGTTCCTCCTAATGATTGGTAGATTGCTAAATCTTTCATCCTGGAGACTGCAAGTAGAGAAGAAAGCACACTTGCAGAGATGATTGAAGCTAACAGTGAAAATAAAATTAAAAACGTTAAATATAAGCCCATTATGTGAATAATTGACCCATTAAACATTTGTGTTGCTTGATCCACTTGTAGACTCAGAACGGAAGATATAAGGAATATATTAACCCCGGTTGCAACTAATAACGAATGAGTCAAAATGTAAAGGAGAGATCTTTCCCTTTTCCGTGTGATATCCTTCCAAGCGATACTAAGCGATCCCATTTTTCTCACGCAATTTAAATTCGCTGGGAATATATATTCGATCTGCTTGAGGGAATATATCACGAGAATGAGTTATAACGAGAATAGTTTTTTGGCCTTTAAGCTCGGTGAGCTTCCGAAAAATGGCCTGTTTAGTCTGTTCATCTTGATTTGCAGTCGGTTCATCAACGAGTAAAATCTGAGGTTCTAGGATTAATGCCCTGATAAAAGCAACCCGTTGATATTCTCCTCCACTAATCATACGAGGAAGGGAATGAGCGCGATGAGACATATAGAATTCGTTTAGTAAGTCCCATGCCCGTTTTTCATAATCCCTTTCATCTCTTTGAGCTAGTTCAACGGGCAACAAGATGTTCTCCAAGACAGTTAGAGTTTCAATTAAGTGACCAAGTTGAAATACTATTCCAATGGTTGAAGAACGGAACAGGGCAAGAGATTCTTCGTTAAAATTGTCTAATTCATGTCCAAAAACTTTCACTTTACCCTGATTGACTCTTGTCAAACCGGCAATTATTTGAAGAATGGTTGTTTTCCCACATCCGCTGGGACCAGTAAATACTACGAAATCCTTTTCATTACACGCGAAATCTAAATCTTTAAATAAGTCTATTTTCTCCTTTCCTATTTTAAAATGTTTAAAGACACCATGAAGTTCAATTATAGGAGGAGAAGTATCTTTATCCATACTTGTCATCTCTTTTCAAGTCTTATTCGATTTAGGTATTTATTTAATCTTTGTGGTACAATCTCTATCCTTTAGTTAAATGAAGATACTTATTTATCTTACATTAGTACAATTTTTGAACTAAGATTTGCCTTCGAAGAAATAAATAAAAGGAGAATCAGTAAATAATCTCGTGTGGGTGATGAGGATTTCTCATAAAAGGATATGGCAGTATTTATCG
>JAEOTC010000292.1 GCA_016840035.1 Candidatus Hodarchaeota archaeon | reverse complement strand
GTAAGATCTCTATCTAAGTATGAAATATTTCTAACTTATATACCTTTCTTTCTAGACACAAATTATCGAATGTTTGAAAAAGAATAGAATCAACCGGAAATGTTATTATGGATTGAAATAGCTTTGAATCAAAAAAATAATTATTTTTATAATTTCTTATGCGAGAAGAGAAATAATTAAACATGAATCCGTTTTTTTAGCTTGATAGAAGAAATTATATCATTATAGAATAACCTATTATGAATTTTTGTTTAAATTTCTCTCACTCCTCATTTATTTGAATTAATGTTGTCATAAAAGTGTCTAATTCCTTTCTCAATCCAATTTTCTGGATCTGGTTCAATATATTTGGGAAGAGCTGTGTGAGTCAGGATTTCTTCTATTGAAAGATCAGATTGTTTTGTATGTAGTAAGAACTCAGCTAATTTTTCAAAGTAACTACGGACTCTTGAGATATGTGAGGGATTATTAGTAATATTGCCATGACCCGGAATAATCATTTCTATATCCATTTTTTCCCACTCCTTTAAGCAGTTAATATACTTCTCCAGGTTTGAGTCGGTATGAAAGAAATACTGGGGCATATCTGTTAATAAATTATCTCCTGCAATTAGGATTTTTTCTGTAGGATAATACCCAAAGCAGGAATCTTCTGTATGCCCTCCTGTTTGAGTAAAAGTTACTGATTGTTTTCCAGATCCCAACGTTTTACTTGATGAATAAATTTCCGTTGGTTTAAAGGACTTTCCGAAGTCGATCTTACTTGATTTTGTCCGCATATTGAATGGATCCATGAATTTATCTGAAACTATGATTGGGAGGTCTAAAAACGCTTCTAAACCCATAAAATGGTCATTATTAGCATGTGTAATTGTTAGACATGCTTTATCTTGTTTATATAACTTATGCATACTATTTCTAAATTTGCTAGCTATTATTGGCTCTATTCCGGTATCAACAAACACTAATTCTGATCCTAAATTTACACAAATAGAATTTACCAAATAGTATCTTTCGTCTTGACACACCGATACCGAATCGCTTACATTGATGATTTTCATTTTTCAAATACCTCTTTTTCTGTTGAAATTAACCGTTGAAATCAAGATTAAACATGTTTGTGGAAAAAAATAATCCAAATTTTTATAATATCTTCTTGGATAAATCTTGGTGATCTTCTTTACTAAATGATTTTTCTTGTTCAATTAAATTAATTTAAGATACCAAGGAAGGGCGTTTGATAAATGAGCTGGGAAGAGATAGATAAACTTTTACAGAAATTGTTTGATTCTCATATCAAGAAACATCAAGAAAACGATAATTCTCAGACTGTATCTACAGTAGATCCCACAGAACACTTTAAAACATGGCTGGATTAGCATATCAAAGAATCAGACGACGTGGAAGAATTCTATCAAAAACGTATGATTTGTCTCTATTGTGGCAAACGTATTGAGGATGACAAATATGTGCTGATGAATCATCCTGAATTTCCAGATAATCAGTGGAAACAAATTTATTTCCATTCAAAAGGCAACTGTAACCCACGTTCTCGTTTTTTAGAGTATAGAAGAAAAAAATGGCTTAGAGAGTATCGATATGCTGGGCGTTATTTTAAAATGAAGAATAAGAAAGAACAGAATATCTTTTCACGCATCAAAGAGAAGATTTTTTGATCTGTAAAAGGGAGAAATGGTTGAAAAAATATCATTGGATCTAATTTCATTTTCACAATTAAATCATTTTTCAGTGGGAATAACACTAAAGGATGTCTATACTCCCCCTAGAACTAAATAAAAACGGACCATACTGCAAAAGTCGACTAATACGTAGAGCTTTAACTTATTGTACAGTACCATGTACGGCAAGAGGAATGGATGAAAGGGAATTATAATGAAAAAACCTTATAACTACCCTTAGCTTGTAATGGGAGGACGAGCAGCACTAGGACCACCTGATCCAACCACGAAGGACATCATGTAAAGGAGTATGAAGAAGATGATTGGGAGGATTTTCCAAAGGCTTAGTTCGACATCAGTTTT
>JAEOTC010000187.1 GCA_016840035.1 Candidatus Hodarchaeota archaeon | reverse complement strand
GAGAGGTAGAAGATACAAGGAAGCTCTTTATCTGTCCCTTTTGTTCCACGACTTATCACACTAGCCACTTAGCAAAATGGTTGCAGAGAAGAAAATATTGCCCAATCTGCAGAAACGAACTCCAAGGATATTATATAGGGATCACATTAAATAGAAAACCGAATGGATCAAAAACTCTATTCACGAATCAATCCAAGTACTTCCCCTCAACAAGAATCTCTAGGCCTAGGAAGAGGACTATTAATAACCGTAGACGAAATATCAATTCATTTCAAAGAGTTGATAGCGAGAATCAAAAGCATGAAAAAGAACTTCGATTAATTGGTGGATTAATCGTCTTTTGGATCATATTATTTATTAACAACCCAGATCTGTTCATTTTCGGAAGTTTAGTCGTTATCCCTCTTCTTCTCTACCTTCTATGGAGACGCCTGAAGTATGTTTGGAAAGTTGAACATCCAGAAATAGGAATAATACGAACCGAAGATCTGTCAAGCTAAACCTAGAATACACTTCTTCACACTCTCACAACTTCTATAGACTACAACTTTTAGTAAACGAGTGGACTGAAACTTTCCACACTTTTCTGAAGAAAAAACCCGTGTGTGAGGAGTGGGAGGTGTGGAAGACACGAAACATGTCGATATATCTCCACACTTAGACTGCTACGGGATAACCTGCATGAGAACACGGGATGTCTTATCTAGTCCTTTTTCGGAAAAAAATCACCAGCACAAAGAAGGAACTAAAGAGATAGAGAAAATCAGAGCTACTTGCTGAAGTTCTTACCCTATCATCTAGAGCCGCTATAATGAGGTTGTACACAGTTCTATCATTCAATAATTGCATATGAGTTAAATCTCGAACTTCAATATTATGAGCTCCATCAAGATAACTGCATTTATACGGTACATATTCATCCTCACGACTATAAATCGAGGTATAGTTTACGTTACCAGAAACATGAGCCCCCGAATAGACAATGGAAGTATTCATAGGATCAACCCGTTCTCCCAGCGTATCATTCAGAATCCCACCTGGGGAAGCATCTCCATCGTTTAAACCAAACATAAAGTCACTAAAACCATCACAATTGGTAACTGACCAGGGATCATAAGCATGGGGAGTTCCTAAGCTCACAAAGTCATCAACATATTCAGTTCCACCGAGAGATTTAAGATAATAACGACTACTCCAGCCTCCCATACTATGCGCTACAAGATCAACCTTGTCTGCACCCGTTTCATCTAAAATCGTTTCAACCCATTGCTTGATGTGATTGGCATTTACGATATTGGCTTGAGCAGCGCAACTAGACGAATTTGGAAAATTATATTCGTAATGAGGGGTGGATACGGTTGCATTTTGCCAACCATCCTCGTAGAACATTTTTTGGAGGATCCATCCCCAAGCACCCATATTATCACTCATTCCGTGAAGAAAGAGGATCGGATTAGGACCGGGTGGGTCATTTGCCCCTGTTACAGGGGTAAGCTCAGCTCCCCTCAAAAAAAAGGGGAGAAGAAGTAACAATATCAGGACTGTTAATTTTTCTACTTTATATTTCATTTTTTAACACCCTCTAATGTATTTTCTTAGAGATATGACTTTCAAAGCTATTACATTCTTTTCCGTCTGTTCTGGTAAATCAAGGTAAAAATCAATATTCCCCAAAAAACAAAACCGAAGAGGTTCAATTCGGGGAAGCTTGATGATTGTGAGCTTAAGTAAGTATAATATTCCTCATAATTGCCGACAGTTCTATTCCACTGGGCTACACCATGGGAATCAGTTTTCAGTAACCACATTCTAGACCATTCTTCGGTCCATCCAAGGAGAGCATATCCATCATCGGTCGTTTTGATTAAATCGCTTGCAATATCGCGCTGGGCCTTTTCATAGGTTCGGGTCCACTCTATATATCCGACGGAGTTTGTTTTCAACAAGAAGAGGTCATGCCAAGTATAAGTACCAGTAATAGCATATCCAGTGTTAGTAGTTTGGATGATGGAAACAAGCGAAGAATCGGCAACCCCAGGTATAGGCAAATCCCATACATTATGACCCTCTCTGTCAACCCTCATAAAATACCAACCTGGAGAATAATTACTTTCTCGAGCTAAGAAGACATAATTACCCTCTAAAGTTTGAATTAAAGAGTATGCACACTCTATCCCCTCCATAGAGAGATCCCATTCATACAATCCATATTGGTCTGTTTTTACTAGCCAGCCATCATAATTTCCTACGTCTGTAGTTGCTTTTTGTCCAGCGAGTAGATACCCTCCATCAAGGGTCTGGATTAAAGAAGAAGCAGTCTCATCAAAGCTCCCGCCGAAGGATGTATTCCATTCAAGTCGACCAGTAGGACCAAGTTTCACCAAGAAAAAGTCTTTCTTACCAACACCAAATGATTGGGTATCCCCAGCAAGAGCATACCCACCGTCTTCAGTTTGGATTAAGGAAAAGAATCTCTCATCATTACTGCCACCAACGGTGGTATTCCACTCAGGTTGACCATTAAAGTCAGTTTTTAACAACCAGAAGTCGATTCCGTAATTACTAGAAGAATTGAAATCACAGGCAAGAGCATAACCACCATCAGTCGTTTGAATCACAACGGAATGGGTGTCACACATACGAGATAAAGGAGTTCGAGTACAGAGAGTTCTTCCAAAAGAACGATGCCATTCTATTCTTCCGTTTAAATCAGTTTTAACGAGCCATAAACGATGACCACATGAAATGTTGTAGAGATTAATTACTCCTGAAATAGCAAACCCACCATCAGTCGTTTGGATCAGGCTATGGGGATCGCTAGTGGAATTACTTTTATACACATACGGAGCTAGCATAAGTACCTGCTCAGAGGAATAATTATGCTGTTCCAAAGGAAGAACCAAAATTAGAATTAAAAGTAATGAGATTAAAATTAAAGAACCGAGGGTAGAAAGAGAATTTTGACGTTGAGGGGGAGCCTTAATACAAACAGGCAGAAAATATCCCCCTGCACGATATTTATTTCTTGTAGGAGTTCTTATCATTACGCTAACTCCTCCAAATGTTTAAGCAAAATATCCCCAAGATCAGTTGGTCTTAATTGGGGATTGTCAATTTTGATGTTACGCTCCTTAAATTCTTTAATTAAGAGATCACGACAATGAGAAAATTCTTCACACGTTGAGCAGTTACCTTTGTGTACATACCAGACCTGAATTCCATTTTCAGGTGAGAAAGTGATATAGGCTTTTATACCAAACATATGACTTCTTCCTTTGGCAAACCCATGTTCTGGACTGATGAAGTCTAAAGAAATCTTATTGGTTTTGGCCGTGCTTTTTAAAAGTATTTTGATTCGTTTATTGGCTTCTTTTAAGGTCTTACTAATAAAAGCAGGGGTAACCCCACGTTCCTTAGCGATTTTTCTCCCCGAAATAGCGTTTCTCTTCAGAAACCAGATCTCCACCTGGATTAATGTGGGATATTTGAGAGGATGATATTTACCAAGATTGGTTACCATAGTAACCAAAAATAGTTAACTCTATATATAAAGTTTTTCACTAACCTTAATTCTTTGGAGTGATTCCCCTACCTAGTTTTACACGTTAATTGGAAAGTTAAGACCAGTACTCATCACAAACTCATGTTTACGACTCCTTACTGAATACTTAAAGAAATTGAGAGGATTAATGAAACACGAGAGGACGAATAAGCTAATCTTAGTGATATACCTCACGCTAATTTTCCCTTTTCTTCAAACATGACTCTAATCATCTCTTCAGTGGCTTGTAGCCGCTTTGGTATTAAAGAAAATACGGTATCAGCCAGAAGAAAAATGAATACCGTTGAAAGTATGAATGTTAACAATAGGCATACCCCCTCCAGCTCGGGCCATTCTAACATGCTGAAGAGTATTGTAAACATGATATTGAGTACTTCTACAATCACTAGTATTACAATATTCATGACACGGTTATCAAACGAGTTTCTATAATTTTCTATTCTCTTTTCATACGCGATGAGAGCTGAACTATTTTCTGAATCCATAATTTATCCTTTTTTTTTAATCTTTAAAAAACACCATTCCTTGACCTTCTAGCGAAGTTCATAGAGAGAGCTCTCAATATTGAAACTTGGTGAAGTGGAATTTCGATAGGAGAAATCTTGGAAAGAAGTGACCACCAGATTTAGTGCCCACTTTTTATTTTCTTGGAATGTGCATGGGTGATAGGCTAGATGTAGGTTTCAGGCTCCTTTCTGTCTGAGTAGCCTTTATTCAGGTCGCTTTGTGATTTGAGGATGCGGCGACTCATAACGCGTGCACCAGTGGGACAGTTTTTGACGCAGGCACAACACCAGATACATGCATTGTGGTCGGTAGAAATCAACCGAAGATTGTAACCAATCATTGGTGAGGGATTGGATGATACATGTTGGATTCGAATCGCGGCAGTAGGGCATACATCAACACAAGATCTGCATTTCGTACATTGGTCTTCGTTGGTATAAGGAGTAGCTAATTCGCTGTAGTCGTACCAGGTGAGATTAGCCTTCATTGATAACGAGTATGGGCTTGTTCCAGGCGGAGTTACGGGGGAGAGGTTCTCAATCGTATCAGTCTTCGCATACTTGGCCCGGACCTGTTTTCCAAAGGCTTCTGCTTTTGCAAGATCCTTTGTGTCTGGTCGTCCATGCGCGGTTGGCACCTCAGGGACACTAAATGAATGTTCACATAAGAAGACGCCAGCAGCGATGGGTTGGAATCCTACTTCCGAAACGATGTCACCTAATTCATATAGTGCATCCTCGTAGGCTCGGTTTCCGTAGGTGACCACAATGACGGTGGGAATTTTATGTGGACGTTTAGCACCGTAGGGTTCCCGGTTACTTGTCAACCTGCGTATCCGATAGGCAGCTTCGGTAGGTACACGTCCTGCATAGACGGGCACGGAAATAATGGCGAGTTCATCGGTGAATTTTGGAAAATTTTCGGTTCGTGCACTTGGTGGGGTCAAATCGACATATTCTATGGGGGCTTGGATACCTTTGGCGATAGTTTCAGCCACCTTTCTTGAACCCCCAGTTGGGGAGAAACTGATGACTTTTACTGCTTTAATTTTCAATCGAAATTACCTCAAGTGGGTTTAAATTCCACGAAGATATAAAAAACTATCATAAAATCTTAAGAATCTGCGATTGGAATACATCCAATTTTCTCAAGTTTTTTGAAGGATAAAATGTGGTAAATAATTGTTTGACGAAAGCCAGCTTCGAAAATTACTCCCTAAAATCAGATTAGAGAAGAAAGTGTGAACCATCTAAAGATAAGTATTTATATTGAGACGAAGTGAATATTAGCCAATTCTTTCTTTCAACAAGCAAGAAGGATGAATTGCTTAAAAGAGATCCACTTAGGATGATCACATAATGAATCGGGGATCAAGAGAATATTATAGACTATTGTTCGTCCTAAGCACGAGTCTGATTCTCCTCCTTAGTGGATGTATTCAACTTCCAAAAAAAGAGCCCGAAGAAGAAATAGTATTTGATTTAAATACCGCCTCATTCTATAATCCGAAAACAAATACTTCAGAACATATTCATGTCAAAAACCTCAATAGTAGCGGATCATTCTTTCGACACGAGGATCAAATGGAAATCATTGCTGGTTTAAGAGATGCACAAGGACGGCCAGGAATATTCATCAACTTAACCCTTGGAATCATATATTCATGGTTCAGCCAATGGTCAGAGGAATTTAATTTAACAAAAAAACTAGGGTTAAGCGTAACAACCAATGCTTCAGGGATCGCTTATTTGCTCATTACCTATAATCAGTGGTCCTGGCCGAAGAGTATGGCGGGTACATGGGGATCTCTTGAACTTTCCTCTTGTTATCTTAACAACACGATCGGGCGATCAAAAGAGTTTTCTTTCCACTTCTATGATAAGAAAGTACTCCGAAATACAACTGCGGAGGGAGGATTAGCTGCCATCGAAAATCTGGAAAATTCGAATTTGATAGAAGAAGCAAGATCACTTGCAGGAACGGAAAATTCATATGTAGATTGGACAATTCCGAGCTATGGGGGGGTAACTCGCGCAATTATCAATACTACTTCGATAAAATATTATACCGAGTATCGAGGACAACCACGGATCTCCATAATCTATATCGCATGGGCAGTCCCCTTTGAGGAAATGAATTACACATACTTATCCATTAGAAGCGACTGGACAAAATACATAGGAACAGGGCTAAATGGAATACTAGAAGACGGACTTAGTCCTAGTTACAGTTGGCTAACAACAGGACCTCTAGCTGAAGCTAATATCACAGCAGGCTGGGTAATATTTCAAAAAATCATGATAGATTCATTTAGTATGGCGTTAGATGCATGGGGAGTGACAGTATATCAGATTAGCTTAATAGCCACGGATTTTCAACTTCGATGGTTAATTTCCAGATCATCGGAATGGATTTCCTAAGTGATTATGATTGTAGAAACGAACTTGTGAAATAAGAAACCTTCAGACATAAGACTAGAAGACTCACGAAAACACTTTTGACGACTCCTTGAGGCTATTTCTTTGAGAAAGCGAAAGGCCTGACCAATGCTAGGGATAATTCCCCGAGTTACATACCTAGATAAGAAAATCTTAAAGCCTGACTGCACTCTAGGTCTAAGATGAATGAGGCTTGCATAATGGAATTAACAGAACATATAACCATGGAAGTAAATGAGGCCAAGGACAGCGTGATTGTGCAGACAACGTCAGGGAGGACAAGACTGGATGCCTCGCAGTTAAACAAGCTAATGGAGGCATTAAAACCATTATATTTCGAAATTAATCCGTTATCCCGGCTTTTATGGCAAGTCATTCAAAAACCTCAACAGGAAATATTAAAACACATTTTAAGCTATTTTGAATCCGATCCAACAATTTCTGAGTGCTTTCAGGAGTATTTGATACACTTAGAAAACCAAATTAATCAAAAATTATCAGGAATTTACACTAAAATAAACACTCAAGTAAGCAAGGGAGAAAAAGTAGAGGAGGAGGACGTGGAGTCCATGAAATATTGGGAAGCCAGACGTCAGAGAGTAAGTCAAGCGAAAAACCAATTACTATCGAATCCCAACCCAGAAGAGTTACTGGCAACTTTAACTCCAAATTTCCCTTCCTCCAAACCCGAGCATTAGGAAGCTGATTACGCTTACTAAAGAACGATTCCAGTAGGATATTTCTAACTCTTAATAGTGGGAGACTCTTAGAAAAAATAAAAGTTAACCAGTAGGCATAAGACCAGAAAACTCACGAACACACGCTATTAGATTCCTATAAGCTATTACTTCTAGGAAACGAGAGGACTGACAATTTCCACATTAAAATGTCATTAGTACTCCGTGTGTGAGTAGTGGGAGTGAGTTAAACTACCCTGAACATGTCGACAGACCCCCACGCGTATTTCTGTTAAGAAAACTCCTCTATCAACGGATAGCTTTCAAGAATGATCCCAGCACTCGGTTACCATCTCATGGTTATCGTCGCCAATCCCCATGGCTTTTAAACAGATGGTAAAATAGATTCGTCTTTTCTAGGTTCTCCCTTGGAATATTTGGACAAAAATATTTCTTCAATAAACTTGTTTCAATTAGCAGAACCGAGGTGTTTTCGATATTGTCTCAGCTCCTCGAAAGAATTGTGAATGAAGAAATACAAAGTAAAAAATAAAATATTTAGATAAAGGAATATATGAGGTTTGATCACAAGAAAGGTTCCATTAAATAGATTATGGATTATAATGAAAATAAGAGTAGTGAAAACAGAATATTTGTGAATAGTACGCAGGATTCTTCGATAAGAGCCAACTTCTAAGACCATAAAAAAACCAGAAACAGTAAAAATCGTCCCAGAAATGAAACCAAGTGTTGCAAGAAATTGGCCCACATCATAACGGGTTGTAGGAAAAGCAAAAAATACGCTTGGAAAATCAACAACAGCTGATATATAAATAGTAACATCTGAGAACTCCGAAATAGATTTTACATGGCCGTGCAAAACCATGTAATGAAATACACTAGATATTGCGAGGAGGGAGCCAGAAAAGTAATGAGACCATAAAACTTGCCGTCTTAACCGTCGTTTCAATACAGGGAGGGTCAGGTAAAAGCTAGTATAGAATAAAACGAAGGAAAATAATCCGATATAATGGCCAATTTCAGACAAAGAGCCAAAGGGGCCAGTTTCTTTATCAAAAAACGCTGGGATTAATCCAACTGGAAGAATATAAAAAGGAGTATGTGAGTTAGGAATCTCTAATAACTGAGCAACATCCCCGTCACTAAACGCACCGATAACTACGGTGCCCAGAGAATGAGCAGCACATTTAAGATAAATATTTTGGGCGATCATCCCGATATTCGACATCAATCTCCGATATGAAAGATTAGGATCAGATTGTTGATCCATCCAAGTCATATTAGCAGATATAATTAGACTGAGTTGAGCAGATTCAACCCAAGATTGATCTAATGCTACTTTTCTCAAGGAATTACGTACATCTCCCTCGTGAAACTGCTTAAGAGAACGATTAATCAAGGAGTAAGAATACATGCCCATAGATAATCCGTTTACTTTACCAACAACTAGACGAAGATCGATAATGGATACATTTTCTATAGGAAAAGCAATATCTATACAATCATTCAAGATATCCCTAAGAATCGAAAAGGGAACTAATCCACTAACATAGTCTCGAGTGGATTTACGTTTCGCAATAGCTTGCTCTACAGTCATTTCTTCTGTAGTTATCACGGATCGAACGTCTAATTTCGAAAACCTCTTTAAATTACCCTGATCTTGACCAACAGGCAATATAAGAAGAGGTTGTAATGATGTGTGAAGCAATGCTTTAACTTGTGTCGTATTAAAATCTGAAATTACCCAGGTGTTTAAATTCAAAGAGGTAAGTTGGAGAAGGAAATTTTGAAGAGCATGACCTACCTCTAAATGGACATACTGAATTCCTCTTGTGCCATAGCGATCTGTAGTTCGATTAAAATCTGCAAAAACGTAGAAGATATTCGTAATATTCGCAATAGAGCTTTGATCCTCAGGTAAAAGAGTAGGAACTAATAGAGATTTGTTAATAATAGAAAAATGTAACTTTAATTCGTGTGCATCGGAATTGTAGCTGTAATATCCGCGACTGAGAGAAGAACTTCCATTATGTTGAACAAAAATCTTTAACGGATAGGTTGCACCTGCAGAAGGAACGGTTCGAAACCCTGGACCATGAGTGGTACCTTGTAATGCCCACAGGAGCTGAGATAGCTCTTCAACACTTAGATCGTGAGGATATAAATCTGTAGTTATCTTTGATTGATGAATAGCAGCACTTAAGGGGAGATGACCAGTCAAATCAGGTTCAGACAAAACGAAATTATCGGATTTGAAGGGAATGAATTCTATGGTGATAGCTAATATGGAGAAAACAAGGACAACGGCTGCAACTACTAATTTAAGCTGTGTACCAGTTGGAAAATTGGTTCTCATAATTGATAGCAACTTAAACAACGATGAGTAAACAAGAAAGTAATAGGAGACGAAATCTCTCCAATTTCCTTATTCAGATTCTTCTTGTTCCTTTTCCTTGGAAGTACGAGGGATTTTTTCCTTCATCTTGCGTTTGGTGTCTTCAATCTGCTCTATAACTTCTTTATCAATATCTCCTTTCTTTGGTTTCCGAATAAAAGGAGACCTTTTCCTAAACATTCTCTTTCTCAAGTAAATTAGTCTGAATTAATCCTTTTAAAGGTAACTTCTGGCTTTATATTCCTTAGAGGGTTATTCTTCAGTCTAAATAATCTTCTCGGAAATCCTTTTAACGGCAGGACTGAACATTTTCACATTTCTATGTCGGGGATTAGTCTGGTAATTCTTTGGTAAGAGAAACATAATCCTCTGCAGATATTGTAATCAATGTTTCCGTCCGAACTTCTCCTGATTTCGCAAGTCTAAGAGCCGCTTTCATCATGGCGTTATTATCAGGAAAATCAACAATGGTGACAAAATCATATTGGCCAAAAGTATAAAAAAGCTGTTTAACTTCACCTTGATAATCTTTAATCCACTCATACGTTAAATTGAGTTTATTATCTGTTTCTTTTACTCCCTCAACTCCCTTTTGAGTATAATTTCCTAAAACTACATAAATAGGCATAAAATTTCCTCCTAACGAACTTCTAACTTGTTATTGACATCTTTCTGATAAAATAGTATAGAATTTCAATCAGAATCTGTAATTACAAGTTTTCATATATATAAGCTTTATCTCTGAGTGCTGACGATACTGTTAAGAGATTGAGAACGGCCACCAGACAGAAGACAAACACTCAATTCTAACACATCACTACGACTCTTTGAGGTCAATTAACGAGAGGGCTGACCCTTTCCACCTTTCTAGTAAGAAATAGACCATGTACGAGGAGCGAGAGTGCTAAAATAGACTGAACATGTCGGAAAACCTCCACGCGTATTCCTTAAAGAACGCACCTCTATCAACGGGATTATTCTCAACGAATTATCCCAGCACTTGTCTACCATCACAGGGTTACCGTGGATTCATTGGATAATTTGGAAACCAACCTGTTCAAAATGGGAATCATAGGTAAAGGCAATAGTTATGTTTAAAGTCTGCATAACGACAAAACTCATACAGTCAGTAAAACTAAAGGTTTTATCCTGGTGTTGCTTGAAAAATTCCCACCCTTTTGCTTCTAATGCTTCTTGGATCCAGATAATTCGGATGTTAGGTGAGTTTCTAATAGATTCGCCAATTTGAGTAAGTTCATTATGAACCACACGACCCCGTAACAACGTGAAAAGCTCATCAAGAATGTAATTCGTTGTGATCATCTTCCCATATCTTCCCTCCTGGATTTGCCCTTCAATTAGAAGAGCGGAAGAATGATTGATATCATTAGACACTTTAGAAGCAAAAAATGCACCCGTATCAACAAAAATCATTTTTACACCTTAACCACGAAAATAATAGAAACTTAGTCAACTTTGTAGATAATTCGATCTACTTCTTGAGAGGCCTTCTCAACGGTAACAAATGATTTAGTTTTCAAAGAAAAATAGGGATCATTTGCCTCAATCTGATCACTCTTGAGAAGAGCAAGAATAGCTATCTTTACTGCTTCTTTAATAGATAGATCATGTTGAGTCGCATAATCACGAAGAATCGCGTGTTCCTCGGGAGACAGGGTAGTTTGAACTACTTTTTCATGTGATGTCATCATTCATATCTCATATCACATGAAACATATCTCATATATAATTCTTATCCCTTCCATCTATGATTACAACTCCTGGAGGCTAATTCTACATAAACACGAGAGGAATGAAACTTTCCTTCTTTAAAGCTAAAGAGTGATTTATTCTGTATTAAGTTAATAGGAAAAGGCGTTACGTACGCTCAATCCCCATCAATAATTTCTTTGTTTTGTCGATTTTATTGAGGGAGAGCTCTCGCTAGCTTTAGATCTACTCTTTCATCAATGACAATGTATTAATAGGGGATCAGTTTATTCTATAGTACACACCAAATTAATCGGTATTTTCTTATGTCTGTAAATCAATTAACACTCTCTTATAATAGTAGATATTTCATTAAAAATTATAGATCTGGGGAGAAAAACAATACGCTAATTTTGTCGGATATGTCTAAGCACCGAATAAAATTAATTTCTTCAATATAACTGATAAGTAATAACTGTACCTTGAATGATCTTACAAAAGAGTAAATATAGCTTTGAATGACAAGAAGTTGACAATATATCAGAGCTAGGCATTGATCTAAATTCATAACCCAATTAAAAACTAAGTAAGATACATTTAATAAGGAAAAGAACATATTGCCTGGCTTTTACACCCATTTATTGCTAGGAGGGTTAATTTCGGTTTTCTTTCTGAGCCTCTTTCAAAGGGAACTAAAAATGAGATACCTCACATTAGGAATGATAAGCGGACTCCTTCCAGACATTGATATCCTTCTGGGGGGGTTTCACGGTATTAATATTGATACAACAATATTTGTTTTTCCAGCAGATTTCATAACCCAGATAACAGCCGAATTCAATATCTCAGATTATTTAGATAACGGAATATTCGATATTGAACATCGGGGGATAACTCATTCCGGAGATTTTTTTCTAATCGGTTTGATAATTCTGTTAATAATAAGTATTTTTGGAATAGCTCTCAGGAAAATTGATGTAACTTCAGCACTACTCATTTTAGTGATTATTGAATGTTCTTGGTTTTCCCATTTATTTGCGGATTTTAATCTGAAATCTATACAGGGGAATGGTATCGAAGTGGTGATGACAGTAATTCTATGGTTTAAGTATCATGAAGATGTCGGAATTTGGATAGAAAAACAAAATCAACGTGAAGATAGTAGGATTAAAAGGATTTTCCGATTAAAGAAAGCAGTTACAGGGGTAATCTATGATTGAAATCTACAATAACCGAGTCATTCAGCTGAATTCGACTCACCAGAAATCAAAAGGATAAGGAAAAAGGTAAAGAGAACCATAGTAAGGATGATTAGACATAGGAAAGGTGAGAAACGGTCTGATGATTCAAAAATATCAGGCCCTCTACAGGGAACGGGAAAAAAATGGGAAGACGGTTAAAACGGGGGGAAGTCGTCCATTATAAGAAGAAGACTAAAGGGGATAAGCCACGTAAGAAGCTCAGTATGTTTCGGACCCGAAAACCGCATCCTCGGAGGAAAAAACGGGCAGAAAGATGGTGAAACTATAATTCATTGATTTTAAAATGAGAAAGTGACCACCAGACATAAAATCAGAAGAAACACACATTGATGACTCCTTGAGGCTCTTGTTGGAAGAAAACGAGAGGACTGACCATTTCCACACTAAATTTTATTTAGTAGCCCGTGTACGATTCGTGAGAGTGTGTAATAAACACTGAGCCTGTCAGCGTCCGTCCACGCGTATTTCTTTAAAGAAAACTCCTCTATCAACGGGATTTTTTTGAAGAAACATCCCCGCACTCGTTTTCGTTCACTTCAATCTATATTTTCTCCCTAAAAGACTATATGTGAGATAAGGAAATCGCTAAACAAAAAGCTTAAATACTTGCATATTCACTTATTTGCTAAGTGATTTGATGTGACACTTGATGGAATAGTAAAAGTGACAAATAGAGGGATGATCACTATCCCTGCTAACCTTCGAAAAAAATTTGGATTAAAGGATGGTGATCAGGTAATAGTCATTGAGGATGAAGGAATGTTGAGAATTGTTCCAGTAGAATCTATTGAAAGTCTTCAGAACAGATCATTAACCACAAAAGAAATGATGGAAATTCTGAAAAGATCCAGAGAAGAAGAACTGGAGCTAGAAGAAAAATGAAAGCCATCTGTCTTGATACAGGACCCCTGACTCTACATTTTACCAGAGATGAACCAAAAGAAATAACAAAATTAATGCAAGAAATTAAACACCAAAAAACTGAAGCATATGTCATTTCCCCCATCTTAGTAGAGGTATTTAACCATTTATGCATTGCAAAAGGAAAATCTTTCGCAGAAGCCAGTATAAGTGCCTTACAGTTGAATTATCCCCTCGTACTGGTCCCTATTACGAATGATACTCTCCTAAAAGCAGGAGGTTTAAAATGCCAATATCGACGCATTCTATCATACTTTGATTGTCTGGTTATCGCCTATGCCTTAAATGAGAAACTGGTCCTACATACTACCGAAAAAAATTTACCTCCAATCCAGAATTTAAAAATAAAGACCTACCTTTATTAATTTTGACGAAGATCCCGTAAACACCTAAAACACACTTTAGATACTCTTCACGATATCACCAATAAGCAGTGACCACCAGACATAAGACCCGAATTCTCTTTTTATTATATTCACACACGTTTACGACTCCTTGAGGCTATTTCTTCTAGAAAACGAGAGGACGGAGGATTTCCACATTGATTAGAAACAATAGCCCTTGTGCGATTATTCTTGCAAAGGAAATGGAAGAATAGAAGGCCAATCAAAGAGAATCTTTCAGTTTCAGTCACGCTTATTAGATATGAAAAGACCGAGTAAGGAAATAAATACTAAAATGAAAGACCAAGAGGGACTACTTCGGTCAGAAGTAGTTGTGGTTGTTGAAGTGGCTGAGGTCTCTGGTGGAACGGTGGGAGATTCCGTTGTAGTCTTGAGAACATTCTGAATTGAAAAAACATTGTCAGAAATATCTTCACCTATAAATCCCTCAGAACAAGTAGCTTGAATTTTTATCAAATAAGTTCCCCCATCAGCAACACTTGTAGAATTCCACAAGTAACTAGAAGTCATTAGGCTGCTCCCCAATTCAAACCAAGAAACACCATTATCATACGAAAGGTAGAGATCATAAGTAATTGGATGATTGAGTGAATCAACAGCCTCAGTCCATTGAAATTGAACATTACCTGAAAGGATTTCTCCCCCATTGGGATAAATAATCTGTGGAGGTGAAATACTATGATCTATATCTGTTATGCTAAAAGTATTATCAGAAATATCAGCAGTAGTTAAACCACCTATGCAATTGGCTACAACCTTGATAAGATAATTTCCTTTATCCAAAGCTGAAATATTCCAATTATACACATCGGAAACAACATCAGACGTGAGTAAACTCCAAGTAGAGCCATTATTGGAAGAATAATATATACTATATAGCACTAAATGGTTCCATGAATCAGTGGCAGTATTCCAATGAATGGAAATCTCCCCAGACAGGATTTCACCACCATTAGGATAGAGAACATGAGGTATGGATAATACATGCTTCAAATTCTTTATTATAAAAGGACTATCAGAAAAATCAGTCGAGAATAATCCTTCAGAGCAATTAGCAACAACTTTTATCAGATATTCAGAACCATCAGCAACTGTATTTGTATCCCAATCATAAGTAGTCACTGATAGACCAGTCTGAAGTAAATGCCATGAAGAACCATTGTCAGAAGAATAGTAAAGGGTATAGCTAATGTTGTGATCCCAAGAATCAATAGACATCGCCCATTGAATCGTAATCATTCCTGATAAAATTTCTCCTCCGTTGGGATTAACCAAAATGGGAGGTGTAACCTTATGTACAAATAGAAGATACGGAAGCGTCAATGGGTAGAGATCCTGATTGTTGGCCGATCCACCAATCTCATATGGGTGATCCACTATCCGATCTGAATCATTATCAGGAGTAGTCCAAGTGTTCCAGTAGTTATACGAGAAAATATTCTTCAAGGAAGGATTGGTTTGGTCATCAAAAGCTTGAGAACTACCGAGATTATTGAAAAGAAAATCATTTCGTTCAATGTGGTTACGATTTGAATCATAACAGTAAATAGCTTCAAAAGAAGAGTTCTGGAACCGATTCAACATCACTGTATTATTATTTGCTTGACCAATAAGCATTCCCCACCCAAGAGAACGAGTAATTGCATTTTGGGAGAAATTATTTTGATGAGAACCCCACACATACAAGCTGGTGTCTTCACATTCAATGATAGAATTTTCGAAAATAGAGTTGTTATGGGAATAAACAACGTAAATGCCTATAGAAACGGGTCGATAGAAATTATTTCCTTGGATAAGGCTCATATGTGTATTATAGAGATAGATGCCGTTATAATCAGCATCAGAAACAGTGTTATTAGTAATAGTCATGTTTTTACAAAATATAAATTGTAAGGCGCTTGTAAGATTAGACAGATTTTGATTAGAGATTTCAATAAATGTACAATTAAGTAATATTACCTGTCCAACAGCAGATGGAACAATCCCTCCATTGATATGTTGCCAAAAGATCAGGGGACGGTTATTAATCCAATTATTTACGACTTGGGTTTGTAGATAATCCTTTAGAGTATCTCCAGACATATGGATACCTAAAACAGCAAGATGATTATCGATAAGAGTATTATTCGGAGCAGTCTGTAGAAAGATATTCCGGGCAGTTTCATTAAGAGTATTATTAATTAGACGGTTGGAATATGAGGAGGTAATACGAATACCGTTGTCACCAATATTCCCGAGCTGATTATGAGTAATATTATTGGTATTAGAACCAGAAGATAAGTAGAGCCCTTTTCCTTGATCTTCGAGCACATTATTAGACACTAGATTATCTCGTGAAGCTCCAAGGGAGATTCCGTTATTGGAAGAATTGAGGAGAGAATTGTAAGTAAGTGTATTGTTATGGGAACTACTGAGATAAATACCTCCATAACGATTGTGAGAAATATTATTATAGGAAATAGTAAGAAAATCTGAATTACTAATGCTAAATGCGATATGGTCATGGCCTATAATCCGATTGTGGGTAAAATTACTATAAAGACAGGAAGACAGAACAATCGCATCCCCTTGGCCTACCAGACCCTTACTTCTTTGAATAGTATTATTATAAACAACCGCATTTGTGACATTAGTAAAGAGAATGCTATATTTACCCCGATCCAGGAAACAATTACTTATATTGAAAAAAAGGTCAGTATTCCGAATTTCAATGAGAGTTTCAGAAGAAGAACCTGTAAAGTTGAAATTATTAATTTGATAGGGGGAAGCTAGAGAACCATTTCCAGGCCAAGATTCAGCAGTAGCATTCGAAATGAATGCAGAATTGCCATCAATGAAAATAGCGCTATGGGTCAGATAGGAAAACATAGGAAGAGCAAAATTCCTATTAGGTGATAATGGATCGGATGCTAGAGGATGTGTCTGAGGGGGTACAAAAACAAACCACGTGGAAAGGCCTGAAGACACTAAGATATATAAAATGATTAGAACATTCAATTTTACGTTTATCACTGGTTTTTTACTTAATTTCATAAAGGTCAAACCGATTAGAGCGAATTTCTGAGGATTCGTACAACTCACAAATCTGATCACTTTGATGATATCCTTCGCTCCTTTATAAAACTTTGAAGAGTGCAAGGTGATAAAAGTGATATCACTCATCAAAAAAAGAAATCTACCAGACAGAAGACCAGAAAGCTCTTCAGAACACTTTAAACGACTCCTGAAGGCTATTTTTCCTAAAAAAAACGAGAGGATTGACCATTTCCACACTAATCTAAGGTTAATAGCCCGTGTACGATTCGTGAGAGTGTGTAATAAACACTGAGCCTGTCAGCGTCCGTCCACGCGTATTTCTTATCCGAAAACTCCTCTATCAACGGGATATCTTTCACGAAAGTTCCCAAGATTCAAAGTTGACTGATTTAATTCAATATTTCAGTGGAATAAAACTCATCATTCCAGATTTTTATCATTTGCTGAAAATTCTGTCGAAAGTAAATCATGAGAAAGATTAAAATAGAGAAAGGTAAAGGTGAGAGCAGCTTTGAGGGAAAGATATGGGAAAACAAGAAATCACCTTTACAAATCTAAGTATTCATAAACTTCTAATAGATTCAATTCTTGAAGTTCTATCACTGTATGAAATTGGGGCATTTCAACAGCAAATCTCTAAGTTAGTACCCCGGATTCAAGCAAATTATGAAAAAATTGGAAGTCTTGAAAAAGAGGAGGAGATCACTCTTAATCTACGAAGTGAACTCCTAGAAGACACAATACGACTTTTGGAGCTTTTTAACACTCTGGAGCCAATCCGTAACTCAAAGGGAGACCTTCAGCTTTCAGAAAAGACTTATGCTGGCGGTAAATCTGAAGATTATGCTCAGCATTTCTCAAATCTCAAACTAGACAGCAAAGCTTCACTTGGGTTTGAGATTTTATTTTATTCACCTCCTGAAGAAGCCGCGTTACATTGGTATCATAATGTGCTTTTACCTGTAATTTCCTCTTGGAAGTCAGCGAAATCAATTGACGTAGATCGCTCCTTTCAGTCATTTATGGTCAATAAGAAAATTAAGGTAAAGGACTATTTAAAAACAAAGAATTTGGATTCGAATCGCTTTAAGATTACTCATATTGAGCAAGGCTTAATTAAACCAGGTTGGCGTTCCTTTTTGGAGCCAAATATGCTTTATTTTCTTATCGATGAGGTAGGATTGCTTCATACCTGTGATCGACTGAATCAAGATCTTTTTGGATGGTATGCAAAACACTATGGGAAGATACAGTTAGGTTATCACACCAGACCTGTCTCTGGGGATCCGAGCGGGCCTACAGTTCCAGCGATGCCTGTTTATACAGGAACTCCGATAAGTGTGCGTGATTGGCTTTCTAATCAGAACCTCCACCCCACAAGATTTACTATAACTCATGTATCTATGGGAATTTCTGAAAATACAATAATGGTGCCTGGTAGGGCCTATATGTTGACTGATAAAGCTCAGATGCAGATGATAGCGAGAATGTTTGGAAATTTTGGATAATTAACAAAGCTCTCTCCTTCTTTTATCCTAAAAGTCATTCCTAACACTTTTCACGACTCTTTGAAGTAATATCTTGTAGAACAAGAAAGAACTGCCCAGTTCCACATTGCTTAGAAACAATAGCCCGTGTGCGATTCGTGGGAGTGTGTAGAAATACACGGAGCATCTCGGTGTACCATACCATCATAAAAATTCCTCTAATTGGTGTAAAAGATCGTGATCACTGAAAATCCATCCTCCTAAAAAGAAGGGTGAGAAATATCCAAGCCCGTGCTTTAAGTAAATGAACTGGGTCTTCCCAACCACTTCTGAGAAAAAATTTGACGTTCTTGATGAATACTGGATTCTCTTCCAATTCTTTGTAGAGGACTAAAGCCAATATAACACTGACAAAAGAACAAGTAGACAGTCTTACGAATATTTCGATTAGAAAATCCCTTGAATATTGAAAATTCGTCGAAAACACTGAAAAAAGAACTCTATTTCTATGGTCGTACTTATTTATTTCCGTGTGTTGTGTTCCTAAGAGTGGTAGAAATTGATTCTGAAATTTCATGACGGTCGGGAAAGAGCCATTCCGCGAGGAAAAATGGCCATATTCGAAAATGAGAGTGTCTATCACCGGTTATACCAAGGAGAAGAAACACATATTCCTTCGGTTATAGAAGAAATTGGTGTTTGTGCTCTTGATTTTACAAATATTCATGGTGAATCAGAGGATATTACTGACATTGATCGACGTAGTACTCGTTTATTTACGATTTGG
>JAEOTC010000186.1 GCA_016840035.1 Candidatus Hodarchaeota archaeon | reverse complement strand
CAATTAGTGTTGAGCTACTGGAAATTGGAGCATTCATCTCCTTGCTATCATATGTTCGGAATACTAGTTGCTTTATGTTTGTATCATCTATGCCTACTTCATCTTTAAGAACATATTTAGCCCATTCAGTCAATATGACATGAGTCTCAATTTTGCTTTCAATCAAGGCATTGATGACTTCAATCCCATATTGAATACCAGAAGCTCCTGTTAATCCTACTATGATTCTTCTATTATTCACTAATTTTCACAATCTCCGATATTATTACAATATAATATTCTATATTGACAGAGAGGGAAAAAGAGAAGAATGAGATTTTTCAAGCTTTATTTAATCTCAACTTCACCGTTGTCTCCATCGACTATTAAATTCATACCTGTCTCGATTTTGGTTACATCAATTTGATCTACACAAGGGAGTTCTGCAATAATTGTCCCAACAGCAACAATAGCTTCACAGTCCCCAAGAACCAACGCTTTAGGTCCTTTTCCAGTCTTTGCCATTTGATAAATTACATAAGATCCAACCGTTGAACCTTTACCTGACGGAAAAACCAGTATTTTATTTGTAGTATCCACACCTTCCAATTCATGACCTTTTTCGACTACTATTCCAGTCTCTGGATCAACACCACCATAGAATGAGATGCTGTCTTTAGTAACCAAAGCTTCCCCCTCGGTTTTCCCTTGAAAGATTTTTCTACCTGTTAATTTCATTTTAGTGCCTCCGCAATACATTCATCTACAGACATCAATTTTACAGCAAATTTATTCCGTCCAGATCCATAATAACACATTTTAGCTGAATCTGAAGCCAAGCCATGGAATCGTCCTTTTATCGGTGCAACAACACAGCAAGTATCAGCAGCAATTTTTGCTCCTGTATCCTCAATTATCTTCGTAAAACCCATGCGATCGGCGATTTGCTTAGTTGGACGAGCAGTTGTAATCCATATTTCTTTGTTTGGATTCACCTTCTTTCCCTCTAACTTTTTAGCAATGTACTCTAATTCTGCGAGGGAGGCGTGTGGACACCCCAAACTTATGAAATCAATCTCAGTATCCTCATTAAGATCAGTGATGGCACCCATTAGATCATCTTCAGTCACTTCAGAGATCTCTGAAGGAATTGTTTGCACTCTATCAGGAGTTATCCCTTCCATATGGAATAATGCTACTCCACCATAGGTAGCATACGAAGCACAAAAGGATTTAAGCTCTTCAACAGATGCTTTCGGAATTCCTGTTATGTAACTAATTTTTTTACCAAGACGATCGCCAAGGACTTTTCCCAAAGCTCCGAACTGAAATGTTCCTTCAACTTTGGTTTGAACCTCAACTTTAACTTCAGGTTGCCTATTTTCATCCAAATGAAATCCATATTCTGGAGTTTTCCCAATCAGGGCAGCACTAAGAGCACTTGGTCCGCCTTCTCGGTTTGTTCGTGCACCTAATACTGAATTAGCATAACACACAGCACTACTTTCAGACCAGGCAATGTGCTGGCCATAGTGAGGTAAATTACCATACAGGTATGGAGTGCAACTACAGGTCGTTATCACGCCTAACCTTCCAAACGCTTCTATTACTCGGATTTGGTTTTCTGCGAATTCTTCACTGATGGCTAGCTTTTTCCACTCCTCAAGATCCATTCTGTACCAGTGGCACTCAAATAGCCAGAGATATTCCAGCAGGATTTAAGGTCGTGAACGTTTTAACTTTTCCGTCCTTAGCCATCTCTTCTAACCATTCTAAACCTGGTTCATTTAAGTTCGCATAACTTACACCAGCAATCTGAACAGAAGTAACATCAATGAACCGTTTAGCGCCATAAATATCACCAAGGGTGACTAAAATCTCCATAGCTTTTTGGGTTGCTTTTCCATGCTTACCATCAGCCATATCTTGTTCATCAGGAGTTAGTTCCATTTTTTTCATCTACTTATTTCATGGTTTTTAGTACAAACAAGAAAAAAAAATAAGTTAATTTGTTTACCTGTTCCTGTAGGAATACTTTAGATACTCTTGAATCCTTTCATAGTAATTTAATGCTACTTCTTTTGCCCAATGATACCTGAACTGCCCAAAAGAATCGATTCCATTAGGTTGGCCTACTTGATCCACCAATTTTTGAAGCGGATCTTGTAATTTTGTCAAATAATTCTCAATCATTTCCTCAGTAATTATATTTCTTTCATTTTGGCCAATAAAACGATAAAAATTCTTCTCTGAATCAAGAATTATCTCTTTTATTTGATTAAAGTAATCCGTGATTTTATAAGTAGAGTTACACTCAATTGCTTTTTCATAAATGTGCTCGGTTAAAGCTCTTTTCCTCATGTTTCTGGGAATTAGCGGATCAATTTCAGGATGTTTTACACTTTGTTCTCTTAAAGTACTAATTGTTTCTATAAACTTGTTTTGTTGTTCTGAATGAATTTTTTCAAACACCAACCATTCGTATCTAATATAATCATCTTCTTGATTAACATTAACCAACGCTGTTTTGATACGGGGGTTGTTCTCATATTTTATCAATTCCAATAATTGAAATATTGAGCTATTAGGTTGCATACTAGTTCTAGTCTGTGAATATCCCTTTAATTGTATTACTGCGATTATATTACCCATTTTATTTCTTACTACGATATCTGGTGCAAAGGTATCGGCCATACTCAATCCAGTTGCTGGATATCCTTTTCTGTCATGCCAATGTGTTTCAATTTCACAGTTTTTCACTTCATTTGCATCCAAACCTAGATATTCAACAAGTGGGCTTTGAGAAGGATTGTATTTGTTGAAAAAATCTAATTGGGCTTTGAAAGCAATATTTGCACCTAAATTTTCATTAAAAACATCAAAAACAATTCCTCTGCGACTTATACTGTCAATATCTGTAATTTGTAAAATTTCATTTAATGTCAATGGCTTTCCTGATGTAGAATCTATCAACCTTCTGACTGGCGAAAATTCTTCTATTTCGTGGGCAATCTTTGATAATTCAACATTTGTTATTTTTTGTTCTATCAACATTCTAGCTAGACATTCATTAGCAGATCTCTTTGTATTCATAATAAACAATAATGCTTGTTTTTGGTAAGCTTCAGATCCAATGGGTAAATTGCTACGTATATGATTCCACCAAGCAATTTTCTCCTCAACTCGTTGAAGTGCTCGTTCAGGGTTTTTATTCCTTCTAGCATCAGCTCGAGATTGAATCACCCATCTTCTATGACTACTATCGTTAGCAAGAATTTTGCCATTTTCATATAATTCTGCTCTTAATGCTTTGAAGGCATTAAGGTCAATTTCTACTATGATTCTTCTTCTAACGGTTTTAGCTCCACCTGCATGCTTACTAGAAAACCATCTGTTATGATTTTCGATTTTTCTTTCGCAAGTTGATGATAGGAATTCAGTAAATCTGAACCATTCGTTCTTGTAATTTCCTTTCGTTGGATAAATGATTTTATTAAACCAAAACGCTCCTCTTTTTATATCGGTTCTTGTAGTTAGCCCAAAACCCTCTAAGAGAAAATGAGAGAGAGCTTTATCACTCTTGGATTCAGCTTTAATGATTAATTTCTCCTCAAAAATATTGTCATATTCAAGAATTAGGTTTTCTGGTGGTTTGTAAATAGGAGAACGACCATTTAGACCAAAATTTTTTCCAATTCTCTGAAGAGATGTCAATAAATTATATACAATCGGTCTAGAGTTAATATTGGTCTTATTATCAATTGAACTTGAATCAAATTCATTATTTAATGTTTTTAGCTTTTTGGTTGTTTTCCTAGATTCTCCTTCTGGAGATGTTCTTTTGTGTTGCTTATTCTGAATAAGTATTTTTGAATTCGGGACAAAAATCCTCATTTTCGTGATATCTTTTCGATTGACGATTTTATTTTCATTGCAATAGGTCAGAAGTTCAGATATTTTTTGAGAAGAATTTTGAATATAATTAATATTGTGTGTATCCACATATTTCCAAAATACCAATTTAATAGCTTCGTCAATGACTTCTTTTGCATGATTTAATTGAAAAAATGTCTTGAATAAAACTTTCTGGCCTTCTAGATTTATCCGTCCAGTTTGAACACCCAGTTTTGGGTATTTTTTCCTAAGTAATTTTTCAATTACGGGATACAAATCTACATGTTTTTCAGTTAATTTAATTTTTGTAGTCAGGAATTGTGTAATCATACCTCCTGCAGCACGTTTTCCAAAGAAAAATCGTTGATCCTTTGCTATATATGGATTCCATATTCTTTGCTTTGCATTCGGAATCCAATAAGTTTCTATTTCTTTAGAATCTGGATTTTTAATTGTAACTTCAAAAAAGGGCTTGATTCCTTCCTTTTTCCCTCTTTGTATTAACCAATAATCGAGTAATTTAGAAATTTGTTTTGCTGGATTACTTAATCGTTTATTAAACAGCTTAGAATCTAATTCTGAATACAGTCCTCCACAGATACTCATTTTATAGGCATTCAATTTATCGTCTTCTTTGTATAAGACTATTGGTTTCATATGTAACTCCTGAATTTTGTTATATAGTTCCCACATTTCAGTAGTTGGTCTTCCTCCCTTAGCTATGTATTCATTCCATTTTTTCGCTAAATTTTTTAGATCTAGGTACTTTCCAGTTTTTACAGCTCTATTACCGAACTGGATTATGGAATTGCTTTCTCTTTCAGACAAGGAAGGTTGATGGGTGGTGATTTCTTGTATTGTGTGAGTAAATTCTTCAGTCTGGTTCTGTACTCTGTGTTCCTTTGGAACTTCCTCTTGCTGGGTGACGGATTGGTTTGATTTTTCCGTTGGAAAATTAGCTTCTTGATTGTTTGATTGAGCCTGAAGAGTTTGATTCTTTAATGCAAAATTCAAACTAGCCGCTGATTGTTTCCGTTTTGCCTCTTCAAACGATTGCGGAAGTTGTCCTCGATTTGAATTACTCTGATCCTCCCATTCTTCGAGTTCTGCTCGAAAGTCATACGGTGGCGGTTCAGGAAGAGAAGGGCCTTGGGAAACAAGTTCAAGGGAGTCCACAAGTTTAGCTGCTGTTTGATGCGTTTCAACATCAAGTAGTTGCTGCACATTTTCCTCCACTTGAGTATGAAACTGTTCCAATAGACGAGGTGACTCGTAATTTCCCAGCATCTTCTCAAGAGCACGGATCTCTGTATATAGCTGAGTAATTGAAAAATCATGTTGGACTTGTACATCGGATGATAAGCCAAAAGATTGCTGTTGGGGAGGATAATTGGTTTGTATTGATCCTATAGACTGATAAATAGGGATTTCGATTTGTAATTGAGCTAAACTATTCTCAATGTCAGCGATTTCATTTGATAAATAGGCTAATGTGGATGGAGGGTAAATTTCAGATTGCACTTTATCCTCATGTTCAAGTAATTGATTTTCATTCTTAGTTTCAATAATTTCAGCTACTTCTTCTATTGCAGCTTCCACTCGTTCCTCCAATTCGTTTAATTCCTTAAATTCCTCCTCAGTAGCTTGTTGATCTAGGTCCGTGAATAGTGTTTCTGCAGATTCTTGGTCAACAATTACATCATCCTGTATTTCAATAAAATCAGGGAGTTCCTCTATTTCTTCTTCTCTGAGTATTTCCTCCTGTTCGGTTAATTTGTCTAATACCTTTTTTTCAGCTTGATCCTCCAGTTCAAGGTTCTGGTCAATAATTGTTCCTTCAGATCTCATGACTTCGGTTGTTATAGATTCTGAGGTTTCCTTTAATTGAACAGATTCCTCTTCACGTTCTCTTTCAGTTTCTTCATAATCCCTGAATTCAATCTCAATATAGTCAATTCTCTCTTCATGTTGTTTCGTCTCCTCTACTACATCTAACGTTATCTCTTCACCCTGTTTAATTTCAGTTAGTGTAAGCTCATCTTTACTGATTGATTCTAACTCTTTTTCTGCTTGAGATAATTGGAATCTGATTAATTTTACTTCATTAGTCAGCTCCTCACTAGCTTGATCGATATTAGTCGATTTTTTATCAAGATCTTCTTCTAGAACGGCTGTTGATTTCTCGTGTTCCTCCCACCTATTCTTTTCGGTCTCAATGGTTTTTTCTTGGTGAGTTAATGATTCATATTCGTCTTCTCGGACATCTGGTTCAATGTCTACAATTTCATATGTTTCAGGTTCTTCTTCCACCTTTTGGGTTTCAGCCTCCAATACTAATACACTCTGATCCCTTCCTACTTCAATCCAATTATCATCGTTTTCTTTATCAAGTTCTTTTGTGTCGATTTTATTTTCTTTTAGGGCCAAAAACGCATCAGGAGGTAATATTTCCTCCAATTCCTTTTCAAATGTTTTGTACTCTGCAACGAGCTCATCCACTTCTACTTGTGGGGCTACATCGTCAATGTCATACTTTGGAGGTCGATTTTCAAGGACGTTCTGTTGTTGAATATTTCTAAGCACTTCTTCTAACTGGCGACATACCTCCGCAAATTCCTTTTGATCATCCTCTAGTAAGGCTTGATCAGTATCACAATCCTCCTGCGTGTGTATCTTCCCTCCCTCTCAGATTTTTTCTGATATTTCTTCTGTTGGATAATCAATCAGTGGAATCGGATTTGGAGGGCGTTCCCAATCTTTCAATGGCTGGTCGTAATGTTGGATAGCGTATTCAATGGGAGGGAGTCCAAATCGTTTGTTCCACTCCCGAAACAGATGAGTACTCACCCCTGCTTGCTTTTTGAATCTACGTAAGAAATGTCTCATTCATTCACACTTCATGATTCCAATCTAGCCTAACAATATTCTCTACACCAGATTACCCCACCTGCCTTTTATATTCAGAATAAGCACCATTCGGTGAAATGTGTCAGTTTGCTGAAATGGATTAACTCATATTATTAATTTGCATCAAGGTGTGTCATCGGGTATGCTGATGACTCTTAAAGCCATATCATGAAAAATTTGGGCAGTCTTCTTTTTGTCAGTTGGGTGGGTTTCATAGAAAGAAGCATTTAACTCCTCTGCTAAATCCTGACCTTTTTCAGTTGTTACTTCCTCTGGGTCACTAACCAAACCAACCAGAGCAATAGGAGTATCAACGAGTTTATCTAATCTAACACTATGGCTTTTCAGATTGGTAAATTTCTTGAATTCTTGATACCAGTCATTAACTGCGTTGAAGGAGGCTTTTTTTCCTTTATTAAAAGTAAGAATTAAAGCAGAAGCTCCCCGATAATAACTTGGTCGAATTTTAGAAAAGAATAATTTTGCTGAAGAATCCACAATATATAGTTTCAAAGGAACCTCGTTAACAATGAGATGTTTGGTCGTAATGTCCACACCAAGGATAGGATAATAGTCAATTGTAAATTTCCCTTCCACATAAACACGGATCATATTTGTCTTCAATTGAGTAGAGCCAAGAACGCAAATTTTATACAATTCCTCCTCTGACACTTTCTAACATCCGTTTGATCGCTAAGATCGAATTTAAGCTTAAATGTTTCTGGAACTCAAAAATAATGTTCAGAAATCCTTGTAAAAAAGAGAGGGAAGGAGTAGAGTGAATACCTCCTTATTATTCCAAATAGGCCTTTAAATTTACTTTAGGGAACTCAGCACGAGCAAAACTTTTACCTTTCGTCACTAACGGTGCTGTAAAATCAAAGCCCATTTTATTAGTGATTTTTGTCCCAGGTTCAGCACTAGGGTCTAAACTTGAACCTGGTTCTTTTCCAATGT
>JAEOTC010000185.1 GCA_016840035.1 Candidatus Hodarchaeota archaeon | reverse complement strand
GGATCCTTAACCTGGGATAACTCCGATTTATTAAAATGCTCTAAACGGTGTATTTGATAATTGAGATAATGGTTTAATTTGTAGAATTTATGGCAAAACCTGAAGCTCATACGTTTAAAGAGGCTATTTCCTCTTATTTTGCAGAATAATTCAAAATCCGTCTTTTTATACGAGAAAGGTATTAAAAGAGGTTTTCGTCGTCTATAAGGAGATTTAAATATTCCTTCAGTTTATCCGAAGTTTCATCTTTCTTTTCTTCATGTGTTATGATAACTTGCGTTTCTGAAATTTCCTTAAATTGCAAGGCGGTTTTTATGGAAGCATGGACAATCCTGCTAGCAAATCGAACGGATCCCTCTGATTCGATAGGAATTTGCATTGCTTCTTTTAATAATCTTTCAAGTTGTTGCTCTGATATTGCTTCAGAAATGTGGGCTTGGCCAATTGGAAATCCTCTTTGAGTAAAACTAAGGATAAATCCTTTCTTTACATATTCAAGATTAAAAGCTACTGCTTCACTATCTGGTAGTAAAAGATCGTTTCCATTAGTTTCTAACTCAATTGGAATTATAAATTCAACCAAGTCCGCTCTAACTCCAGTTTCCCCACGTAGTGTTTTTGTAGTGACATCTATAGTAGAGCTGATCTTTTTGGCTTTTAACTGCCTGATTGATTCATAGATTATCTTTGCTGCGAAATACATTGATGAAATACCATCTTCAAAAACGCCAATACTCATAAGATTTTTTTCATAGGCTAGTAAGTAAAGGATTTCCTCTTCAGTTGCTTCAGATGAAATTAAAGAACTTCCCAGCATTTCCTTTTGTCCCATTCTGCTTCTTAGCTGAAAAGAAATAAGAGCATTATGGCCATCATCAACTAAATCCACTTTAAAGCCCATACCTTGAGTATTTGGTAATGCAATAACTCCTTCGTTGCTTTCCATCTCAACTGGAATATCTAATTGTGTATAATCTACTAATTTCTCTTTTACTTCTATCTCTTTCTTTGGAACCACTACTTTGGCAGGTACAATATAATTTTCAACTATTTCTCTCATACTAAATTGTGGTTTCTCAGTTGCTAATACTAAACATTTTACAACATCTTTTTCATTTAATTCTCCCTTAAGAATTAAAGAAAATAACCCAAGAAGTTTATTGTGATCAATAATTCTATACTTTTCTTCCCCCTGAGATTTCTCAATAAATGGTAAGTACTTCAAGAATATATCACTTACTAAAGGTACAGGTATTCCAGAAGTAACACCCATTTCGAATAATTGGTTCCATCCACCATTTACGAGTTCATTCGCTTCTTCAAAACCGATACGATAGAATTCCATTAAGTGATTTACTTCAACCGAACTAGTCGGAGGCGTCAATTGAGGTTCAGTTTCTGCAGTAATCTCTTTAAGTGCAGGTGAAGTGTTTTCTGCTTTTATTTGCTCTGAACTGGAGTCTCGGTGCACGAGGGTTGTTTCTGAAATAGATTCCTCGCTGGCTGCTCTACCAAGAAAGACTTTAGATTCGTCAGAAACATCATTAGATGTTTTCAAAGAATGTTTCATAAGAAAGCGTAATTTCTCTGTTATAGCAATATCTTCATCCGATTCTGTTGGTATTAGTCGCGTTTGAGCTATGGGAATTTCTGGTTCCATTTTTTCTGCAAGTGTCATAGCAATTTCATGATGTTCCTCTATTTCCCCGATCAATCGTCCTTTTACAAAGTCGCTTTGAGAAAGCTCTGGAAGGCATAGTTCAAAAATCCGTCCAAACGTATCAATAACGCTTTCAGGTTTAAAAATTGTGGTTCTAAAAAATTTCAATTGTGTTGAGCACTCAATTTGGAATTGTTCCTTTAATTGTTCATGAATTGATTCATAATTAGGAGAATTTCGTATAAGATCATTCTTGTGTAAGAATACGAAAATATTGGCTGCAGGGGAAAATTTCTTCAATTTTTCTAAACAGGCCGTGAAATATTGAATTGAGTTATTTCGTGAAGTTTTATTTGCAACATCAATTAGAAAAATAAATATTTTCACATTACTAAATACAAATGGACTAAATCCACTTAGAAACCGTTGCAAAAAGATCTTTTGTCCACCCAAATCGACAATAGTGACTGGTACATCATTCACTGTGAGTGACAATCTCTCGTAATTAATTGTTGCAGAAAGTTTGTTCACATCTTCGGTTTGCTGCTTTAAAAAGAAAATTCGCTTTACTGCAGTTTTTCCTGCCTCACTCAAACCAGCAATTAGGATTTTATATCCAAGTTGTTGAGAAATCTCGGACTCCGAAACCCATCGTGACATCGTCAATTTTATCCTAGTGTATTGGAAGAAAATTATAAATCAGAGAAATTATTATTCAATATATTCATGTTTAACTGTGATTAACATTTTAATAAGACTTCTAATTAACTCATCCGTAATTAATTGGGAGAATCTATTTATAATTATTGATATTATTCTACAAATTAATAATTAGTTAAAATTTCCCTGAAGGTAAATACTTCACCTGAATTCAGAGAAGTGTTGTGAGTATAAATGCAACAGACTAATCAACCTAATAAAGTATTATTCATGGGATTGGGAGCAAGTGGAAAAAGTAGCATTAGATCGATTGTATTTGAAGGAAAATCTTTAGAAGATGTAAAGGATTATCATGCAACGATCAACTACTCTCGTTCAACAAAAAATATTATTGATGCACCTTTTCAAATATTCGATTGTGGTGGTCAAGAGAGTTTT
Organism: Candidatus Hodarchaeota archaeon; assembly: GCA_016840035.1. Taxonomy (GTDB): domain Archaea; phylum Asgardarchaeota; class Heimdallarchaeia; order Hodarchaeales; family Hodarchaeaceae; genus Hodarchaeum. The sequence goes on along the minus strand of JAEOTC010000185.1, from coordinate 1,004 downwards.
ATCTCAGTTTTTGTCGGTGAGCAAGCTCAATTCATTTTCAGCGATGTAGCAGTTCTTATCTGGGTAATAGATGTGTCTAATTTTGATGCTGTCTCTACTTCAAGATTTTATTTTAATCTGGCCCAAAAAAAATTAGTAGAATACTCCAAAGGAGCCAATATTTTCTGCCTTCTCCACAAAATGGATTTATTAATACCTGATATGAAAGAAAAAGTCAATGAAACAATAACATCGTACTTTAGCCCGATGACTGGAGTAGAAATTCATTATAGGCCCACATCGATATATGATCGATCTATCTACAATGTTGTTGGGGAGATAATTCGAGCACTAATTCTTAGAAGTACGAAAGCTCAATCAGTTTCAGGAGCAATTGAAGAATTTATTAAATCACATGATGAAATGGCGGGTATAGCTATCTACACAGATGATGGTTTACCGGTTTTCGAAGAAGGAGATACTGATAGAATTATCTTACCAGCCAATCTCTGGTTGGCATCTTATGACAGGTTATCTAAGGAATATGAACGTGAAGATATGAAAACAATACTTGAAACAAAAGATTATGTTTTCGTCTTCCGCAATATAAAATCTGAACTTCTTCTCTCAGGAATTGCTCAAAAGATAGCCCCTTTACAATATGTTTTGGTGAAAATGGAACAATTAGAAGAGATATTGAATCAACTCTTATAAGATCATCAAAGAATTGGAAAAAAATATTGATTCAACGTCATTGGATTTGTACTTCATAGTTTCCTTGTCAATTCATCCAAAAAAAATGAAATTACCACGAAGTCGGATTATTTATCATTTCCTTGCTTTTTTTCTTCATCAGTCATATATTTGCCAAATAAATTCTGAATATCATCCATTGCTATCTGTAATTCTTCATGTGGAACACCCTTTGACCTTTCAAACCAACCTCTCTTAATTGTGGACTTTGAATCATCATGATATGCAATCAGATTAGAAGCATCATTGTAAACATCCCGTAATTCTGGAAT
>JAEOTC010000036.1 GCA_016840035.1 Candidatus Hodarchaeota archaeon | reverse complement strand
TAATTGAGACAATTCTCGATTTTCCTTGAGGATCTTGGATTGTCCATTCTTTCTTAAATCCCTTTTTTACCGTGGAGAAATCTAAGCTCGTAGCTAGTACTTCTTCTTTAATTAAGGGTGTATAATCTTTAACGATTTTCTTAGTAGTTGTATCTAATTTTGTAAGATGGATAGAGATATTTGCGTCATAAACCAACTCTAAGTCTTTACGCATAGATTGTATACGACGGATCAAATCACGGATAAACCCTTCATGAATTAATTCCTGAGTTTGAGTCAAGTTAAGGAAAAGATCACCTTCTTTAAAGCTTGCCCCACTAAATCCCTCTTTTTCAGTGATTCTGATTTCTAAGTCATCTTGACTAATAGTGAGTTTTTCACCGTTTATGTTTACTTGATAGTTGCCTTTCTCTGTTAGAATTTGAGCAATTTCTTTTGCTTTCGAGCCTTTTTGGGATTTCATCCATTCAGCAACGTCATTTGCGCTCTTTTTAAATTTAGGACCTAATTCTTTGAAATTTGGAGCAAATATGATATCTTGAAATTCTAAAGGATCATCAGAAAATTCTAAAGACTTTACATTGAGCTCTTGCACAACTAAATCCTTGCAGGAAGTAATAGCTTTTTTCCCTGTTTCATTACTCACAATTATGACTTCTTGAAGAGGCCAACGTGCCTTTAGATCTTTCTTTGCTCTGATAGCACGACCATTTGTTATAACTTCACGGGATATCGAGATACTCTCTTCGATCTTTGGTTTAATTTTCTTATCATCAGGGGTAGGATATGCTTCTAGATGAACACTATCTAAACCATTTTCTTGGCTTCGAACTAAGATTCTATACATTTCTTCGGCAAGAAATGGTGTGAGAGGAGCCAAAACCTTAGACATCGATTCAAGAATCTCATAAAGCGTCGAATAAGCGGATTTCTTCGAAATTGTTAATGATTTCTCCCAAAATCGTCGACGAGACTGACGAATCCATAGATTTGATAAATCGTTTGTTAAAAATGTCTTCAGAGCTTTTGTAGCCCGATGAACAGCTAGATTATCAAATGCTTTGTAGACTTCGTTGAGTGTATTATGATAACGCGATAGAATCCAGCGATCAAATAATGGCCGTTTTGAATAAACAACTTTGTATTTCTTGAAATTCGGAGAATAATCATCAAGATTAGCATAAGTTATGAAAAATGATAAGACATTCCACAACGGGAGAAAGAACTCTTTGATTTCATCTTCGAGTAAACTAAAGCCAAATCGGATATCATTCCAGGTGGGAACATTATAGTACAACCACCTAACAGGATCAGCTCCATACTTATCAAAAGCGTCATCGGGATAGATAACACTCCCACGAGACTTGGACATTTTCTTTCCCTCAGCAGTTAGACCGTGACCAGTTGATAGACACGATTTATATGAAAGATCATCAAAAACGACTGTAGAGATTGCTAATAGGGAATAAAACCATCCCCGTGTTTGATCAATTGCTTCTGTTATGAAATCTACTGGAAAATGTCTTTCAAATTCTTCTTTATTCTCAAATGGATAGTGCCATTGGGCAAAGAATGCTGATCCAGAGTCATACCAGCAGTCAATAACATATGGTTCGCGTATTGCTTTGGTTTGACAAGATGGACAGTGCACCTCAATAGTATCTACATCAGGTTTGTGGAGGGAGAAATTCTTAGGTAAACTCCCTTTGGTGAGTTTGTTTAATTCTTCCCTACTACCAACAATGAATTCATGACCTTTCTCACATGTCCAAATAGGTAATGGAGTACCCCAATATCTGGACCGAGAAAGAGACCAATCTTTTAGCTCATCAAGAAAATTCCCAAAACGTCCATCTTTCAAATGTTTTGGAACCCAGTGAATTTGTTGATTCAATTCTCTTATTCGCTCACGAACTTGACTCATACCAATAAACCACGATTCCATGGCATAGTAGAGCAGTGGCGAGTCACATCTCCAACAAAATGGATATGTATGAGTTATTTCTTCTACACGTAGGAGCTTATTACCAGCTTCAAGTTTTTTCATAATTTTTGGATCTGCAGCTTTAACATGCATTCCACCAAAATCTGGCATATCATCAACGAAATTTCCGTTTTCTAAAACTGGATTAAACATGTCGACGCCAATCTCTTTACATAGGTCATAGTCTTCAATACCAAAAGCAGGAGCACAATGTACTATTCCAGTTCCATCTTCCATTGAGACAAAGTCGGCAGCTACAACAAAATGAGCTTTTCCAGTTTTATTCTCTGCAGTATAAGGAAATAGAGCCTCATATTCTATATCTAGAAGGTCCTTTCCTTTGAATTCTTTGATTATTTTTTTCTTTGTTGGAAATACTCTTGATAGTAATGCTTTTGCAAAAATAAGATTTTCTCCTTCATGTTCTACCTCAATATAGGATTCTTCTTCATTCACGGCAAGAACTAGGTTGGATAGAAGAGTCCAAGGAGTAGTTGTCCATGCCAAGAAATGTCGATTAGGTTCCTCTTTGATTTGAAATTTTATAAATATACTAGGATCTGTTGTTTCTGCATAGCCTTGAGCAACTTCGTGAGATGAAATAGACGTTCCACATCGTGTACAATAAGGAACGACCTTATGACCTTTGAAAAGTAGTTTCTTGTTATATATCTCCTTGAGTGACCACCAAACAGATTCAACATAGTTTTCTGACATTGTGATGTATGCTTGTTGTAAATCTAGTTGAACTCCAAGTTTCTCATCCATGGCTTCCCATTCATTTACATATCGCATAACAGAAATTCGACACTCATTAATGAACTTATCAACCCCATAAGCTTCAATGTCTTCTTTGTCTTTTAGTCCAAGATCCTTCTCCACTTCGATTTCTACAGGTAAACCGTGGCAGTCCCATCCACCTATTCGTGGAGAGACAGAATGACCAGTCATCGTTTTAAAACGAAGAAAAACGTCTTTGATTGCACGTGGCAATACATGGCCTATATGTGGAAGGCCATTCGCAGTTGGAGGGCCTTCTAGAAAAACATAAAGCGGATTTTTATTTGATTCTTCTTGTACACGTTTTTCTAGGTTTATTTGCTTCCAAAATTCCAATACGGCTTTTTCACGTGTCGGAAGATCAGGTTTAGCTGGTAATTGAGGAAATTTCACCTTTATAACCTATATTTTTGTTTTTGGGGTTGAAATATTGTACAATCGCCAAAAAAAATATGAGTAAAAAACTTTTATCGGCAGTTTTCTAAAAAAACGATCGATTTGATACTCTTGACCGAATGGTAATATTGTCTAAACATTCAATCTGATAATACTGGATAGATTCAGGTTAATAGGATAATCACTTCTTCTTTCTTCTCCAATAATATACTTGAGAATCTGAATCCTTTGGTTTTTTATCTGAAAGACTGTTCAGGTTATTACACAGTACGAAGAAATATTTACTCTCACAGGTATAAATCCAAGAAAACTACTTCTAAATATCTTGCCACCCAAGTACTTGTTTGAAATCAAGTTGAATTAAGTTATCAATTGTAAAGTGCTTTTCTGGTACTCCTGGGATTACCAACAATCCAATCCTTCCGTCTGGTGAAAGTCGATTGTCAGAAATAAATGATGCAAATATGTTAATCAACCGAATTTTTATTACACCCGTACTATAAACGAAGGTTACATTTCGTCTACCAGATTCTTCAATTTCATAGGTAAAATGATTCTCATTTCCAATTAAGAAGGATAAATTATATCTACCGTAATTTTTTGGTTGATAAGTTTCCGGAAATGCCTTTTTTAGATGCTTCAGGAACGAGGTAAAATCATCTTGAAGACTAGCTAAATTTAATAATCCGTTAGATTGTAATTCCTCTACAGACACTTTTTGGAAGTGTTTCTTTGCTTCCTGAGTATTTTGAAGATCGAGAAATAATTCACCAAGGAGAAAATTCCTTTTATCATAGTTTTCTTTATACAAATCTTCATTGATTATATGCTGTATATTGACTTCAGGGTCACTATTCAGTCTAAAAGTAAACCGTTTATTACGCATCTCGTGAGTGAGTCTCTCTACTCTCGTATTCGTTTTTAAATTGGGATCAGATTTCTTTTTAAGTTGTCTAAATAATGTTTTAGCTAGTTCAATAAATTCTTCGTCACTTAAGGCTTTCGATACTGTTGAATCCATTTCTGTTAAATCATAGATTCTTTTACGATCATTTTGTTCTATTTCAAAGAGTTCTACTTCAGATAATGAGGTATTATCGATCAAAAAAGAAGAGATTCGTGCTATTTGTGCAAAATATTTGGGAATTGATATTTTGTTTTCCTTAAACAATGTACTCTGTTTTTCAAACCAAGATAACCATTTATTGATATCAATACCTTTCTCAAAAGAGAATGATTGCTCTAAAAATATTCTTTCCAAAATTTCTGTAGCCTTGTTTAAAGATTCCTTTTCTTTAACAATTATCATCTGAATCAATCAAAATTTAGGGTGATTTTTAGCATTAAGTAAGATTTCTTGCTTGAATCCAATCAATGCCTTGCTCTTATTAATCTCTTTCATCAACTAAATTTGGATACATGATAGATTAAGGTAGGAGAAAAAGAGAATACAAAGCCTTTTCAACCTCGAGAGCGATTTGTGTAATGTTAGATCAATATCAACTTCTTAAACCCTCATATAATCAATTGAGTTGTTAGTAGTGTCAGAATCTGCTCAAAAAACTATCGATGTCGTCGCAAACGTTTTCAAGAGTGAAAATGCTGAAATTCCGTTATGTATATCCGTGGTTTTGGCTTCTGAAGGTTTCGAGCTCTATTCCACGAAGACTTGTGATCCTACGGAAATGGAGGCCATAACAGTGTTAGGATTAATTGCATTTGAAGAACTAAAATCTTCTATTACCGCAAGAACGAATGAAAAAATAAACATATTAATTTTTAGAACGAAAGAACGCGAGTGTTATGTCGCTCCTGTTTCTGATGACATTTTCCTAGTTGCTGCGGCCACCCCGGGGACTGTTGGAAATGTCATGCCTCTCTTGGATGGATTAAGTGCTCAAGTGCAGTATGAATTATCAAAGATGTAAAAAAAGGTGAACCTCATGGATTATAAACGTCTTCAATCTGTAGCAGAAGAAGCTGCGAGGATGGCTGGATCATTCCTTCGTTTAATGTCATTCAAAGATTTACAAATGTTTAGAAAAGGAGTAGGGGATGTAACAACAAACTTTGACCTTGAAAGTGAACGCTTAATCAAAAATCATATCAAAATGCATTTTCCAGATCATATTTTACAAGCAGAAGAGTCAGCCTCTGATGAACAACTCCAAACCGATAAAGTTACTTGGTTCATCGATCCATTAGATGGAACAAAAGCATTTTTACGTGGGAATTTAGCCTTTGTATGCATGTCGATTGCCGCTTGGGACGAAACGGGGTTATTGGCTGGCGTAGTATATAATCCATTTACAGATATGCTATATTCAACTGCAAAAGATAATCCAGTGTTACTAAATGGATCTCTCCTCCCTCCACCAAGAGTACATCATCTATCAGAAGCGAGGATATTAGTTGATTTCTCGAATCAAATCGCAGATGATCTGAAAAAGGAACTAGCTGTTGCTGATTTGGATGGGGTTGTTGGCCGATCATATCGATTAGGAGGGGGAATTTCTCAACATCTCATGTTGATCGCTCAAGGAACTTTGCATGGGGGCATCTTCTGGGGAATTGGTAGGAAAGGAAAATTCTGGGATATTGCAGCAGCCACGCTAATTCTTGAACAGTTAGGAATTAAAATTACCACACTAGAAGGAGAGACGATTCATCCAACAGATACAATTTTTGATCAACTTGTTATCGCTGCTCCTTCTCTCCACAAAGAATTACTTGAGTGGATTAGTGATTTGAAAACTAAGTTCAACTAATCTGTTAATCGTCAGGGTCATCAAGAAACTCTGGTCTAAGTTTTAATCTTTGAATTGGACGACCTTCCTCGGTATACCCAATTGCGCTGAACTTGTTGGATTGAATGAAATATTCATAAAGTGATTGTTGGAGCTTTCGGCCGAGAACAAAGCGATCACCTAATTCAAAGAAGTCAAGTTGAAGGGATGCAGCAGAGTCCTTAAATGCCTTTAAAATCCATTTACGCAGATATTTCTCAAGTCCAGAACCTTTAGATAATCGGGAATGTATTTCTTGGGCGTGATGTAACTCAATATTCTGAGTACTTCGTGTTTTGGTTTCCTCGAAATAATTAATTAACTTCTCTTTGATGTTTTCAGGAGAATTCTCATTAGTGTAATTCAAAGTGATTCTTTGCTCATTATTTTCATGAAGTTTCTTTTCTGCTTCAAATAGAAATAGGATGAGTTCATCAATAATAACAGTTGCGTCAGTAAACGCACTAAGATTAATTTCCAACAAGAATGAGGGATTTGTAACACGCCAGTGTTTTATTTCCCTTCCAGCTTCATTTTGTTCCATTTGATATTCTGCAAGCTTTAAATCTCGTAATTTTTCTAGATGATGTAAAATTGTAGGAATCTTCTTTCCCAATTTATCTGCTAATTGCGAAGCAGTGAGGCCTTTAGGAGAGGCAGTATTCATAGATAGGAGCATACCTAGCCTTGTTGGATCAGCTAAGGCTTTAATGACTGGTATAACTTCTCCAGGGGTTGTAAAAGTAGGTTCCAAAAAAATTTTGCTCCTAACATAGCATTCCTTTCTTAATTTAAAAACTGACATCTAATGGCACAAAATAACATGTTAGAAGGGATTTTTTTTCCCGAACTGAAATAGTGTCTCATTTTGCTTAGAACGAATCGGGTAATTCTTCAGAAGAAGGCGGAGGAGACCATCTTCTTAGAATAATTGCCCCCAAAAGCAATATAAAACCCCCTCCGATAAGTAATAACCCAACTAACAGTCCTTCGAGATAATTCAATTGGTTGGTTTGAGTGGTATCAATAATCACCCCTAGAATGCTAAACAAACCAAGTATCATTGACAAAAAACTAGCAAAAAATAAAACCCAATAAATATTAGGACTTATAACGGTATTAGGAGCGGAAGAGAAAGTTTTTTTATGGTGCGAGGGATCTTCGGAGCTACTCATTTTTTTACAAACCATATTAGCCAGTATCTCGTTAATATTATATTTTTTCTTAGACGATATTCTGTGACAATACAAAATTACATTTCGTTTCCCATGGGGATAAAATTTTTTTGGCTAATCATCAATTTACTAGAATAGATTATGATTTTGATATTTTTAGAATCAATATACTTATTCTTTCAACAGTAGTTCGATCTAATGCACTTAGACCAAGGAAATGTAATATCGTCATAATATCCCTGCTTTAGAAAGATCAGGTAGATGGAGGTATTTATGAATCAGATAACTCAACCAATCTCCGATATAAGGGTTCACGATTATCGTGTCAGAAATTACACCAATGAAGCGATTGATCAGGGTGAATTATCTTGTTTAGTACAGTTCATCGCCTCGCTAGATGTATGTAAAGTGTGTGTCAAAGAGATACCAAAAATTCAATCATCCTTCGGTTCTGAACTTGATTTCTCAATTGATTTCGACACAAAAACCCTGGATATTAAATACGGTCGTCGATCTACTGTTTCTGGATGGTAGAAATAGCCCGTAAAATCCCATCTTTGGAGTTTTCACGTTTTTTCCAATGATAACCATTTCCAATTCGAGAGAAAGTTTATTCTGATACGTAAGTATTAAACTGATTATTTGTGATACTTACAATAAGATGCCACGAGAAAAGATAATTCAGAACATCGGTAAGAATTTTCATAGATATACTAGTGATGAAAAGAAAATTCTCTTTCAATTAAGAAAAACATCGGCAAATTATCTAAATACTCTGGAAAAGAACGGAGTATCCGCTTTTATACATGGATCAATAGCTCGAGGCGATGTTCATCAGGGATCTGACATCGACATTCATATCCCATATCTAATTTCTTCCTTTCGATTGGAGCTTCTGGAAGAATTCATAAAAGCTGATCGACGAATAATTATGGGAACACCTAATTCAACTATCAAAGGTTTATTCACTATAGATACATATATTTCATTAACCTTTCCGTTAACATCACCAACAGAACGAGAAATAGATTTTTACCGATTTTCTGGTCTGATCTATTCGAAAGAACTCATCGATAGTGTAAGAGTCCCTGGAGTTACCAAAAAACTAGTTTTCATTGAACCAAATCCCGAAGGATATTACTATTCCTCCCTTCTCCGATTCAAAAAAAGAGCGATGAAGTGTTTGAACGTTTCTCAACGAATAATTGATGAAAGAATACGTGTCCTAACACGCCGAGATAAAATAGGTAGAACTGGTTTGTTACTCGATTATTCTCTTCCTCCTGACATGAATTTTGAGCAAGCACTTCATCACTTGAGTTCTCAAAATCCAATCATTCGTAATAAGATAAGTAGATCAAACAGATAATTTGAATAATAGTATCGATTAGAATTACTATATGCTCTTTAGATGAATTTAGGTTTTCACCAGAAGGAAAATGAATTCTGATCAATATCTTGACCGACGTTGGCTTGTTCGTAACTATAATGGAAATAAAGTACTTTTTGTAACCGATCTTCATCTTGGATTTGACGTTGAATGGTTTGGAAGAGGGTTATGGACTACAAAACCAAGTTGGTCAATTGAAATAATAAAAAATCTTAGAGATGATATTTTAAAGGTGGTTCCCTCTCATTTAGTTATTTGTGGAGACCTTGAGCACCATTATCGGATCCGAAAGATAAAGGATAAGGATCCCCAGATATCTTTGTCCAATGAAATTAGGGAAGCAATCCTTCAGGCATTTAGGAGGGAAATTTTGGAGATACCAGGCCTGGAAGTAATTATTATTCAAGGTGAAAATGATGTCACGCTTCTTCAAGAATTAACCGACTCTTGTCATATCATTCCTTCAGAAGGGAAACCACTATTTAACAACCAATTAGGGATTGTACATGGACATATTTCGCCTTTTAAGGAGATTGTCTTTTCTTCGGAGATAATACTTGGGCACCTCCATCCTGAGATCGAACTGGTAGATGATCTCCAAATTAAACATCGATATCCTACTTATTTAAAACTCCATATCGCAAGAGAAGACTTATTTTCTCTATTCCAATTCCCTTTTGAGTTTGAGGAAATCGGTATGGTAGATCTTGTTCCTATCACCATCCTACCCACCTATAATCACTTTTTATCTGGGTATGTAATAAATATTGCTGGAGGAGGTAAGAGAAGGCATAAACAATATCCCCTATTGCGTCCAATATTGCATCATCCAGATCTACAGGTTCAAATGACAGATGGAATTGAATTGGGTCGTTTGATAGATTTATAGTCTAATATTATCTAAGCCCAATACTCACGGGT
>JAEOTC010000184.1 GCA_016840035.1 Candidatus Hodarchaeota archaeon | reverse complement strand
GGCAGTATCTTTGAGGTTTAAACTGATTTGGAGAGAGGATTCATGGGAAGAAATATTGAATGGGATGATATCTTGCCCCTGCACCCAGAGAGAATAAGTTAGATTATCGGGATTAAAGAGATTAAGCGTAAGCTTAACTGATTCTCCAAAAGAAACCTTCAAAGGAATCGACCCATTGATAATATGGAGAGAATTCTGTCTCTGCCACAAACGAATAGCATCACTCATTAAGGAATATTGGGTTAAAGGTAATCCTGTCCTTTCACAGGTGATATAATATAATCCTAATTGGCTATTGTAAAGATTCGTCTCAATAAAACGATTAGTTCTCACTATTGTGGTTTCAATCGACTTATTTTCTGGATCATACTTAAGGAGTTTACTGGAAAGTAAGCACACTAAAGAATTTCCAATGACGCTTTTTCTTTGAACAACTAGCATCCCCTCTTTATCAACTACATCGAAAAATCCTCCAAAACCACGATCATACATGAATTCTCGAAGAAAATCATATACCGCTCGACCTCGAGTGAGAAACTCACTATTAGAAGTTTTCTCATAGAGCATGAGATTGATAATCCCATAGAGGGCATTAGTTTTTAGTTTCAGAACATTATCTGATGAATCCCAGCCAGGATCCAGCACATTGAACACAGCACCATTAAAGGTACCATTGGAATCAATAAGATCCATAACCTGAGATATCGTTGTTAATGAGAGAGGAGATTCAATAGAGTCTGGAAGATTAAGGATAGCCCATATGGTCCAACAAATATTTTCAATTATCCGAAAATGATTTTTGGAATAACTGGTTCGATTGATAGTGAACAAAGAATCGACCCAACCATTAATATTTCCCTCTAAATGGCGGTTCAAAAAACCCAGAGTCTCAGCTATTGCCTCCATATAGTCATATTTGTATTCATTATCAGGAGAAAGAATTGGATGGCTAAGGGCAAGTCCTAGCATCATTAGAAATTGGTCATGAGTATACTTCTGACTTTTGACATAGCTCACTTCTGCTTTAGAAAAATCATAATTACTGACCCATCCATCATTGTCACTGGTGTACGCTTCATCGAAATATTGGGAAGCACCCCGAATGATGGATTGAGCCAGATCCTGAAGTGATGCTGCCCCTCCGAGGGTAAATTCCTTCAATAAAGTGGAGGCCACCAATAAATTCGTTTTAGCTTTTATGATTTGACTATTAGTTTGAGCTTTTAATGCTCCAGAACTACTATGAAGATAGCGATTTTTGATCGAGGAAACCTGATCATAAATAGTCCCATAAAACGAGGGTCTGTTGTTATCAGCCGCTCGAGCAGCAGACACAGGAAAAAGTGCCCCTAACACAAGAAAAATGACACCGATTGAAATAAGAGTAGATTTTTTCAACGTTTTTTCCTCCTATTTGCAACAGTATATCCTAATATTCCAATCACTAAGAATAGGACCCAGAATTCGAAACCAGATGCTGCACCTGCCTCATCTATATAAGTTGTCTCCTCAGCTGTTTCCATTGTAGTTGTAGCTACTGGGGGAACTTCCTCAAAAATAGGAATTTGACGATCCTGTGGGCCAGCAAAGATAATTTGGGCATAATTCGCAGAATTCGCATAGAAGGGGGAGCTAGCTCCTTTCCATGTGGCATTAGATCCAGAAATTTCATCAAAAACGTCCAATGAAACACCAATAATGCTTTCTTCAGGATTAGCCACTTGAAGATCATTAAGAAGATCATCAGATTTGAAGGGAATTGTTACTTCAAAAATCGAGTAATTTTCGCCAAACAATTCGAAATTCCTTAACTTGGCGGTAAAATCATTGGATTGCGAGTCACTATAAGGATTGGGATCACCTTGAAGGTATCTCTGATCATCAAGTGTCAATGAACCCCCCGCACTAACCCTTAATTCCTTTGCATCCTCAGCCCAGTAGCCATCCGCATCAATATCGAAATTGACACGCCAAGTAGTACTGAAATTCGTTCTTCCCTGCACAAGAATACCTAAATAGAGGTTTTGATAGTCATTTTTTACATACATATTTCCACTATAGCCGAAATGGGTGAAACCCACTTTTCCCGCTTCATTCCAGTCATCAAGCCCTTCATCACTATCATAATCTAAAGTATTCCAATAACTAGTTATAAAAATCAATTCTCTTGCAATAACACTCGAAGAAATGCAAATATGAATCGTTATTAAGCCAATTAGTCCGAGACAAACCCAAATTCTAGATTTTTTCATGCTTAAATACCCCTAAACCGTATTAGTTGAATCAAGATAAATTAAGATTTATGGAAGATACAAGCTTTATAAACATTGCGCATCGTTGATATTTCTGTAATTTCGTTGATTAATGTCCCAAAATTCAGCAGAAAATTGATTTATTTAAATCTATAGAAATGATAAACACAAACAAAAGGTCCTGGCCTTATAATCATGTGCTATAGTTTAATTTTGAACTCTTCCTAAACTATAGATAGATAAACACAGAGTTTGGGCACAGAGGGGACTTGACCTAACTTAGATACTCGCTGTAGAAGGGGTTATTGATATCGTGATCAGCGAGAGTAATATCTACAGATTGCCCTTCTAATCAGGAGAATACCCATGAATCCAAGAACCAGAATTAAAGGAACGAAACCAGGGGTAGGATTAGGGACAGTTGTTATTGAAGGAGTAGTAGAGGAATTATCAGATTGGGATATTGAAGTGGGGGTATTCGCTGAATCGGTTTCACTAGGATCTGTCTCGGATGATGGTGAAAACAGAGAGGAGGGAATTTCATCATACAGACGAAAAGAACCTGTTTCATTAAGAATCAAGGTGACTCCGAAAGTGGGAAAATAGGGGAGAGGGTACTGGGGATCAAAAATGTCAAATCGATAGGTTCCATTTGGTAGTTCAGTATAACCAAGTTCACTTAAACAAAAGCAATAATTACGACTCCGATTTGTGGCTCCAGGGAAATACGTGATTGGGAGGATTGCTTCTGCACAGGTATAATAATTTCTGAAGGTAAGATTTTCAACTTCAAGTATTCCTGTCCCATAAGGAGCGAATTCACAATGATTCGGCCAGGCAAACACCTGAGAGCTGTTCATCCGATTATACATCGTAAAGTTAAAGGAAACCATGATTTCAGTAACCCCATATTGAGAGGCTCCAACAGTCCACGAAATGAGTTCGGAGATATACGCAAACATGGGGACCTCCTCTAGTTCAGCAGGAAGTAGCTGGGTATTCCTCTGGGACACGATCACGGTGGTTTGCACAGGAAAACAAAGTATACCGAAAAAAAGGATACTTACCAGAAGAGGAAGCATAAAGGATCGGAGGTGCATAGTCTTTCACATGAATGAGAGAAGTCGAGAAGCTAAATGTCTGTATTGTGGTAATCCTGACCCAAATCCTCTTAAAAAAAATATACTTAAGTGCAAGAACTGATGTTTCATCAAGGAAACCAATGACAATAATCATGAGACGCTAGGACTCTACCACGACCTTACATCAGGTACCTCATAATCTACCAAGGTTGGATAGTTTTTTTGGTTAAATATTTGAGGATTCTAAATACTATGCTGATAACTGGTAACTTAAAACCTTAAGAATTAACAACAGACTTTATTTCACCATCAAAATGGGAATTCCTTTAAAACATTGATTACCCGATAAATTGCTTCATAAATCAAGACGAAGAATACAAATGCCTTAGATTCCTTCTACAATTCGTTAATTCGTGAATATACTGTTGAAATTACTTGATTACAAAACTCAAAGGTGAATTGTACCCATAAAAGTTCTTATATTCAAAACCCGTGATTCATACAAACTATGTAAACAAGAGTTGGAGTGGTGACGTTGTTCAAGAACTTTAAAATCCTTCATAATGCGAAGAATTCCGGGGTTCTGGCATTAGTGATTTGTTTTTACGTAGTAAGTCATCAAACCATGTTTTTAGCACAAATAGAGGCTAGATCAGTTTGTACTGATACTGAAAACCATTCTGTTATAAACATCGTAGGTGACACAGAACTAGCAGGAATGGCATCTTCTGGAGAGGGTACGGTATTCTCTCCTTATATCATCGGGGGTCTTATCATTGATGAGGCAAACAAAACGGGGATAAACATCACACAGACCAGCAAGCATTTTATTATTCAGAATTGTACCATAATCGTATCAGGAGAAAGAGGGAAATATTTTGGGATTCTAATCCAAGGAGTAACAACTAATACTGCGCAAATCCATAATAATACGGTAAAAGGAGCATATTTCGGAATCAAAATAATTAACTCACCAGGAACAATAGTTAGCGACAATTATTGTTACGATAATTACCACGATCACATAAAACTTGAAAAATCCTCGCATAGCATCATCAGAAATAATACTTGTACTACAACTCCAACTGCTACTGATGTGTATAGCAAGGGAATTGGGATATGGGATTCACACTCCCTAACAATAATTGACAACAATTGTTTTGATAATTACGATGGGGGAATATACCTTCTAGATTCGACAGATATTGAAATCGCAAACAATCTCTGCCGAGATGGTAATGATGGAATCTATCTCCATCATTCATCATCACTGAGGGTCCTGAATAACACATGTGCTTCCAATCATGTCGGAATTTACCTATTAAAAGCAAATGATGTCCTCATCCAATACAATCTGATCAAAGAAAATGATTACGGGATCCGAGTTCAACAAAGTGAGCAAGCAGTCATTGTTAACAATACATTTCAAGGAAATTATATCTATCTGGATTTGATAGATGCTACATCCATAACTGTGAATACAGGAACACAAACGATTATTGATACGAGTGTTCCCCCTGAGACCAACGAAACAAGCACCGAAGACCCTGATGAGACATATGAAATGACTCCCTTCCCCCCGGCTGTGGAGGTAATAGGGATCTTAATTATTGCTATAGTGGGGATCAAAAGAAGGAAGGGATGGAACTACTGATGCAAGAAGTCTTGGAAAGAATAAAAAAGACTATCTAGCTGGAAATTATCAGGTGTTCAATAGGTCGTGGAAAAAATGAGTCTGAAAGCAGCGTTCTTCACCTTAATCTCAACCATCGTTCTATGTTCATTGATGATATCGTCGGTAGCCGTACTACCCACTACTTGTTCCGATGAGTTCGAATTAGAACTTATTGGCTATTGGGACGATGGTCAGATCATTTATCCTGTTGACTATCCCCCATCTGAAGCGAATTGCACCCCCACAATTCCTATCACCTACGAACTTGGGATTCAATATTCTGCTGTTGTTTTTCGACTATCATATAAAGGTAAAAATTCTCTAACTCTGGATAACATAACTATTTGGCAAGAATTCACATACGGTGGTTGTACCTGGAATTGGACAGGCCCAAATGTTTATAAACTTGATCACATCTTACATTCTAATCAATCTTATGAGTTTGGGGCAACAGGACTTTCACTTGATATTCATTGGCGGAATGCACCCATTCTAGGTGATCTATCCTATCAATATCAGGGAGATACTGTTAGAATTCGTCTACAAGCGCACATCAGTCCACATTTTACACAAGTTAAGCCTCCATCCTCCACCCCTTTCTTAACGGTCTTTTCGCTTCTGATTCCTTTCCTACTCCTCACTCGTTATTTTCGAAGAAGACGTGATGAACCTCAACCAGATAAGAGATAGGTGATCTTCCCTCTCTTTCTCTCACTATCGACTGTAAGAAGTTCATTCTGGAGAAAAGAGAGTCATGGGTTAACAAAAAACTCTCTTTTTGAATACACATATGCAAGGATCAGAATCCCAATTATCAATGAAATTAAGAAAGAGCTCAGTAAGGACGTACTTATGGACAATCTTATTGAGTTGATCGTCGTCTGTTTAAAATCCCTAAATATTGCCACATAGATGGGATTACTAGCAAGTTGTTCCATGTAGGGAGAGGAAGCAATAGCCCTTTCAATAATTAAATCAACAAAGAAGACATAAATGATAAACGTATAAGCGATATTAATCAGATATACCCCTATAGCAGCAATTCCACCCCAAGACTTCATATTGAACAGGCTATAGGCAACCAGAATTTGTAAGACCACAAAACTGAGATCAATAATCCCCAAAATAGGAACATAAGAAAAGTCTGAAAACACCAATAGTTTTCCACCAATATTCATAACAATTCCGAGTCCGATTAACACACAGAGAACCAGAACTCCCGTAGGTCTATCTTGATCATACCTAGCTGATTCATCCCCTCGTTTAGCATACTCTCCAGTATAACTAGTAGAGGGTGTAATTACCGGTGGAAGAGGGGCTGATTTCTTCGGAATTTGGGTTCCACAATTAGAACAGAATTGAGCATCCGGAAACAACGCATATCCACAAGAAATACAAAATTTTGGGTCACTCATGTTCTTCATCCCAGTTAGTATGAGGATATATATTCCCCTGATTTTAAACTTAAAAATAAAAAAAAGTCATCACCGATTTACCAGTCTTGTGGTAAGAACCTGCATCTGCTTAAAAATTAGAAGGAAAGGATTAGCTCTGATCTAATCCTTTTTTCTTCAAATTGACCACTCTAATATTTGATGTCTCCAAAGAAAAGATCTTTATCCCACCATACGAGGAAAATCGCAGGAACAAGTAAGACAAATGTTTGAATACATTTAGAGACATCAGAAATCATGAAAATTTCTGCAGAAATTACTGTTATGAAATGGAATAGGATCGCAATGATAATACTACGATTACACTTGTAGAATAACCAGTTCATAATAAATGTCAAGGGAATGACACTCAAGAAGAAATTGAGTGCAAAAAGGACGTCAGCCTCTAATAATGTATTGTGGTAATACCCTTTCACAACAAACAATGGTAAGTGCCATAATCCCCATAAGAGTGCGAAAATAGCAGTTGATGTGAATAAATTGTATCGACTCCTTAGAGAATCGACTCCATAACCTCTCCAACCAACTTCTTCCGTTGTCGCAGCTAAGACAAATATGATAAGGGAAAAAAGAAATTCTCCTGACATAATAGCGGAGATTATAAACACTTCCAGCTGGTCTGGTGATTCCCCTATCAGTAGAGACAAGAGAATCGAGGCCAAAGCACTGATAGGTAGAACTAAGAATAAAACAGTAGAAGTAGAAGCGTTCAAACCTTCAATACGAAGAAATCGAGACTTAAAATCGTCTTTCAGCATTTGACTATTGGAAGAGAATATCAAGAAAATCGCGACGAATCCTGGAATAAGTAAACCAAGTAACAGAAAGATATACTGTAATCCTTCTTGGCCTTCTTGATAGCTTAAATAGGCAGCAATAAACCATAAACTCCATGTGAGAAGCATTACGGCTAGAAAAAATATCAATGGTTTGTATTTGTAATCTTTTATCATTTGTAACACCTGTAATTATGTATGAGTATTTTTAGATGAAGGTTCATATGGTTCGGCAAGAAAACTGAAAGTTCCCTTTTTTGACCCAAGAGAACACTCGATGATGGATTGCATTGCAGTAGAAAGAGCAACTACCTGAGTATCTGACCAATTAAATAGAGCACTGTTAAAAATGAATGATGATCCTGCTAATAGAAATTGAACCGTCTCTAATGGTCTTTCTACACTAAAAATTCCTTCAAGTTGACCCTGTTCAATGACCTTTACAAGAATAGGACCAAAAAGAAGGATAGTCTTTGTATTTATCCGTTCATGGAGTTCACGATTTTCAGGCAAATGAAGGAAGTCTGTTACTTCATATCCCTCATCAAAAGCAGGATTACTACCGCGGAGAATCATCTTCACTTTCTCAAGAGCACTCATCTTAGGATCTTCAGTAATCGATTGTGCACTTTCTGCCATGCGATTGACTATATTGTCTGCGAGGATTGATAATACCTCTTGTTTTGATGTAAAATAGTGATAAAAGGTTCCTTTTGCAATTCCAACCCGGTTAATAATTTCTTCCACAGTGGTTTTACTGTATCCAATACTTTGGAACAGTTCCAAGGCATTATCAAGAATTTCTTTTTTCCTAACATCATGGGATTTTACTTTTCGAACCATTTGAATCT
>JAEOTC010000183.1 GCA_016840035.1 Candidatus Hodarchaeota archaeon | reverse complement strand
CCACTTACTCCTTACTGCTTCACCCTGTAATCTAATATATTGGGCATTTCTTTCACTAGGATTTAAGTTCTTTACTTCACCTTTGAAATCAGCAAAAGAGGGTTGTATAGATTCTTGAATGTAGGAAATTGCACCCTCAGTACATTCTTTAACACATTTAGGAGATCCTCCACAGAGGTCACAGACATACACATACTTGTTAAATATCTTGATAGCTCCTATAGGGCAGTTCCTTTCACATTTTCCACAGAGAGTACATAATGTAGGAGTAATGACTACTTGTCCCTGTTTTCCTATTGATATTGCATTTGATGGACAATCCAGACAATATCGCTCCTTACATTGTTGACAAACGACAGGCCCATCAATACCAATTTCAAATAGGTGTACAACGTTTATTCTAGCCATATTATGGTTGACTCTACCTGTGTGGTACATTGTACAGGTAGTTTCGCACATTCTACAACCTGTACATTTACTTATGTCAACTCGAATCATCATCAACCAATTCCAGGCGATATTGAACTAAACCCTTGGGATCAGGGCAGGAAAAATGCTTCACCTTCTTCACCCAATGTTCGTCATCTAGCCTTTCTCTTTCAGAAAAAATAGGAAATACTGGCATCATGCTTTGTAATGCCCAGATACAAATGTGTTTTCCCTCAGGAATTGTTAATTTTGATCCTTCAACAAAAAAATAATCTCCTATAAGCATAGGTAAATTACAGTACCCATTAATTTGTTCCACAGTAACTTTGATCTTCGACATGATATTTACCCAAGTTTAAATAAACTATAACTTTCAATTTCAACTGGTCTTGAATGAAAGACATCAGATAGAAAATATGAATGTTTTAAAGTTGTATTGAAGATATAAATTCTGAAAATGTTCCAGAACATGATTGCTTAAAACCTGAATTATTCTGGATCTTCTCAACACCCAAATGAAAAAAAGATGACATCATTTACCTACGGGTGTCTTAGCATTTATTCCGTGATGATCGTGTCATTATTCTTTGTTCGTTTTCCCGA
Organism: Candidatus Hodarchaeota archaeon; assembly: GCA_016840035.1. Taxonomy (GTDB): domain Archaea; phylum Asgardarchaeota; class Heimdallarchaeia; order Hodarchaeales; family Hodarchaeaceae; genus Hodarchaeum. Next base: position 8,191 of record JAEOTC010000183.1, on the reverse strand, counting down.
AGAAATTTTTCATAACTAAGAAATTATCGAATTTTTTGGTTGATAATTGCTGGACAGACTTTAAGTACACCTTCTGTTTCTTCTAACATTTTTAAAAATAACGTTAGGTCTGTATTATCCTTAAAGGAGCTAGCAATCATGAAATCGTGATCAATACTCGTCTGATAAACTGAACTAATCATAAAATCGATTTTTTCTTCACATTCATGTAATTTTTCTAGAATAGTATGATAATATTCTGCTTTGGCATCAAATCCAATAAAAGCGCTGATATGATACCCCAGTTTCCGATAATCAATATCAATAGTATAGTTAAAAACGCCCTCATTTACTAAATTTTTTATCCTCTTTCTGATCGCTGCTTCTGTCACTCCAAATTGCTTAGATAGCGCTACATACGATAATTTGGAATCTTCACGGAGGGTTCTTAGAATTTCTTCAGTTTTAACTTTCATAAGTTACATTTCCGAACTTTGTTTATAAAATTACATATATGAATCACTCAAGATTTCGGTTTCGTTTATAATTCGTTAGGAAAAATGCAAAAAAGTCTAGGAAATCGAACCAAGAACTATATATTTCGTACTTTACAATAGCTAATTATCGCAAGAATAAAAGGATGAAGTTCTTGTGAACCGAATTAAAAATTACTAATAAATAGACTGAAGGTAAAAATAATGACTGAACAAACATCTTTTCCATTAATAAATGACCCAGCACCTAAATTTACTGCTCAAACTTCTCATGGTGTTGTTAATTTTCCAGATGATTATAAGGGTAAGTGGGTAATTCTATTCTCTCATCCTGCTGACTTTACGCCAGTTTGTACAACTGAATTCGTCGCTTTTGCAAAGCGCTTTGATCAATTTCAAAAGTTAAACACTGAACTTATAGGATTATCAATTGATCAGGTTTTTAGCCATATAAAATGGAAGGATTGGATTAAAGAAAACTTAGATGTAGAGATTCCTTTCCCAATCATTGCAGATCATGGTGATGTTGCAAGAAAATATGGAATGATTCATTCAGGTGGAAGTAACACCGTAAGAGCTGTTTTTGTAGTAGACCCAGCAGGTAAAATCCGTGCTGTAATTTACTATCCAGCATCATTAGGAAGAAATTTCGATGAGTTAGAACGGATTATTAAAGCTCTGCAATTTAGTGATGAACATAAGGTTGCGATGCCTGCTGATTGGCCTAATAATACTAGCCTAGGTCTCAAAGATAGAGTAATCATTCCTCCAGCTTCTAGTGTAAAAGCTGCTAAAGAACGTCTCGCTCTGGCTGAAAAAGACCCCAATGTTGAGTGTTATGATTGGTGGTTGTGCCACAAAAAAGCGTAAACTACAAAATATTGTGGAACCATGTTCCACTCCTCTTTTTCTAATAGTAGGTACAAACAATAAAAAGATAGAAAAAACGAAGAGACGAAGAGAGATTATCTCTTATCTGTTCTTCACATCAATAAAGTTTCCTGCGTCTGGAAGGACATAAACAACTGGATCACGGTTTTTCTGTTCACGGTAGTTATTAATCCAGTCACGAAGACTCTGTTGGATACTACCAGTATGGGGAACATAATTAATTTTGAAAATTTCCTCTAATTCAGTTTTATCCATCTCTGTGATCATATGAAGGCTGCAGCGTTTAAGAATTCTAATAAGGTCAACAACTTTTTGATTGCCGATTTTGAAATTATCTATACTACACTTGTTTTCAATCACATACTTCATAGCATCATCTAAGCTCATGTTTTGAATTTCAATCATAGTATCCTTGTAATTATCGGATCCCACGCCTAATGGGCAATGAGCTAGAAGTAATACATCACCACCTTCTTTCACTGCATTCCAACCTGCATGAAAACCTTTTCCACCCTGGTAGAGATTTATGGATAATGCACCAGTTGAAACAATGACTAAGTCTGCAGGTTCATTTACTGTAACTATTCTAAGAGGTTTTAACTCTTCCAACACCTGCTCATGGAGAGAATTAATGTCTCCACCGTTTAGAATAACAATATTATCCTCACCGTCAAGAACAGCATCAATACAAAAGACAGGAACCATTTTCTTCGTCATTTTGGCCATTTCTATCATGTCTTGAATGACAGGATTACCTCTAGTATTTCCCAAACGGCATTCAGGCTTAAAACCATGGACCGGATCAAACATCTGAGGATGATTACGAGCAATTGTCTCTTTACCCGCACATCCAGGGAAGAATGATTTCACCGTTCCAGCTACTCCTGCAAAATAGTGGTATTCACTATCTGTAACCGCAATTACTAATCCTGACTCTAAAACATCAATATCCACCTCAATGGGAGTTCCTAGCGAGGAAATTCCAAGGTCTTTACAGTTTTCAGCTTGTTTGTGAATAATGACATTATCCTTCCAAGCTTGGTAGATTTCGGATCCAAGGATTTTATTCTCAAGTAATTCGTCAGAGGGAGGAGAGTGACTACCGGATGCTACCATAATCCGAATATCATTTTTCTCGACTCCGTAATCGTATAATTTTTCTAATAACATGGGCAAGAGGATTTTAGTATGCTTATTAGGACGTGTGGCATCATCTACTAGAATCATTATTGTTGGACGTTCACGTTTTTTAACCATTGTTTCTAAAGGTTCAGAATCCACTGGGTTTTTCAGAACATAACTGAATCTAACCCGTACATCGGTAAAATTAGGTGTAATTCCTTCAGCCTCAAGTACGTTAGCATTCATATCAGCGGGGATAAAATCAGAAATTAAATCATCCCCATATAATAGTTTAATCGGTTTCCACGACATTATACTCACCAAGAATGATTTGGGATGATTATACGTAATGAACGTATAAGTTTTCTTAGAGACGATTAAAGGTAAAACCGAATCGATTATAAGAGAGCGAAAAAGCAAGTGCCTATCTAACTATTTATGGAGATACAATTCATGAGCAAACAAGAGAGAGTAAATTTTTACAAAAAACAAATAGAATTCGAAGATATCATCTATGATAAAGCTGAAGAGTCAATACAGGGTACAGATAACATTTTGATCCGAGAAATGATACAAAGTATCGCACTCGATTCAAAGAAACATGCTTCGATGTTAAATGCCTTAGTAAGTATGCATACAAAAGCTACTCCCTCAGTTGCTGAGGAAGTTGGTCAAGAGATTAAGGATGCTATTACTGAACATATTCAAATGGAAGCCGAAGCAATCAAGACGTATCAAGAATACTTTGAAACCCTTGACGATGAAGCAGAGAAAATTATTGTAAAAGCTATTCTCAACGATGAGATCAAACATCATGCATTACTTAAAACCATACATAAGATGATTGTGGATAAACTTACATTAAATGTACAAGAATTCTGGGACATGGTTGAAGAAGACGACGAGTTTGGATACATAGGCTATTCTAAATAGATCTTATTAACCAAGTCCTGTTAATCGCTTCACATGCAGGTGATATTGGGAAGTGAAACCCATTTATACTAAGATGGATCAAAGACTTGCCATCCTTGAAGTTATAGGTGGAGTAATAATCATTCTGTATTGGATTGGATGGTTTCTTGATATCTTAAAATCAATCGGACCCTCAAATCCCCTCTACAATTCGTATGTAGCCTTCGAAACAGCATTCCCCCTCCCTGATGCATGGGTAGTTCTCTTACTCTTTATCTCAGCTTATGGGATCTGGCAACAAAAGTCTTTTGGTCTATACACTGGAATTACAGCGGGTGGAGGATTAATCTTTTTAGGTCTTATTGACACTAGCTTTTACTTACAACACAATCTCTACCAATATGATATCCTTTTAATCCCCATCAATATTGCTTGTATCGGGGGAGGACTTCTTTTAATTACAAAATTTGGAATGATTATTAACCAAAAATTTGAGTCGTAGGGAAGTAATTATTGACTTTTTTTCTGTAATTGTTGACCATATCGTAGAATATCTTCAACCTTCATGGTTTGAATGTAATTTGTGCTTGCTGGTAAGTCCAACAGACTTCCCCCAATAATTAGAACTTGATCGTCGGGAGATACAAGACCTCTATTAGTTGCTTCCTGTGCTAAATAATATTTCAGCTCATTAGAGGAATAAGTAACCTCAGTTTGAATGGGGTACACTCCCCACACTAAATTTAACTGACGTTTAATAGAAGGATTAGGTGTTCCTGCGATAATGGGCTCTTTGGGACGATATTTTGCTACAAGTCGGGTTGTATATCCTGTTCTTGTATTAGTAAAGATTGCTTTAATATTAAGATGCCTTTCATCACCAATCATCCTTACTCCTCTGCCAAAAATTTCTGTTAACGATGGTTCTTGGATGCTATAACCTATTTCATGAATTCGGGTATGTTTTTCAGCGGCTTTAGCGATTTTACTCATGTATTCAACCGATTTAACGGGAAATTTACCTACAGCTGTCTCACCAGATAACATAACAGCATCTGCCCCGTCAAGGATGGCATTGCTAACATCAGAAGCTTCTGCACGAGTGGGAATTGGATTATTAATCATAGAATCTAACATCTGAGTAGCGACAATAACAGGTTTACCTACACAATTGCAGCGTGAGATTAGATCTTTTTGAACAATAGGTACTTCTTCAGGTGGAATTTCAATCCCCAGATCTCCTCTAGCAATCATAATTCCATCAGATAATTCCAATATTTCATCAAAATTTTCTAGCGCATCCCGATGTTCTATCTTACTTATAATACCAATTGGAAAATCTGCTATGTCTAATATTTCTCGTAATCTTTGAACATCTTCCTTCCGACGTACAAAAGAAGCAGCTATATAATCAGCCTGCAATTTTTTCAAAATATACTTTACATCTTCAATATCTTTAGCAAGAGGGAAATAAAGAGACAACGGTACATCGGGAGCATTAACTCCTTTTCTTGATTTTAGAGGGCCCCCATTAAGTACGGTACATATTAATTCTGTATCTGTTTTATCTGTAACTTTCAAGAGAAGTAATCCATCATCAATAGCAAGATGATTGCCAATCTCTGCATCTTTTATAAGAGGAGGATAGTTAATTGCACAAATTTCAGAATTTCCTTCCAGATTCATCTCAGCAGTAATCCTAAATTCCTGATCTGTTTTAATCACCGTTTCCTCCCTCATTTCACCTGTCCGGATTTTTGGCCCACATAAATCGATCAAGACGGTTAGATCATCGCTAATCTCCTTAATAAGATCAAAGCGATTCTTATGATCTATATATGTACCATGACTAAAATTAAGCCGGCATACTTTCATTCCTTCTTTGATTAGTCTCTTAAATGTATCTGGATCTTCTGAAACAGGGCCAATAGTACAAATAATTTTTGTTTTTGTCTTCAAGGTAAGATCATCTTCTGCTCATTTCTAGCTACTTATCCTTACTAGTAAGACCTAAAGCTTTATAGACCCTATGACTCCAAATAAAATGAAACCACTCATCACCTTAGATTCAAAAGGGTTTTTCCTTCTAAATTAATGTAAAAACAGACAGACAAGAATATCTCATTTTTTGCATAAAAAAAGGCGATAACAATGATATCCATTATAGTAGACATTGATGATACGCTTATTGACACGAAAGTACGTACCAAACAAATAATGGATACTATTCTTGAATGTAAGATACCATTGGAGGAGTTGGATGTTCTTACTCAACAACAAATCTTTGAGAAATATGCTTCGGATGAACAAAAAGCCCAAGCTAAAGAATTACGACAAAAATTTCTGAATGCTTTACTTTGCAAGAGTGAACTAGGATTTCAAACCCTCAAATATAATAAACCGATTCCTCATGCAGCTAAAGTACTTCAAATGTGGGAAAAAACGCATAAAATTATTTATTTGACTGGAAGACTCAATATTATCTTTGACGAAACCTTTGATGAGCTCTCAAAATTTGGCTATCCCGTGGACAACACCGACTTACATATGTTTAATCCTGACGATTGGGAAAATGGTGTTTTACATGAGGCTAGAGAACGAATTTTAGGTACTATTACCCAGAGTTTGAAAGTTATCCGAGTTATAGATGATTATCCGGGGTATTTTCAAGCTTACAAACTCTTTTCAATCCCCGAGCGAATTGGTTATCGTCATTCACAAATTTACTCTTCCAAAGAATATCTAGCAAAAGGAGCCACGCAAACCATTAATTCATGGTCAGAATTATTGATAAATTCTAAGGATTTATCTTAAACAAGTATTAACCATAAGATTTCTCCGGTAGATTCTCTAAACATGGGTCGATAGGGGCCAATTTTCGAGAAGAATTTTTAAAGAGAAAAATTGAAAATTAGGTTAAATTTATCCCTCTGTTGATAGGAATGCTCCAAAATTTCTTAAGAAGTAGATTCAGTAGAAGAATATTCCTTCTAGCAATTGTAACTTGCTTATTAGCCTCGAATATCTGGCTAGGAAATTCTTCACGAAACGATAATGAGGAGAATTGCGTTGTATGGTTTGTTGAGAGTGTAATTACGGCTAAAGAATTTCCTATAGGGATTAACGACGCAGAGTATAATTATTCAATCTATACCTCATGGGGAGAATTATACGTAGGTATTTCCGAGAGAGAGTATCCATATCTAATTTGGGTACAAATACCAGACAATTTACCAACTGGAACAGGTTCAGTAGTTATGTATATTGAGGATGAGTTACGGTTTAATAAGAGTATCTCATGGGATTCACAATTTAATAACCATTTAACCCCAATAAACATCACTTTTGTCTATCATTGGTTTTCTTACTGGGTAGGAAGGTCAACTTTAACAGTAACGCTCCATCCGATCCATAATAGTCAATTCCAGTATACAATCACCTCAAACTATTACAATAGAACTCAATACATGCCTTATGAAGAAAACTTTGAATTTTCTACGATTCTTAACTTAACTGACTGGTTCTTACTGGAAACTGAGTTAAGTGAAAAGCAAGCATATAGCTGGCAATCTTGGAATTTTCCACCCACTAATTATACTGGGTATGTAATGGCAATGTGTGATGGAGGAGGAAACAGTATGGATGTCAAGATAGAATGGAACGATAGTGTGAAATCAACTTACTCTGAACTAGTCGATAATGATGGCTGTACCGGAGAAAGGATATATTCTAATCAGAATGCTTCATTATTTTCAGAATTATTATTATCAATCTTAGATAAATACATTGACGCATTTTTGTCCACAATCACAACCTTAACTCAGACAGATTCTACAACATTAACTACACAAACTACTACTACAAAAATAGATTTTATTTCTTTGAGAATCTTATTTCTACCACTTTTAATTTTAGTACTGATCCAGAAACGTATGAAAGGGGACAGCTAAGACATAAAGAGGAAATTTAAAGAAAGATTTTCTCACCAGGTTTTTTGGGGAAGGGTGTGATGTCTTCGATATTTTTCTTCCTTGTGAGAAATCTAACAAGGCGCTCAACCCCTAATCCTCCTCCTGCACTAGGAATTAACTTATCACTTCTTGCTAATTCCATATAATAAGCAAAGTCTTTTGGATTTTGTTTACGTTCCTTGAGTTTTCGTACTAAAACATCATGTTCAAAATCTCGTTCACCACCTGAAAGGCCTTCACCAAATCCCTCTGGATAGAATAGATCATAATTCAAATAGTGTCCTTTGCGTAAGGGATCTTCCCTATCATAAAATTCTCTCTCAAAATCCATTATCCAAAATGGATCTGTTTCCACTAAGGAGATCTTCTCTTCAAAATCATCACCGTACTTTGTCTTTAACTCCTCACTCGTATATCTTCGTAAAGGAAGTGTAGGAACATGAAAGTCTATTCCAAGACGCTCCAATTCCTCCTCACACTCAATTCGAACCTGAGAGAAGATATAAACAATTAATCCTTCCATTAAGGAAATAAACTTTTCAGTGTTGCCATTTCGGAGTTCAATATCCACTTGAGAAAATTCTAAGAGGTGTTTCTCACTCGAAAGGGTTTTTGCACCCGCTTCAAGTCTAACATTTGGGGACACGACATAAATCCCCTTAACATCCATCATAGCCACCGCAATTTGCTTATGAAAAATCATACTCTTAGTTAGTTGCAACTTTTGACCTAAGTAATCAATTTCTGCTTTATAAACAGGATGATTGAGTGGATCTGTAATAGGAGACAGGATAACTGGCATAAGCTGAAGAAGGCCGTATT
>JAEOTC010000182.1 GCA_016840035.1 Candidatus Hodarchaeota archaeon | reverse complement strand
CAAGCCGTAAACGAGCTTTACAACGAATTTTTGATAAAATTCGATAGTACAGATTGTAAAACATTGAATAAGGTTGACTTCCGAAAAGGGGAAGAAATTTCAGAGTGGATGATGGAGAGAGGATGGAAAAAAACCTGTGATATTTTCTTAAACTATACCATGAGAAAATGTCTGGTAATGGCTGAAGATGGCAAGATATAATCGAATTAATGAATTATCATTGGAACTTAAATAATTCCTTTGATGATTCAGTTCGGAAAGTTTTGGATGGTATACATTTGAAATCTACAGTTCAAGAGGACTTAGAGCAGATTGAACAGTTAATACAGCAGAGAGAATATTCTAGTGCTTTAAAAATAATAGATACTATTTCTCCAAAAGAAAAACTAACGATAGAGGATAAATCCACTTTTTTGCTGTTTAAGTGCAAAATAAAAACAGAACTCGGGGATTACAACGATGCACTTACAACTATAGAAGAATTTCTTTCATTGGATAGAAAATTAATCAACATTCTAAAGGTAATCGACATACTTATACTCAAAGCTGAAATTTCTTGGCGATTAGGGAATTTAAAAAATGGTTTAAAATCAGTAGAAGAAGGGAAAAATCTTATTATTAACAAAGAGGACGAAAAAGCATTCACTACGAGAAAAAAGGCTTTACTACGCCATGGGGGAATAATCTACTGGTATATGGGAAAGCTTGATGAGGCATTATTAAATCATGAAGAAAGCTTAGAGATTTCCAGAGTGCAGAATGATAAGAAAGGAATCGCGGATTCACTTAATAACTTAGGACTCATTTATCAATCAAAAGGGGAGGCTACTTCTGCATTAGAAAAATATCAGCAAAGTTTACATCTCTATGAAGCCCTGGGGGATAAAGACACTATCGCAAAAATATACAACAATATGGGAATCACATACTCTTCGATAGGTGCCCAGAAAAAGGCGTTAGAATATTTTCTAAAGACATATGAAATTAGACAGGAATTAGGAAATAAAAATGAAATAGCAATGACTCTTCTTAATATAGGAGCTATCTATCGACTGATGGGAGAACTTTCAAACGCCTTGGAGCATTACCAGCAAGGACAAAAAATATATGAGGAAATCATTGACAAAAAAGGAATTGCATTAGCTTTAAACAACCTTGGTGATGTCTATCAGGTGAAAGGAGATCTTGATTTAGCATTGGAATATTTTCAAGAGAGCCTTTCACTATATAAAGAGTTGGGAATCAAGCAGGATATAGCAATGTCTCTAACAAACATAGGTGAGCTGTACAGAAAGAAAAGAAATCCTGATTGGGCTCTAAAATATTTCGAACAGAGCTTATCTATGTATGAGGAGTTAGAAAACGACTCTTCAGCAGCTATAGTCTTGTATGAGTTATTTTTACTAGCCATTGATAGTAATGACTTTAGTATTGCCCAAGAACATGTGGAAAAGATTAAGGAGATTTCTGAAAGGACCAAGAATCCAATAGATAAACATCGCTATTTGGTTGCTAATGCTCTGATCTTGAAATCCCATAAACGAACACGAGATAAAATGAAAGCGGAAGAATTGCTTCTTGAGGTAGTTGAAAGTGAAATTGTCAATCATGCACTTACAATTACTGCCATGATTCATCTCTGTGACTTGCTATTATTCGAACTAAAGATGACGAGTGAAGGTGAAATTCTAAAAGAGGTAAAAATTCTGATAGAAAGATTGCATAACATTGCCAAACAGCAGGATTCACACTCTCTACTCATTGAAATCCACGTTCTACAATCCAAACTGGCACTTCTAGAAATGGATGTTCAAACGGCACAAAAACTCCTAGACCAAGCATTAATTACAGCAGAAAAGAAAGGTTTAAGATATTTAGCAATCAAGATCTACAGTGAAAAAACCTTATTGGATACTCAAATTGAAAAATGGGAATATTTAGTCAAACAAAAAGCTCCAATAAACGAACGACTTAAGTTAACACGATTAGAAGAATTAATAACGGGAATTGGAAAAGAAAGGGATGATATAACAGAAGAAGAAGTAAAAAAATATTCCATTCGAGCAAAAGGGATTCCTGAAGCATTTGAAACTATACCTAAGCGTAAATATCGTTTAAAGTACGTAAATCTCTTACAAGATGTTTCAACTAGAGAGAAACCTAATTTTAGAGTAGCTATAGCGCAAATCGGTAAATCTAAATCAGGTGATCTATTACATGAATTTTACACAGAACATAGAGAAGGTTTATTTCTTCTCAAGGAAGAAAAAATACCCTCCGTAAGTATGAAAGTAAAAGAATTAATAAAAGAAGCCCATACTAAAGGAGTAAATATTATTCTATTCCCTGAATTAGCGATTGATCTGAATTATAAGCAATTACTGAAAGAGACACTTGATTTAGCTAAGAGCTGTAACATGTATATTATTCCTGGATCTTATCATAATCAGGAAACGAATAAAAATATCAGTCTAGTTATTGGCCCTACTGGGATCCTTTGGCAACAAGAAAAGCATATCCCTGCAATCATCCATTACCAAGGAAGAAGATTTAAAGAAGGAATTGAATTAGAAACGGGTCAAAGAGAGATGATAGTAGGAATTACTGAATATGGAACCATAGCGATTGCAATTTGTAGGGATTTTCTAGATATGGATCTACGGGTGGAGCTCAAAAATGCGGATCCGCCTGTAGACTTAATTTTTAATCCTGCATTTACACCAGTTACCGAGGATTTTCAAGCTGTTCATTATGATGCCCGAAGATCGATTTTTGCCTATTGTTTCTTCGCAAATATCGCAGAAATTGGAAATTCGTTTATATTCACTCCAGAAAGAGAACGAAAGGAAAGAAAGATTCCTTCCATGGAAGAATCACTCATATATAAAGATGTAGACCTCTTTCGATTGCGTTCAGAACGGAAAAGATGGGAAAAAGAGCATTCTAAGAGAAGACCCTTTATTCAAAGTACGAGAGAATAATGAAGAAAGTAGGCTGGATTCGACATATCATCTGTCTTAATTAAGGTCGATTACTCACATTCTAATCTAAACTAGATCTATTAAGGACTCTCGTCTCTGAGAATTCTTGACTAACCCTCCAAAAATCATCAAAAGAATTGGGACAAACATCAATATTGCAAGTAACTCTAATGTTTGTATCATTGCGATATCATTCACTCCCAAGATTGTTAAAGCAAGCATGAGAACAGAAATGCTGGAATAAAAAACAAGGGAATAAGGGAAGAACTTAACCAACCAAGCTTGAAATTTTGATGGAAGAGGTTGTACCCAGCGATTAGAAGGCTTATTAATTAGAGTAGCAAGTAAACAGGTAATTAAGGCAAGATCTATAACCCAACCTCCACCAACAAGCATTTGTACCACAGCTAAGCCGAATAGGATTTTTACTCCATGCTTCTTATCTACAGATTTTACAGTCCATATAATAAAACCACTACTAACAATGATCGCTAGAATTCCTGTAAGATAATATTTGGGAACAATTGAAATAGCAAAGTAAGTAAAATCATCTGCCATTTGATATTTCGGTCCAATTGTACTGATCACCAGTCCACTTATATTTTTGTCACCCTGAAGAATCTCAAATATTCCCGCAATAATACCTGTTAGTCCACAAAGAATAGCAAAAGCGATAACTACGACTCTAGTCCCATTCGTTTCCTGCAAGATTATACTTCCACATGATAGCGAGTTTACTCTAAATAAAGAAAAGATAATGTTTGATTAGAGCCTTAATTACTCCAACTGCTGTAATGGATATTTAAGGATTTTTTTGGAGGTACAAGCCCTCATTTTGCACCAATTGAAGCTTATTAATACACATGATGTATCTTTCCAAGAGATGGAAAATGGTTCGTTCACAAGTAATTCCCCTAATATTAGTGTTTGGAATCGTCATAACCTCTTTCACCGTCTTAATCATTTTAAACAACCAAGATAACAATGAAAAGTTAACAAAACATGATTTTTTGTTCCAAAATGGAGTTAACATCACGTGGTGTGGAGGTGTGGGTTTTAAATTTAAGACAGAAGATCTTACAATCTTTATTGATCCTGTTAATATAAGTCTCAATCAGATTGAACCTGCTGATATCATCATTGTTACTCATCATCATTCTGACCATCTCTCCATAGAGGATATGACAAAAATCGCATTCCCTTCAATAACAGAATTTTTTTACCCTGAATTCTGTAATGTATATTTTGAGGAATTTAACAGCTCTTTTACGAAGCATGATGTTCTTCCGTACGAAAATTTCATCATCAAAGGAATTGAGTTAGATTTTGTCCCCAGTTATACAATAACGAGTACTACACATATGAAGGATTTCAATCTAGTTGGTGTAAATATTAATTTCGGAGATCTTCGTATTTTCCATCCTGGAGATACTGAAAATATACCTGAATTGCAATCCATTGTCACAGATATTGCATTAGTTCCAATTTATAACATGGATTACGGTGTTGGTATTGTGGATTATTTGAAGACATCTTCTGAACTCGATTACGTTATCCCTATGCATTACAATGATATTGAAGATGCCAAGGAATTTATTAAGGAAATTGATACTCCTTACTTGATTTTATCCCCACAATAGACAGGTCATTTTATGTGAGGGGGAATTTTCCTCCTCTACTTTTTTTGATCTAAGATAGGACGGGAAAAAGAAATATCTAGGAATTCTCAAACCATCAGATTACTTGCTTTGAGATACAAAAAGCATTTTTAGCTCTCAAGAAAGTATAATACTGCATTTCCTCACTCAATTTTCAGGGATACCATATCAAATGCAAGAGACAGTCTCAAAATCAACCACCGATAGAACAAAAGCAGAATTCTCTCCAGAAGAGGATAAATTTTCTCGTGTTCGTACGAGTTCTCGAAGGTGGATCATTGCCCATCTTCTTGCTGGTCCTAATAAGTTAATAGTAATTTTCGTCTTTCTTGGAACGATTCTTTCGTCATTACTTGGATCTGGCTTAATGGTTTTAATTGGTGTAGCAATAGATGAATTTTCTGATGGGATTAGGACTAATCTGATACTCTACGCACTGTTGTTTTTTGTTTTTGCAGTGAGTTCACCTCTCTTAAGCCTCCTGACAAGTTTGACGAGAGAAAACCTTGCCCAAAGAATCGAAAAAGATACCCGCCATGAATTTTACGTTAGTTTGCTCGGAAAAAGTCAATCTTTCCATGAATCCCAGCGAATAGGAGATATTATGGCTCGTGCTACAAATGACGTTAGAATGTTAAATTTTATGGTCTCTCCTGGATTATCATTATTATTCGAGGCCGTTATGCGATTGATAATCCCGATAATGTTTGTAGCGCTCTTTTATCCTATAGAGCTTTTAACCACTCCAATCATTTTTACGATCCTATTTGTTGTAACCTTACGGGGATATACGAGGAAACTGGATCCTGTTGCGAATCAACTCCGTACTGAATTTGGAGCAATGAATGCGGTTTTGAATGAAACTCTATCAGGAATTGAAGTAGTTAAAGGAAGTACTACTGAATATTATGAGTTGAATCGATACTTCACAAATGCTAAAGGATATCGAGATGCGTTTGTTGAACAAGGAAGAATAATGGCAAAATATATTCCACTTTTATTGATTGGATTGGCTATCACGGTAGCTCTAGGTCATGGAATTCTTTTGTATATTGAAGGAAGGATGACCTTAGGAGCTATCATTTCTTATGTGGGTTTGATCTCAAATCTCCGATTTCCAACCTTCATTTCTATTTGGGTTTTTGCATTGATACGCTTGGCCATATCCGGAGCTGATCGTTTACTTGATATCATGACTAAAGAATCAGAAATAGATGAAAATTTAACAGGGGTTGAGAAAACGATTGAGGGGAAAGTTGTATTTGAAAATGTATCTTTTGCGTATCCAGGGTCTAATAAAAAGGTTTTGGAGAATATAAGTTTAGTTGTTGCACCTGGACAGACTGTAGCAATTGTAGGTACAACTGGATCAGGTAAAACAACCATAACTAAGTTTCTTTCGAGATTATATGATCCGAATGAAGGACGTATTCTGATTGATAATATAGATGTTAAGAATTGGAGTCTACAATCTCTGAGAAGTCAAATTTCCTATATTGAACAGGATACTTTCCTGTTTTCAGACAAAATTTCGGAAAATATTTCCTTTGGTCGGACTAGTTCAACGGAAGAAATCCAGCGTGTAGCTCGTGAGGCTCAAGCAGACGAATTTATTGAGCAATTACCACAAAAATACGAAAGTGAGGTCGGTGAACGAGGAGTACAATTAAGTGGGGGACAACGTCAGCGAATAGCTATAGCCCGAGCATTCCTCACTGATCCACGAATTCTTATATTAGATGATTCAACTAGTGCAATTGATAGCGATACAGAAGATAGAATCCAAAAAGCCATGAGACGGATTCTATATGGACGCACGACATTTCTAATTACTCATCGATTAAGTCAAATTAGGTGGGCAGATTTAATCCTGGTTATGAGAAAGGGACAAATAATAGCTAAAGGTTCGCATGATAACCTCTTAAGAACATCTGAAGAATATCGAAAGATATTTGTAAAAAGGTTCAATCTAGATGAAGAGAAGTTATTGGAGGAGGAGAAATAGATGGGTTTCGGAATTGGGTTAGGAGCGGAGGAATATGATCGATCATATAGAGATCGTGATTTAGTACGTAGGGTCTTAGCTTATTTTAATCCGTATAAGAAATTACTGCTTATCGTTACAGCTTTTCTATTTGCACAAAGCTTAGTTAGCGCGTTAATTCCTGTACTTTCAAGAGAGGCAATTCTCCAGTTAGAACTTGCAGAGGATATTGAACAACAACGACTATACATTATATTTCTAATACTGATAACATTGATTTTAAACACCTTGGGATGGGTATTCAACTATTATCGACAAACTCTGAGTGCAATAGTTATTGGTGATACAGTTCTGGATTTGAGGAAAGATGTGAATGTTTCTGTCCTCAATCATGATATGTCGTTTTATGATAAATATCCTACTGGAAAAATCGTTTCTAGAATTAATACCGATTCCAGAGATTTTGGACAAACAGCAAATCAATTAAGTCAAACTGCTTCATCGATTCTACTTGTAGGCATCATGTTTGGTGTGATGCTTCTCATAAATGTTGAGCTCACACTTATCGTCCTCCTCCTTGTCCCTTTTATCTTCATTATCGCACTCTCATTCCGAAAAGCTGCAAGACGATTAACTCTTACTGGTCAACGTGCTTTGGCGGTTGTAAATGCATTCGTACAAGAATCTTTTACAGGTATTCAAATTGCTAAGACTTTTCGACAAGAAACAAAACTATTTGGGAAATTTAAAGTAGTGAATAAACAATCCTATGAAGCTAATCTTAGAAGAGCGTATTTACTGAATATTATTTTTCCTGCATTGTCAACTGTCCAAGGTATTGCCTTAGCATTATTAATTGTTTTTGGAGGTACTGCTACTCTCGATAATAATCTTACTGCCGCAGATTTTTATCTTTTTCTTCAAGCTCTCCAATTGTTTTTCTTCCCCCTCTTTACTATTGCCTCTTTCTGGCCAAGTTTTCAATCTGGTCTATCTGCTGCTGAAAGAATTTTTGCTCTCATTGATACTCCCCCTGCGGTTAAACAAAATGATGAAATTAATGCTAGAGACATTCAAGGTGAAATAATCTTCAAGGATTTAGATTTCTCATATGTTGAAGGAAAAGATGTTCTTGACAAAGAAAAACCCTCTAAGAAAGAAAAAGATACTATTTCAGGAGTAAAAGTATTTGATGGCTTTTCTTTAAACATTAAATCAGGAGAATCCCTCGCTATTGTTGGACACACTGGAGCTGGGAAATCTAGTCTTGCAAAGCTCCTTGCTCGATTCTATGAATACCAATCGGGTGACATTCTTGTTGATGGGATAAGTATTAGAAATTATAACCTGAAAGAATATAGACAGCATGTCGGTATCATTCACCAAGTACCATTTCTTTGGGGTGACACGCTTGAAAACAATGTGAAATATGCTAAAGCAGGAGCAACGACAGATGACGTTCGGTGGGCATTGGAACAAGCTGGAGGGTCAGATTGGGTAGATGATCTACCAGAGGGATTGAACACTAATATTCGAGAACGTGGGTCTCTTCTCTCAATGGGACAACGCCAATTAGTGGCACTTGCGAGGGTTTTACTTGAAAACCCCTCTATTCTGGTTCTAGATGAAGCTACAGCATCAGTAGATCCATTCACTGAGACTAGAATCCAAGATGCATTAGAGAAAACCATAAAAGGGAGAACTTCGATAATAATTGCCCATAGATTATGGACTGTACGTCACGTTGATCGAATCGTGGTTCTCGATCATGGGAAAATTGTAGAAGAAGGAAACCACGATGAGCTAATGGCTAATCCAGATGGAGTCTACGCCCAGTTGTATAATACTTATTTTAGACATCAAAGTTTAGAGTATATTGAGAGAGCTGTTGACTTAAGCTAACAATCGAAGACTTAGTTTTATTGCTTTAGGAACGATAAAAGAAGGGGATTCACAATTTCTGGTTTCTCATGATGGGATAAATGCCCTGCTTCTTTGATCGGATGAAAAATAATGTCAGGGATTGCAGTACGAAATTTTTCATTTATCTTATAAGGAACCACTATATCATCTTCTCCCCAAAACAAACAGATCGGGATATTTAATTTTCCGATGTTATTATAGACTTGATTCAAACTTCTATAATCATAATGAACCATAGTAGATATAATCGCATTTGAATACCCTTTGAATTTCAATTGTTTAGTGAATTCTTCCTTAAAGTGTGGGAAATTTCTATAATTAGCGAAATTATTTTCCAGACTTCCGAAGAGAATCTTTTTCCCTACAAATCTCTTGATCAGTCTGTTTAAAATGGGAATTCGCAACAATTTCATTGTTTGAGGCAATCCAGCAGGATGGACGGGATCAATTAGACATACTTTCTTTATTAATTCCTTGTGCCGATTGACAAAATTTGCGCATATCCCTCCTCCTAAGGACAATCCAATTAATGAAACTTTTTGACTCGATAATTCTAATGAATTCAATAATTCATTCAACTGTCGATCAAACAAATCTACATCATATCTCTGGTTTACCCGATCTGAATATCCTCGGCCAAAAAGGTCATATCTTAGAACTTTAAACCCATGTTCAACTAAAAAATCGAAGGTTGGATTCCAAACAAAGAACGGAGTAGTCATTCCATGAACGAGGACTATACATTCGCCTTCTCCCTTTAGTTGATAATGGATATAACCATCAGTAGTTTTAACGAACGTACCCTCCAGTGTATTTCGAATTGACTTCGTCAATGATTGAGTCTCAAATTCCAAGAGAAATCCTTCTACTTAATCTGAATAAATATAAATGAAATCTTTCCGTGGTTCTACTAGAAATTCACAACCAGTCGCTGTAACGACAACCATTTCTTCCATAGAAACCATCCCATGATTCTTCGTTTTTACATTAGGTTCTATTGTGAATACCTGCCCCTCCTCTATTATTTGTCGTGGACTATTACCATAACGTGGCCATAAAGGCCCCAGCATACCACCACCATCGTGTGCCATAATTCCAACTTGATGTCCTAATCCATGCTTATATTCCTCATATCCCTGTTCGATAATATATTCTCGTGCTACTTTATCTACTTCATACCCCTGTAATCCTGGTTTTATTGCCTTCGCAGCACGTTGGATTGCTTCTAGGACGACATCCATTGCATGTCGTAATTCATGTGGTAATTCACTTTCTTTTCCAAAAAACCACATACGTTGTAAATCAGAACAGTAACCATGAATTTTGATCCCAAAATCGTTGTGAAGTGTATGCCCTTGTGTAGTAAGATAATGATCTTGAGGTAAGACATGGCCGAAATCCTTTCCTACTCCAGCATCAATCGCGGGATTCTGTTCCCTTTGCCAAGAAAATCCTAGTCCCCGTTTACTCACTTCTTGATGAAAGCGAGCTTGAATATCTGTTTCACGTTGGCCAATAGCAAGAGTAGATGTAATTTGATCATTAATTTCTTCTGTAATCCGACAAGCCTCCTTAATAATCCCAAGTTCTGTTTCAGATTTATTACTTCGAATTGCATTAATAATAGGTTGTGCACTTACAAATCGGGAAACAAATTCTGGAGCAATTTTTGTGAGGACAAGGTACATTCCATGGGTTAATCCATCGCAAGAGTAGTCATCAGTCGAATAATTCAATGCAATCTGTTTAGGATTAATATCATGCAACTTATTTCTTAATAAAGGATCAATCCCAAGTTCATAAGGAATAACTTCATCCCACAAACCCTTACCCCTCTCAGTGTCAGCATCAAAATTTCCTACAATTGCAGTTTTGAACAACTGGCCTGCTCTCAAGTAAAAAATGAACGCGGACTGTGCTACAACCTCTGAACCTACAACAAAGTTCATACTTGAGTCAGGAGTAGTAGAAGTTTCCCGTACAAATATTAGCCAGCAATCAATGTCATTATCTGTCATAATTCTTGGTAATTGTTCATGTTTTTCGCGAAGAATCTTTGCTTTAATTGCACGGGGAAGAAAACTTTCACTCATTATATCCACCTTTTTCATTTCTCTAAATCGAATTAATTTTTTAAAATTCTGGTATAGGTTTAAACTCTCATTCCAATCTCTCCCGTGAGGAAGAAAATCAAAGAAAATGAGACATGAATTATGCAATTTTCTCAATTAGTCGAAATGTTCACAAATGAGTTTTCTAGCCAATCAATCTTGAATAACATATCCCAAATTTCCCAATATCACCGAATCCAAGGTTCAATGGGATTTTATGAAAGTGCTAAGTTTATCCAATCTATTTTGATTACCAATGGAATTTCTTCACAAATTTTAGAATACCCAGCAAATGGAAAATGGGATAAATGGGGTTGGGTTTCACCAATATCTTGGAATATAATATCAGGTGAATGTTGGATAACAGAACCAGTCAAAAAACAACTTTGCCGATTTATGGATCATCCAATGAGTGTTATCACTCATTCTAAAGCAGCTGATTTTGAAGCATACTTAGTAGATATAGGAAGAGGTGATAATCCCTCAGATTATAAAGAGGCATCAGGTAAAATTGCTTTAATTACCGAAAGCACTCGTAGAATATTCTCATATGCTGCTAAACATGATGTTAAAGGACTACTTCTGCATCCAAACTTGAATCGAGCTGCTCAGATTGGTGACTCAACCGTTCAGTATGATGGATTTTGGCCAGTAGCGGAAAATTTAGAAGATGTTACTTCTGGTTTTTCAATTTCTCACAAACAAGCTCGAGAGTTACAACAATATTTGAAAAATGGAAAAGATGTTAAGCTTCATTTCAAAATTGATGCGGCCTTTTCGGTTGACGAGGGGAAATTACATGTACTTGAAGCTGTGATAAAGGGAACTGAAATTCCTAAGGAAGAAATTGTCCTAATAGCTCATCTATGTCATCCTTCTCCAGGTGCGAATGACAATACTTCTGGAAGCGCCACCCTGCTTGAAAGTGTATTAAGCTTAACAAGGATGATTAATACAAATCAAATTTCTTCACCAAAACGCACTCTACGTTTTTTGTGGGTACCAGAGTTTTCTGGAACTATTCCATGGCTCGCTGACTATGATCAAGCGAGGAAAGATGGGAAGAGAAAGATCATCTCAGTTTTAAACCTTGATATGGTAGGGGAGTCCCCACTTACGGTTGGTACACCCCTATCGATAAGTTCACCAAGTCTATCTACCCCATCTTGTTTACTAGGAATAATAAAAACTGTTTCGGATTATGTTAATAAGCAGAAATTTGAACGAGACGGGTGGACATACCAAATGAGATACGACATTCAACCTTTCGCTGGGGGCAGTGATCATCTCATTTTCAATGACGGGTATTTCTCTATTCCAAGTGTAATGTTTGGACATGACGATCCATACCACCATTCGAGTGCTGATAGTATGGATAAAGTCGAACCATTGGAATGTCAAAGTGCTGGAGTTATAGCTAGTGTCGTTGCTTATTTTCTATCCAACCCCTCAGTACATACATTACAAACGGTTTTACCCCATATCTTCTCAGGAATTATTGAGGTACTAACGAATCTCAAGCATGATTCACAAAAGGGAAAGCGCCTATCTCAAATCCAACAAGAACGACAACGAGAGCTTTTTTCAGAGTATGCAATAAAAATGCTTCAGAGTGTACTAACGATAGGAGAAACTGAATTTCTTCACAAAAACATCGAGCATTTCACAAATATGGTTGATAATCATTTAAAGTTTCTTAATCAGCAAGATATGGGTTTAAACGTCGATGAGAGTTCTCAAAGTAGTACTAGTCAAATTATATTACAAAGAAATTACTCTGGTCCTATATCATACAAACGTTTAAGGCCAATGAACCGTTCCTCAGAAAATCAAAAGAAATTTGATCCGATTTCCCAAAAATATTGGGGTGGAATAGTTTTAGAATTCTTAAATCTAGTAAATGGAAAGAGGTCTCTTGAAGATATTTTCCTTTTATTAAATGTTACTTATCCAGAAATCTCATATGACAATATAGAGTTTATTTACCGTCTACTTCTTGAAGAAGATATATTAAAAATGTTGGAAAAATAATGTCCAATGATTATATGGATCATAAGCTATATAGATACAAATATTCTCGAAGAAAAAAGAACAGGGTAGTCTTATCCGCGCATTAGAAGGATCTGACACTGAGCTGGATCATCTAAGTCCAGACAAGGCTTTTGCATTCCTGTATAGAATTTTTGACCTAGTTCCTTACACATATCATTATCTGAATCAAAGTGGGGGCAAGTCATCATTATTACACCTTTTCAGTATTTGATTCATACTGGTCTTTATATAAAAAGGGTTGTATTTAATAGTAAAATCATTCTGATATATATTAATCTGATCTGTTCTATTCTTTTACTTCATGAGACCTTCTTAGGAGTGAAATTCCAGCTCCAACCAACGCTAGAAAAGCAAAAATCAAATATGTGGATTCTAGACTTTGGTAATAACTTGAAGTAAAAATTGAACCTGTGGTTATTTCATTTGGATTATTATACAAGTAAAAATAGCTAAAGAAAGCCGATGTTAGGGTTGTTCCAAGAGTAAACCCGATGTTGCGAGATAATCCTATCAGGCCTGAAACAACGCTCACATCCTTTTTAGGGGCTGCATTCATAACCGAGGTTCCATTGGATACTGTAAATGTAGTTAAAGCTCCTGCTGATAACGCTACAAATGAAACGATGACAATTAAATGTATTTCAAGTGTTAAGGCAAGAAGACAAACAAAAATGCTAAGCATCAATGCTCCAAATGAGGCCAATTTTCGTATATCTACTTTTTCAGCAAATAGGCCTGCGATAGGCCCCATCAATGCCATTGCTACTGGCGGTACAATCATGAAAAGTCCAGTTCGAGATTGTGAAAAATCTAAGACTTCTTGATAAAAGAAAGGTAAAAGGAAAACCATACCATAGTAGACCATATAACAAAGAAAAGAGGAAATAACTCCTGTTAAGATCGTTCTATCTCTCATAATTTTTACGGAAATCATGGGTTTAGGATTTCGTACTTCCCATGAAACGAATATAATTGCAAGAATTATAGCTAAAATTATTAAGAATCCACCGATGAGACTATCCTTGAAGACTAGTAGTACTCCACCAACAAAAGAGAAAGCAGTCAGTATAAATACTAGCATACCTAGATAATCTATTTTTATATCCTGTTTACGAGGTGTTTCTGGGATTTGACGGTCAACTAGAAAAAGTCCCATCAACCCTATCGGTAGATTAATCAGAAAAATACTCTCCCATCCAATATATTGTGATAGAAAACCTCCCAACACAGGACCAGTCGATAACGCTGAAGCAACAACTAAAGAATTTAAGCCGATTGCCCGTCCCCGAATTTTTGGATCAACATACGTTATTATCAATGCAAGCCCATTAGCAGTTAAACCGGCCCCACCGATTGCTTGTATGGCCCTAGATACTACCAACATCTCTAATGAACTCGATCCCGCGCAAAGTAAAGATCCAATTACGAATAATCCCATCCCTAATTGAAATATTTTTTTTCGCCCATAATTATCTCCCAGCATTCCTGCGATTCCGATAAAGCATGAAATGACTAATAAATACACAATAACTATTAAACGAATTCCATCCATATCTGTACCTAGTTTTTCCGCAACGGTAACTAGTGAAACATTAACTATGGAACCATCCATTGCAGACATAAATGTTCCAATAGCTGTAATTGGTAAAATCAATTCTAATGGAATGAATGGTGTGGTATGTTGTTTTGATTTCTCTATCACAGAAGAAGAGGAATTTTCATCCGTCATTTATGCACATTCTTAATATTATTTGTATAAATGTGAAAGGGCAGTCTAATACTCCTTAGTATAAAGTTTTCTATCAAGTTTACCTTAAAGGTTCCAAAGTGAGAGTATCTCTTTTGAAAATAATAAAGGATTAGTAATCCTTTCACAAAGGTGTTTACGGTTCAACAATTTGAAGAAAACTAGTTTATTCCTCGTTCTTTCTCTCTTAGTAGGATTGACGATGGAGATTTCATATAGTTCACGGAGTATTGCTTGTACATCTTTTGATCCAGCACTAAATTTTGAATTCCAACTATTGAACTCAACAAATGTTATGTTATCTGACTATGAAGGAGAACCAATAATTTTAGACTTCTTTGCTACTTGGTGTCAACCTTGTGTTATCCAAGAGATTGAATTAAACAAAATTCATGATCTATTTTCTAATATCACTATCATTTCAATTTCTGTTGATCCTAGTGACTCTATTAGTACTTTATCTGAGTTTAAAGCTAATAACAACATGAGTTGGACTGTAGGTCGTGATATACAACGAGAAATTTCTAAAAACCTCTCAATCACTTCTATTCCAACATTAGGGTTCATTGGATATTCAGGAACTTTGGAAAATCGTAAAGAGGGAGTTCAAAGTTATTCTGCAATTCTTGAATGGATAATCTCCGAATTTGAAACTAGTAATGTTACCACTACTACAACAACTTCATCAAGTATATTACAGCCCACTACAACTACAACATTTCCTCCCATGATTACTTCAGGTTATGCATTTTTTACTACAATTATATGGATTCTAGGTTTACAAATTATCAAACGTTATCGATCTCGATAATTAGGCTTTTTTGTAAGATTTTTCACACTACATATACGTAATTTCCAATGAATATCCTAAATCAGAACATAGAAAATTTGAATGGTATCATAAAAAGGCTTATATATCTAGATCTGGTGTAAATATTATGTCTTGGTCCAAATCTGAGTTACACGATTTACAATTAGCGGGAAAAATTGCTCATCTGACATTAGATCAAATTGAAAAGGTAATCCAACCAGGTCTAGAAATAGCGAAGCTCTATGACTTGATAGAATCAATGATTACCAAAAAAGCGGATCTTGCGTTTCCTCCCAACATTTCAGTGGATGATTGCGCTGCTCATGATTCTGCAGCAATTAATGAAAAAAGGATTTTTGCCAAAAAATCTCTTGTCAAGATAGATATTGGCGCAAACGTTAATGGAATGCTATCTGATACTGCCCGTACCTTTACTTTGGATGGAAAACATTCCCGTTTAATCAAAGCATCAAAAGAGGCTTTAAACGCGGCCACAGAGATAATTAAACCTGGGTTACGAGTTAATGAGATTGGAATCGCGATACAGGAAACTATCGAATCCTTTGGATTTAAACCCATTGCCAATTTAACTGGACACGAACTCGCTAAAGGACGCTTACACGCGGGCCTTTCTATACCTAGTGTAAAATCAATGCCATTTGCTAAACGGGCCAAGCTTAAACCTGGTATGATCTTAGCAATAGAACCCTTTGCCACCAACGGGAAAGGTCTTAACTCAGGCTATGTAGAAGATGCGCCAAGGCCCCCATTAATCTTCTCTGCAAGGGGAAATCCCAAATCTCAAGTAGGAAAACATCTAATAAACCGATTTGGCAAGGTACCTTTTTCTCTCCGTAGTGCAGCTCGGTATTTACAAAAAGAAAAAGTTAAATTCCCATCAGATCTAGGAGTAGTGTTAGCTGAGGATAAATTTCATGGATATAGACCACTTATTGAGAAAACGGGCGGATTAGTAAGTCAAGCAGAACACACTGTTTTAGTAACATCCAAAAGTGGACGAATTATCACGTAACAGCTTGATAGATTTAAGGAATTACCACGGTTTATAATTCTGACATTTTTCTCAGTGAAATGGCTGGAGTCCCTTTTTCTGTTATCATAAAATCATATACAGATTTCCAGATTTTTGTTTCTGAATTCCATTTATTCTCAAAATTATTAATCCCAAACCACGCTTCTAAGGCGTTCTGCTCATTTTTACCCCAACCACTACTGGAAGAGTCTTCTAGATAACCTAGATCCATTAAAATTGATCTGATATTAGTCTCAACGTCACCATCAATTTGAAGGAGATTCTCTGGTGCTTCTCGTGTAAGAAAAATCATATCATAAAGGTCAAAAATCCGTCGTAATTCTTTAATTGGTTCCGTGTGTTCGTCTACCCGGATATCAACTAAACGGTCTGTATATCCACCATAACTGCCCCCTTCTCG
The DNA here is from genome assembly GCA_016840035.1 of Candidatus Hodarchaeota archaeon. Classification (GTDB taxonomy): domain Archaea; phylum Asgardarchaeota; class Heimdallarchaeia; order Hodarchaeales; family Hodarchaeaceae; genus Hodarchaeum. The sequence continues at coordinate 43,434 of JAEOTC010000182.1, read as the reverse complement.
CACAACAAGGAGCGAAGCTGATTGTTTCCCACGACGATCACCCATTCCTTCTTGTCCACCAGCACTAAGACTTGCCAATAATTTATTCGAAATATCTCCTTTGGCTGTTTCGTAGGCTTTTGACATCGTTTCAACGGTGTCTTCGCTTATTAGAATGTTTCCCTGGACGCTATAAGAATCACCGACGATATGACCCGCCCATTCAAAACACTCCTTACCAGTGTGAGCTGCTACTCCCCCTTTTGTATCTATAACTGCTAATTGACGATGTTCTTTTTCTTCATCTTCACTGATCAATTTTTGTAGAACGTCTTTAGCTCCTAATCCCTGAGCTAACAACTTTAATCCATTCGGTCCGTAAGAAACGTTTGCCATTGCTTGAGTTGCAATAGCTCCTATTTCTACTTTTGCCCATGGAACGATGGCTCCTACACAGATAAATTTACTTTGTACAGCTACCCCTAGCTCCCCAGTATTTGCATCAAAAGCTACTACGGAAAATGTCAATGATTACTCACCTTTCAATGTTAGAATCATAGTTTTCTTTTTTAACCTATCTTTGACAGAAATTTTGCCCCTATCATCTATTACTTATATATACAGTCAGCAAATAACCTACCTTCGTAAGAAGACTAAATTTAGAACCATATTGATTCATTTTGGATCAATCTTAATACAACGAAAGTGAGGAAGCATTTTGGAAACTACTACTAAATCGAATTCTGTAGAATACTTGAAAAGCTACTTCTTTTTTCTTTCTGGGCAATGGGTCTCGATTCTTGGCTCCAATATCGTACGGTTTGGTATAATTTGGTATTTAACTGTGAAGACAGGAAGTCCATTCATTCTTGCTCTAGCTGCTTTTTTTGCTTTTGCACCATTCATTCTTGTAACTCCGATATCTGGTGTGTTTGTAGACCGTTGGGATCGGAAAAAAATTATAATTTTCGTAGATTTTGTTCAAGCTCTTCTTACTATTGTTTTAATTGGAGCATTTGCGGGAATTTCCATTCCAGAGATTAATTTTAACTTGATTTTTTCTGATGATGAACTTGTCGCAATTATTTTTGGGATGAGCATTATTTCGGGAATCTTTGGAGCATTTCATACAGCAGCAGTTGATACACTTTTACCAATCATGGTTCCTCAAAACCATCTCAGTAGAGTAAATGGAATCAATTTTCTCGTAAATGGTGGTATTCAGATAATTGGTCCAGTCATTGGTGCTTTTGCCCTAAATTATGTTTCAATACGTGATCTTTTTTGGTTAGACGTAATAACTTTCCTAATAGCAATAATTCCAACATTTCTTGTTTCCATACCAAGAGTGAAACGAGAAAAACCAGCAGATAGAGAGAAATCATCTTTCAAAGAGGAATTCAACGAGGGAATCTCTTTTATTAGATCTACAAATGGTTTATTAGCACTACTCGCAGTTTTTACAGGAGTAAATTTCTTCTTAGGCCCTATTTTTTCTCAAATACCAGTTCTGGTTTCAGAAGTCCATCAGGGAAATGAAGATAATCTGGCATTTGTTCTAGCTATGCAACAAATTGGAATGTTACTTGGTTCGTTATTGATGAGTTCATGGAAAGGGTTTCACAATAATGCCAAGGGGGTAGCAGTAGGTTTATTTACAGGTTATATTGGAATTTACGTAATGGTTCTCTCTCCTATAAGCAATTTCTATGTATTGGGTTTAGGATTGCTTATTACAGGATTTGTTCTTCCATTGGCAAATGTATCGAGTGAAACTATCTGGGCGAAGGTTGTACCAAAAGATATATTAGGAAGAGTCTACTCTGTACGTCGAACAATTGCACAGATTTCAGCTCCAGTAGGTATTCTTCTAGGTGGATTCTTAGCTGAATTATTTGGATTAGTATTAATTCTTGGAGTATTTGCGGTCGGAGGTACACTTCTTTTAATATATGCCTGGTTATTTACACCATTTTCTCAGGTAGAGCAATTATCAGCAGAATCTCTGGCAGTCAATCGTGAAAACAACAACAGTGACTAATCAAGGAAAACCTTCTTCAATACTATCACGACAATATAATTGATGTCGAATGTGTGATACATTTATCGCGTTATCTGAAGCAACCTCTGCTGGAAATATAATTTTTGGGAAAAATAGTGATCGTCCTTATTCTGAAATCCAAAATATCATGTTTTATCCATCGCAAAAGCAAACTAATGAATCAGAAGTTCAGTGTACTTACATAAAGATTCCACAAGCTGAATCAACATATGCTGTATTACTCTCCCAACCACTTTGGATGTTTGGGGCAGAGATGGGTGCAAATGAGTGTGGTGTAGTTATTGGTAACGAAGCTGTTTGGACACGTGAACCTTTAGGATCACCTGCATTATTAGGTATGGATCTTCTTCGTCTCGCATTAGAAAGATCTACCAGCGCAATCAATGCGCAGGAAACCATCGTTGAATTATTAGAAAGATATGGGCAAGGCGGGGCCTGTGGGGAAAATGATTCCTCACTCGATTATCATAATTCGTTTCTAATTGCAGATCGATCCGAAGCTTGGGTTTTGGAAACAGCAGGTAGATGGTGGGTAGCTGAACGAGTAAAAGAACACACAAGAAATATATCAAATAGCTTGTCTATTCGGAAAGACTTTGATCTAGCTGCGGAAGGAATCAAAGATTATGCTCTTCAAAAAGACCTATATAATGCCTCAGACGAATTTGATTTTGCTAAGACTTTTGGATTACACTGGAGAGAACCTAGTTCCTATTCCCGTGAAGGGATCGGACGTGACTCGATGCGTAAAGAACGTGGGAAGATAACCCCACTCACCATGATGCGTTTACTTAGGAACTGTGAATCAGGAATCTGCATGCATGGTGGTTTTAGAAGCACTGCATCGATGGTTTCGCAGCTTTCTACCTCAGGAAACGACATTCATTGGATGACTGGGACACCCCAACCATGTAAAAGTTTTTACAAACCGATCTACTTTCCTGATTCGACTCTTGATTACTATCAGGCTGCATCAAAGATCAAAAATTTGAATGCAATCTGGTGGAGCCATGAGGAAGTTTCTGGATTAAAGAATATAGATTTTCCAAACTGGAATACGTATGAGGAAGAGATGTTTTTGAAACTTTCAGATTCCGATCGAATGGAACTTAAAAAAACGAGTGAAGCTGCATTTAAGAATGAACTAGAACATTATCAAACTCTTCTTAGCACTACTCGTTAGTAATTTAGTCAGATTTTAAAGGGGAGTACATTAACTTTTAGATATGGTCACTTCAGATTTTAATCCATTTCGTTCCCCAACTCGACCCCTTGTTATGGCACATCGTGGTGACCAAACTGTCTCTCCAGAAAATTCTTTATTGGCATTAAAAAACGCTAGCCTCCTAGAGATTGATTATATTGAAACTGATATTAGAATGACAAAAGATCACGAATTAATTTTATTCCATGATGAGACATTAGATCGTACCACTAATGTTTCAGGTCGGATAATTGATTACACTCTTGACCAACTTCTGGAAGAGGTGGATCTCGGTTATCGTTTTACGTTGGATCAAGGTAAAACATTCCCAGCCCGGGCAAAAAATTGGCGTGTAGTAACCCTCCGTCAAGCATTTCAATTGTTTCCAGACATGAAATTTAATTTAGATATTAAGAATGAGGACCCCAAAGCTCCACATTTGTTAACAGAATTAATTCAAGAATTCCAACGAGAAGATAGTATCCTTGTTGGGTCTTTCCATCATGACCAAATCACCCGATTAAGAAAACTCCTCCCTAATGTTCCAACTGCTGCGTCTCCTAAGGAAGTAAAGAATTTCTTAATTCGTCATAAAATCCGAATCAACAAATTTATTATACCGAAATACTTTGCTCTTCAAGTTCCTATTCATTATAACGGGAGAAGAGTAGTAACTCGGAATTTTGTTAAAGATGCTCATAATAGAAACATCGCTGTTCATGTTTGGACTATTAATGATCGCCCTTCGATGGAATGGTTAATTAATATTAAAATAGATGGTATCTTCACAGATGATCCCTGGTTGTTATTGGAAACTTTACAAGAAAAAGAATTAATCTAGGATAGATTAACTACCCTAGATCCTTACGTTTTGTTCTCATGAAAAACAATGTAAAAACTGCTATGAAGAGAGAAAACGTACCAAGTTGTTGAATGAATAGATGAAATCAATCAGGAAGAATTAGAGAACTCCATTCTTAGTTTTCTCAATAATCCTCAATTTTACTTAGAAATTCCAGTAATAAGTCATTAAACTCTTCTGTATACTCATTAGCAAATCCATGATCCCCATCATACACATAATACTGAGCATGATCAGGAAAATATTCTTTCATTGTATCAAAAACTAGACGAGGGGTTACCGTATCCTTCAAGCTATAGATCATTAGGATGGGTACTTTAAGCTCCTCTAGTTGTTGTAAATAGTCTTTATTTCGCCTTTTTTGGATCACCGTTGCTAAGTAAGTAAAGGCTTTCTGAAATCGTTTCACAATTGACCAAGTAAAGGAGCTTGCGCTTTTCTTTTTTTCCTCAGTCCGTTTTTCTTTAGCTAAAAAGTTCCACGATCGAGTTGTTTTGTGAAGAAATGGACGAGGACCAAGCAATACTAATCCGCTTACGTTCTCAGGATTTTCAAGACAATGTTCCATACACAATGCTGCCCCAACAGAATAACCAATTAAAACTGGTTTCATCTTAAGTTTGAGAACCTCATTTAGTAGATAATCAATATCTAAAAGGAGATCAGTTGTTTTATTTTTTTCAACAAATTTTCCCAAGCTTGACTTCGCAAAGCCTCTTAAATCTGGTGCAATAAGGTTATATTTTGAATTTAACTTAGGATCATCAAGTTGTTTTCCCCAATGGGATCGTGAACTTCCTAAGTATCCGTGAATAAATACAACGGGGGGTCCCTCACCCACTTCCTCATAAAACACTTGATAACCATCGCGCGTAAAGTATGGCATAGACTGAGAATCCTTGCTTAGTAACTACTCCTATAGCGAGTAAATTACCATTTTCATAGCTTTACCTAAAAGGTTGCCCTCAAGGTCGAACTCATCAGAAAGACTAGTTAAAGTCCTCACTAAGTATGATTCTACTTTTCTCCTGTTTAGAAACACTTTTTAATGTATAAAGAACATTATTCAATTGTGTAAGCACTAAATTGCATTCTTCCAATGCTATAAGAACTAATGAAAGTATTCAGAACTAAGATTTCTCACTTCTCGTGATACCATGTTCCTCTCGAAAGTAAAACTGAAGAATTTCCGTAGTATTACCTCTCTTACACTCGATAATCTTCAAAGACTAAATTGTTTTATAGGAGGGCATAATTCTGGTAAAACAAATATCCTAGATGGGATATCTGTATTTTGGGATCCACAAATTCGTACTTATAGTCAACAACGTCAATTTCAAGCAGAAACTACTCCGATAACAGAGGATTTCGACCGAAGTATTTTATCTTACCTCGATACCAATCATATCTTTGGATTATTTGATTTCCTCCTAAAAAAGAGGCAGGGATTACTCCCTTGGAAAGAAAATGAGTTTTTAAAGCAAAATTTTATTCAGACAGCATTTAAATATAAGATAGTCAATCCATTTGATGTTTATGAAATTTTCCTTGATGATTTAAGTTCTATTGTTGATCTAACCGAGATTTGCTCTTTGGAATTCAATTTAACACTGAATCCTGGTTTTCTTGAATTTATCTCCGAATCCCTACTCCTGAAGCTTCGCTCTGAAGAAGTAATAAAATATGAATCAGTGGATGTTCCAGTTCCTATGATTCGTGATTCTATAGGGATGACATTCATTCGACGATTCCATGATATGGATATTGAATATAAAGACTTACATAATGATTTGTTAAATATTCTCCAAGGGAGAGATCATCATTCAATCACATCAATCGAGAATTTCTTAAAGGATGTCATTGACCAAGAATTTGTTTTTCATGTGGGAGGATCTTCTTCTGATGGTAATCCGCAAATCGATGTCACAATTGAAAGGAGTTTCTCGAGTCCGTTATGGCGAATCTCAGGTGGAACCATCAGATTGATTGCACTCGCAAATCTGTTAACGTCTGATCCCGCTAATGGGCAAATTATCATACTTGATAATCCAGGCCTCTTTCTACATCCTAGAGGGGAACGAGGACTGGCAAGAAAACTAGAATCCTATGCACAAACACGTCAATTTTTCTTTTCAACTCATTCTTCTCGGCTATTAATAGGCCATGCTCATTTAGTTGAATTACGAAATGGTTGGACAAATATCGAGCGCATAAAAGGCCGTAAATCAATGAAGAAAATTGTAAAGCTCCTAGGAATTAGACCATCTGATTCTCTTGGTTCAGATATTGTTGTGTTTGTCGAAGGAAGAACAGATTCCCGTGTTTTCCGAGTATTTGAAGATAAAATATGTCGTAGGCTTCCAGAGTTACCAAAAGTTCGAGTTTCTTATGTTGGGGTTGGAGGATGGACAAATATGAAATATGTATTATCAATCGAATTATTAAAAAGCAAATTTGTCCGAAGTAGAGCATTAGCCATCACAGATGGTGACATCGTTGAAACTAAGACATATGAGAAGCTAAAACAGAATTGGTTCGATGTCTTCCATATGGAAGGAGATTTTTTTTCATTAAGGGAAGAATGTATTGAGTCCCTCTTTTTGAACAATCCTAAAATATTCTTACGACTACTAAAGGAAAAAGACAAAATACTTCCTTCTTTATCGGAAATACTAGAATACATTACAAAAAAGAGAAATCGCGGCATCTCTGATAAAACAATCACCCGAGAAATGATAACAAAATTTGGAATTGGTCGAAAATACTCCTCTGCACTTGCAGAAAAACTCGCTAAACATTTTAAGGACGAAGAAATCCCAAATTACTTGGTAGAATTCTACAAAACACATATTCTCAAATATGAATAAGCTTTGACCAAAGGAAACTAGCCGTAAATATTTAACATTCATCAATTCAATTAATAAAACATGAAAACTGGGTCTTTTGTTAAACAATCTGTCTTTTTTGTCTTGTTAGGGTTCGTTTTTATAAGTGCCAATGTTCTATCGAATTCTGCAGTCATCACAGCCTTACAACTCACAGTAGAGGGAGATTTTGTTGGTTCATATGATGAAACGCAAATAAAAAATGAACTACCTACTGTAACTGGATGGGGTGGATACCAAAGAACTACAGGCACAATTGTTCCTGCTTCAAAATGGAAAGGGATTCATCTACCGTTATTTTTATCGTCTCTAATTGGAGATGATGATTTTAATGTAAGTGCCATTGCTATTGATGATTATTCGATTTTTATGACGCGTGATGAGATATATGGAGGAATAAGAGCATTTAATGATGAAAATAATACCCTAGCAACAACGGTCATCCCTATCCTTGCGTATGAAGAAAACGATGTTCCAATATCAAATGATGAAGGTCCTCTCAGATTGGCCTTTATTGGCGATAATAATGAGTCTATTCTCACAATGAGTCCTCGTTGGGTAAAACAAATTGTAACATTGCATATTACTACTATAGTTGAAGAAACGAGCTCAATAACAATTACTAGTACTTCAACTACTACAGAAACCCATACTTCGGATTCCACTACTACATCAGAAGAGGAAAATTCGACTACTAACTCAGATGTATCTTTCAATTTGCCAATCTTAATTCTTGTCACAACAATAATTATTATCAAGGGATTCCGTAACAGGAAATATTAAAGTGGTCTTTTCAACAGAATCAGATTTGAACATATTCTGAAAAACCTATTTTCATTGGCAAATTGTGATGTTGTACCATGAGAATAGGTTATAGATGACCTCCTTCCAGCTTGAACAGTTAGAAAATAGCCACACCATATTTGGGTAGATAGGATTAAAAGACTAGATGTTTTGAACGCAAAATCAAAAGATATTGCTGGGAATTAATAGTGAAAGCCTTCTTCGTAAATTTTCTTCCATCATTTTTGGTTAAATTCTTTGCTCGGGCTTATGTTGCTGGAGTAGGTATAGATTGTGGTATCAAAAAAGCACGAGATATATGGCAAGATCATAAAATCGCTTCAACAATTGACATGCTTGGTGAGGAAGTTACTAATCAGGAGGAAGTTGACAAAATTGTCCAAATTTATGTTTCACTTATCGAAAAACTCAAAGAAGAAACCTTTCCAAAGCATATCTCTTTAAAACCCACAAGTCTTGGTCTAGATATTGATCGTAATTTATGTCTTTCAAATTTTGAACTAATTCTTAAAAGTGCATCTAAGCAGAATATCACCGTAACTTTAGATATGGAGGATTCTCAATATACCGATGCTACACTTGAACTTTATAAGACCTTGAAACCTAAGTATGAATTTGGAACTGTTCTACAAAGTCGGTTATTCCGTACGAAAGATGATATAATAGGCCTTTCTGGGCTTAATGCGCGTGTACGCATGTGTATCGGAGTATACAATGAAGATAAGAGCATTGCGCACACTAAAAAAAGTGTAATGAAGGAAAAAATTGTTGAGTATACCAGTCTATTGTTAGATAATGGACATAAAGTTGATATTGCTACCCACGATCACAAGTGCATCATTCGTTCACTTGAGGAGGTTGAAAAACGAGGTTTAGGCAATGATAGCGCAGAATTCCAGTTTCTTCTAGGAGTTCCTAGAGATAGAATACAACGGGAATTAATAGAAAGAGGTTATACTGTTCGATTATACGTTCCTTTTACTATAGAATGGAGATGCGCAATTGCTTATCTTAGAAGAAGGTTAATTGAAAATCCTTCAATGATCTATCTTGGTGGACTAGACTTTATTGGAAGAATTTTCCAACCTCTTACACGCCGAAGGAAAAAGTCCATTCTCCCGCCAAAACATAATTTTTAGCTCAAATTAATCATTTATGGAGAGTTCCTCCTCACAGGGAGTCTCAGAAAGTTTTTTATCAAAAATGTCCTCGAAAAATATTAGATAAGCAGTCACTCCAACTGCACCGATAAGAAACAAAATTGGATCTGCTAACCACGCCATTACTGTAATCAAATAGAACAGCCCACGAAGCCCAAATGACCAATGATTTTGAGCACTAATTAATGTATTTTTGGTAAATTGTAATCCAGTAATTCCACAGATATTAATTTTTTCTGGATGAGATGAAATTAGTAGAGTAAATCGAACATGCATTCTAATAGCCAGAACAAAATTGAAAAGGCAAAAAACAATAACAGTTACCATCACGATTAATTGAAGAAATCCAATGGAGATACTACTATCAGAAATCGTTCCTTCAGCAAATATATCAGGATAAAAAGCTAGCAGTAATCCTAATAATACTAGTAATGCCGAAAGAAAAGCTGAGTTTGCCATAATCAAGTTTCGAGAGGCTTGAACTGCAATTAATGGGGAATCTTTAACTCTCTCATCCACATATTGTTCGAAAATTAGGTTTAATGATCCCTTTCTTGAAATATCTGGATGTTTAAGTCCGTAAACAATCATAATTCCATAGATGATAATACAAATGACAAAAACCGCAAGAGCAACAATATCGAGTGTAATATCCATTACAATCAACTACCTAGAAATTATTCTTCTCTAGCACACACTAATGAATTTTGATATATTAATTTTCGTAAATAAAATGTCTTTTATGCCCTTTTCAATTATTATGAAGATTTCTTGCTCAATTTCAAAGTTTTTTGAGGAATTTGCAGTTAAGTGATAAATAGTAACCACTGAAGATATTTCATCTAATATCCAACTAGATATCTATATTGGTCAAAATATATAAGAAATAATCTCAAGAAAAGAAGTATTTGTTTGAATTTCTCTTCAAAAATTCGTATTGAAATTCTACATGGATTTGAATTAACATGACCTGTTTAGAAGATATATTTGAGGTCACCAAACCAATTATCGGAATGGTTCATTTTCCCCCCTTACCTCACACTCCTGAATATAATAATGAAGAAGGTATGGAACATATTATATCAAGTGCCAGGCAAGACATTTATGCTTTGCAGGAAGGTGGAATTGATGGACTTCTATTCTGCAATGAAGGTGATCGTCCTTATGCGAACGGTGTTGATCCCGTAATTGTTGCAGCAATGTCTGCCGCCATTGGTGAGTTAAAACCTGATATTGATATCCCCTTCGGAGTTGATATCATGTGGGATCCTGTCTCGGCCTTATCTGTTGGAAAGGCAACCCAAGCGAAATTTGTTCGGGGTGTTTTCACTGGGGCCTTTGCAGGTGATATGGGGTTTTTTAGCGCGCCCGGAGCGGAAGCTTTACGGTATAAAAAAGCTATTGAAGCATGTGATGTAAAAATATTTAGTATTGTTAACACAGAATTTGCTCATCCTTTGGATAGAAGATCACTATCACTTATAGCTAAAGGAGCAGTATTTGTCAGAATTGCTGATGCAATATGTGTTTCAAGATCAATGACTGGTATGGAAACCAAACTGGAAGAACTAAGGACAGTTAAAGATAATTCTTTGGGAGCAGATGTCATAGTAAACACAGGTGCACGTAAAGATAATATTTTGAAGCAATTAGAAATAGCTGATGGAGCTATTGTTGGGACTAGCTTAAAATTTGACGGTGACACTTGGAAGAACGTTGATCGAGAGCGTGTACGTGAATTTATGAAGGTAATTAACATCCTGCGATAAGCCAAATAGTATATTTGTAGTTACCAACTTGGAGAATAGTAATTATATTCTCTAATATCTTTCCACCTATTGATAAAAATTAGATATTTTCCTTTCAGTTTATTTACTACTAATTGAATTATCATTGAAGTGTGATTTCCAGATGAGACTATCGTTAAGTGCAAGAGAGAAATATAAATTTCCCGAGGATTTCTTTAACACTCAAGAGGGTTATGTTACTTTTCCAGAAATTTATTTAGTCAGATTATTTGTTGAATCAATTAATGAAAAAAAGGATCTACTGAATTTTCCAGAACAAGCTGCACGTGCATCTGAAATTAATGGTATAGGATTGATAAATGAGATATCACATGAGATTATTACCCAGTATAAAGAAAAACTCGATCCAGAGGTATATGAAACTCTCTTCATGGAACTTTCTCAGGATTTGAATACTGATGACCTTGATTTTCTTATGAAAACATTTGTTGAAGAATTTCCACCTCCCGATGTCTATTTAGGCGAGATAGAAGTTGAATCATATATTGAAGGATCAACACAGGGAAGACCAAATAAGGAAATCATTCTAGAAGAACTTATCCACATTTGGTTGAATAATAATAACCCTTCATTCTCAAAGCACTTAGAATTATTCGATGATGAGAATCTCGAGAAATCAACAACTTATCACGAAATTATTACAAAATTTGATGATTTTTTCATAAATCACGAGGTTACTGGTCCAGAGAACTTACCTCTCCTTCAATTACTTCAAAAACCTGTTACCGAATTCCCTTATTCAATAAAAGATCAATTAGAATACATAACAAAAGAATGGGGATCATTTCTTGATCCATCAATGTATTACCGATTATTATATGCTCTAGATATATTTGCTGAAGAAGAAAAGATACGAGGACCTGGACCAGGTGAAGCACAAGCTATTGATTACGGCGAAGGTCTCGAAGAACGGTACACACCCGATAAAGACTGGATGCCAACCGTAATGATGATAGCTAAGACTACATATGTTTGGCTGGATCAATTATCAAAGAAATATCAGCGCGAGATACGTCATCTTGATCAAATTCCTGATGAGGAATTAGATCAGATAGCTTCTTGGGGATTTAATGCTTTGTGGTTGATCGGTCTATGGGAAAGGAGTCCAGCATCAAAATCAGTAAAACATTGGTGTGGAAATCCCGAGGCAGAGGCATCAGCTTATAGTCTTTATGACTATGTAATTGCAGACGATCTAGGTGGTGAGAGAGCATTTAAGAAATTGAAAGAGCGTACACAAAATAGAGGAATCCGACTGGCTTCAGATATGGTTCCGAATCATACTGGCATAGATTCGAAATGGGTTCGAGAACACCCCGAATGGTATATTTCCCTCGATCACCCCCCATTTCCTTCATATACTTATTCTGGTGAAAGTTTATCAAGTGATCCAAATATTGGTATATATCTTGAGGATCATTATTTTTCGCGTACAGACGCAGCAGTTACATTTAAACGAGTAGATTTCCGTACAAATGCGACTAAATATATTTATCACGGTAATGACGGTACCAGTATGCCATGGAACGATACTGCGCAATTAAACTACCTTTTATCTGAAGTTCGTGAAGCTGTTATTCAAACCATTTTACATGTAGCGAGACAATTTCCTATTATCCGTTTCGATGCGGCAATGACCCTCACAAAGAAGCACTTCCAGCGATTATGGTTTCCTCCACCAGGAAGCGGAGGAGATATACCTTCAAGGGCAGGCATGGGAATAACAAACGAGGAGTTCCATAAAGCTATACCTCAAGAATTTTGGCGTGAAGTTGTTGATCGTATTAACCAAGAAATGCCCGATACTTTATTATTGGCTGAAGCATTTTGGCTCTTAGAAGGATTCTTTGTAAGAACCTTAGGAATGCATAGAGTGTATAATTCGGCTTTTATGAACATGATTCGCGATGAAGATAACGCCAAATATCGGTCTGTTATCAAAAATACTTTAGAATTTGACCCTCAAATCCTGAAACGATTTGTTAATTTTATGAATAATCCTGATGAAGAAACAGCAGCTAAACAATTCGGAAAAGGAGAAAAATACTTCGGAATATGTATGCTTTTAGTTACGCTACCAGGTTTGCCAATGTTTGGCCACGGTCAGATGGAGGGTTTTGAAGAAAAATATGGAATGGAATATCGAAGAGCATATTGGGAGGAAGAAATTGATGGGGGCCTCCTTCAGCACCATGAACGAGTTATAGTACCATTAATCAAAAAACGGTATTTATTCTCGGATGTGACCAATTTTTGTCTTTTTGACCTATATACTACTGAGGGTTATGTGGATGAAAACGTATTTTGTTACTCTAATGGGTCTGAAACAGAAAGAGCGCTGATCATATACAATAATAGTCTCAACGGAACCGCGGGTTGGATAAAAACATCATCAGCTAAACTTGATAAACGTACAAATCAACTACAACAACATTCATTAGGAGATTCGTTGTTACTTTCAAATTTTGAAGAGAGGTTTTGGATATTCAAAGACCAATTTTCTGGTTTGGAATACATTAGACGATCATCAGATGTCCTTGAGAATGGATTTCATGTTATTCTTAGTGGTTACCAATCCATGGCTCTTGTGGAATTTCGAGAAGTAACTGACAACAAGTGGAAACACCTTTCTCATCTAAATCGCTTCCTTGCGGGACGAGGAGTCCCTAAAATCGAGGAAGCAAAGGTAGAATTGATATATGAGCATTTATTAAAAGCTTTTCGCTTAATATACAATTCTGAGATACTATCAGTGTTGAATGAAGCAATAATTGCACTAAGCGACAAGCATTTAGAAGAAGTTTTCACTAAAACCTTCGAAGAATTCCAAGAATACTTCATCCAAGTTTTAAATTATGCTAGTACCTATCTTAGTGAATCAGAAAAAAAATTAATTAGTAAGTCCAATTGTGAGAGAGTTTTTGGATATTTGATGCGTTTAAGAGTATTGAATAAACAAGAATCTCTTTCAAGAACTCAATTAAAGAGAATCAGCAGTTTAAGTCTTGAAGACTTGGCTATTGTTTATGCTTGGATTATTCTAAAAGATCTGGGTAAAAACAGGAAAAAAGAGGATTCTTCTATCAGAAGTCGGTCTCTTCTAGATGAGTGGCACTTAGGGCATACACTTAGAGATCAATTGGATTCAAAATCTACTCTCACAACTAAAGAAAGTAATTCAATTCTCAGTTTGGTTAAAATTCTTGTTAGACATCAAAACTGGTATAAAGATATGGACTTTGATAATCCCGCCTTTATTCTAAGGAAAATTCTGTCCAATCCCGAAGTTAGTACATATATTAATATTAATCGTTTTCAGGATGTCCTGTGGTTCAATTGTGAAGATTTTGAGGAACTAATAGATTACTTGGGAATTATCGCGTTGATGGATAGTGTTCAGATTGAGGATATTCCAACTAAAGAAACAGAAAAAACCATCGAACTCATATCAAGTTGGAAAGATGCTTCAGCAAAATCAAGTTCTAAGCTTGAAAACCTCTTTAATTCACTCTAAACCGCTCGAGATGTAGAAAAAAAGAATTTATTTAATTATTTCATAACATAATTAGGCCTATCCGTAGATTATGCCTAAATCATAAATCAGTTCATTCCAAAATCCAAGATTAATTCATTCCTCCCACCAATCGTCAGAATAACCTTTCAAGAATTCGTTTTTCGTCAATCTCCCTTTATACAAAGATTGCTGAAGATTGTTTCAGACCATTTCTTATAGAGTGTTGATTTTCATATACCTGAATTATGGCAATCGAAGAAGGAATAATCGAGAGCGAATCTGTGTTTAAATATATCGTTAATTTTGGAATCTCTCACGTGAAAAAGACAGTTAGATCCTCCTTTAGAGTTCTAGGGGTGGAAGAACTTGCAGATGAATTCTTTGCAAGTGATTCTTCTTAGAATGCCCTCACCAAACTCATATAAACGTTCATCATTATCTACCTGTTATGGGTAAACGCTCCAGAAAGACAAGTACTCATCTTAGTCTATTACTGTTTGCTCAAAATACATGGAGTCTTAATAATAAGAATAATATTACTGCAAGAATTCATAATATGCTTAATACTCATACAGCAAGTTTCTTAATCGGCACTACTGATCATAAAAACGAACAATGTATTATCTGTTCTCAATTATACGATTTACTAAAAAAAATACAGGGTAAAAGTGATGGACGACTATTTATATCGCATAACATTCTAGACACATTTTATATCTGGGACCCACATCAACGGAACGAAGTCATAGAATTTACACATCAAATCTTTCAAGAAAAATGCATTAAAAAATTCTATATATTACAAATCGACTCTTTTTCTGAACATATAACCCAAACCAAGGATTTTTCATTGGTCGACCTTATTTCACACGATAAGATTCCAAAGAATAGGTTTGTAGAGATTCTAGACCAAGGAATATTTAAAGCGAATATACTGTATGAGATTGTAAGGGATAGCTATTCTTAGTTACTTTGGCTTAATCAATCCACCAACGCCATTTCTTCCTCTGCATATTGACAATTATCCATTCAATACTAAATCTAAATCCAGCCTTCTGCCATATTAATGCAAGAAACACCCAGAATAAAGCGTAAAGAAGCCCTACAAACATAGATATTGGTAATGTTGGAATCAAAGTTTGCACAAGATCTGATTCAGGTGGGATCCCATAGGCTAGGTTGTGGAGAAGATAAACTGTTAAGCTAATCTTACTAATTAATACGAGGGGGAGGATAAATTTATTGATTTTAGGTACCCCATAAAGTGTATCTAAATCTAATAATATCACCCCTCCTGTAACCGAAATCAGATGGAATCCTATCGAAATAAAAACCAAATTCGATGAGATAGGTGACTGAACAGGGGGAGAGGTGTAAATTTCGACATTAAGTAATATTAATCCTATAATAAAAGATACTGCTCCTATTATAAAGACTGGAATAGCTTTTTGAGGAATTGTGGACTTGTTAGCATTTGGCAAATTGAGATATACCGCAAGAAGTCCTCCAGTCGCAGAAAATACTAAATATGGAATAATCGGGGCTTGACCAAAATCTAGAAGAATTCGCTCAAAAATCGAAGCAACTGTGAGATCTGAAGCATGTGCAATAGTCCTAATTTGAGTATAATCATGGAAAATGAGATAGATTCCTAAGACTACGCCAATGACAAAGAGAAGTTCTATTATAGCGGCTTTTTTATAGTCTTTCAACCCTTTTCTTTCAATTACCCAAGCTAATTCAAAGATTATTAGAATAAAGATAGTAGAAAATGAAAACATATGAAATAGTTCCCATGTAACTAAGTAATTTAATATTGGTTTTCCTAGGAAGATGGCAGTTACCAATTCTCCAAATTCGGCTACACAGAAGAATATAATTGTTCTTTTTAGAAGTCTTTGACGACTTTCTTTCCGTTCTGTATCGGTTTTTCGACGCAAAAGGGAGTTTGCGGAATTAAATGTATACCAGAAAAGAAATCCAGGGGGAACTAGGAATGCTACAATTAGGAGTAACCATGCTTCAATTGGAAGATTTGGCCACTGAGTATCCAGAGTATGATCCCACCATAAGCTAGTATGGCCAATAACAAATAAAAATACCGAGAAGCCCATTCCTATGTCAGTTGTTACCAAATAGAAAGGTTTTTTCTTAGAAACTTGATTCTTTGAATTCTGAGTACTTTCCATAAATACCCTCAGTTTTTATCAAAATGCTCTTAGACTTAAAAAAAATTCAGTTTTGAAATTAAATGAAATTTTATTTTTAACCTGTGGTTTGTTCAAACTGTAATAATAATTTTTCTAAAATATCTAAGGCGATTGTATTTTGATAAGGAATAATCAAAAAGGTTTGGCCCGCCCTTGATGCAATTTTTGGCTTGGAACCAGTTCGAGTATTGATATAAGTCTGAATTTTCTTCATTTTCTCCTTCAATTGACTCTCTTCCAGTTCTTGTAATAAGAATATTCCATAATTTGCTGATTCTGGATTATCTTTTATGTAAAACTGGGTTGTTCTTCGTATAAATGGAAATTTCTTGAGTGTGATGATTTTTGAAAAATCAAACGATTCTGCGACATTACTTTCCATAATTTCACTCAATGTGCTTTTAGTAGCACATATTGGACACTTACCTGTCACTTTTAAGGATTCAGCAAAATGTGGTAAATGAAATGGATTCTGACAAGTTGGGCAATAGATCCGATCTTCCTCTTCCTGAATCATGTGTCTACAGATTGAACATGTCTCTTTTATACTTGAAACTAATATAATTTCTGTATTGGTGTGTAGTGAATTATTACTTGGGTGACCGACCCAAAAAACGAGATTTCCGAATTGATCTCTCGCATACCCCCCTTCTTTGGGAACTATCGGCTTTTTTATTAAAATTCTGTCTCCTTTTCCCAATTTATTAGCTAATTCAACATTTTTTTGATTTGTAAGGTTCACCCAAATTAATAACATTCGAATGGTAGAATTTTTTTTGTCTGTGATGGGGATCTGATGGAATGGGGCTACACCGTAAGTAATTTCTTCAGAAGAACTGTCATTCGCTAGACATTCAAACTCTATGTCCATGAATGTCTCTTCTGAATAATCATGTGAATCCAGACGTAGGATTGCTTCATCATAGCTAGTTTTTTCGGTGGCCATTTTTCTTTCTTAACCCATCTCGGTATGTAACCACATTTTATTTCCTTATCTAATAACCTTACTTTTCAGGATATTATACTAATCAAATGATAACTCCTTCATTATCCAACCTCTATACCAAAGATTTAAACGAAAACTCGATTAAACAGTCTAAATTATTATATATTAAAGGAGATAGTTAAAATGGCACCCACGCCCGATTCAGAAGCCGCATTAGCGATCTTACGTATGTGGCCAGAAGATTTTAAATGGTACCTTATACCTCTATTTGCTATTGTTGTTTATATGTATGCAGTAGAGATTGAGAAACAAAATTGGAATAGAGTATTTGCAGGTCTCGCTTTTTGGGGGATGGATTGGTTCAATGAAATATGGAATGCATTAATAATGTACTTCACTGATTATCAGGCATTTTGGACCTGTGGTGGGGAAACTGGATTCCTAATCTTCGTTGGACTAAATATTGAAATTAGCATGATGTTCGCTATGGCAGGGATCGCTTTCACGAAAATGTTACCGGAGGATAAGAATTTTAAGTTTGATTTATCACCACTCAAAATCCCGCTCAAGATTCCTAATCGCTGGGCATTTGCAATCGGAAACTCGATTTTCTGTGTATTTGTCGAAGTAATTTTGAATGAAGCCGGAGCATTGTTATGGGTATATGATTTCTGGGAGGCAAGCTTACTTGGCGTTATTCCTATAATCATTTTTGGCTATCTTCATTTTATGGTTGTTTCTTTTTGGGTGTATGACATGAAAGAGCGGAAAAACCAGATTTTAACATTGATTGTCATATACACTGTGGACATTCTCGCGATTATTCTCTTTGTTGGAATTCTAGGATGGATCTAGAGGGATTATTACCCTCTTTCCTCTTTTTTTAAAACTCAGTATATAAGGCAACAATTTTAACCAGTAATTCAGCAATTATAGGAGGAATAGAAACATTCTTCTTTCATCATCTTTCAAATCCTACTTTTTCTGTACATTACTTTATATTAAAAGACGGAAATCCTTTTGAATTGAATAGTTGTCTAACGGCAGAATGTCACCTATTTTTTATCTCATTTGAGGGTGAAGATTATGTCAACAGAAATGAAAGTAGAATCAAGTGTTAGAATAATTATGTTAGGATTAGTAGCAATGCTAATTCTACTTGTATTAGCGGGTTTAATAAGACCGTTAATAGTCCCAGAAGGTGTCGAAGTTGAACTAGATTCCCTATTGTATAACATGTTCTTTTCAGCGAGTCTAGGTGTTTTTGCGATCGCGTTCTTTAGTCAAGGATTATCAGAGGGTAATAACCTTATCCGAATTGTTAGTTTTACATTGGGATTTCTCTGCGTGGTTTCAACGTTATTTGGAATGGATTCCGTGGCGTTGGGAATGCTAACAGGAGTTGGAACAATCCTTATCGCTGAATTGTTTATATTTGGAGCTTTAGGATTTACAATTGCGGCTGCAGGAATTTATTTACTTAGGAGGGCATAAAATGGCGCTAGACGAATATTTGAAACCATCTGTATTATCTAAGCTCGCTTTCTGGATAGGAGGTATCCTAGGAGGAATAGCAATGCTTTTCTTTGTCCTAGAATTTGCACGATTGAATGCGGAATTCTATGTGCTTCAAGCCCCATTTGGAGTTCTTTTCTTGGTATTGGTGGTAGTAATCATGGCTATTGGAATATTCATTCTATCCAACATTTACGATTTATTAAATCAAATCGAAGATCCTGGATCATTTACCCCAGTCACGAAAACAGTTATCTTATTTCTGATCTTTTTAATTGTGGTAAGTATTGAACTAATAGGACTAATGGTTTACTATATCATCCGAATCCCGGCCTTAGGAGGCACTTAGGAAATTTCCTAAGTCTACTCCCTTTATTTTTTTTAAGAAAAGGTTAATCAATGAGATATCTTAACTATCACTTCTTATCTATGGTTATTTTTGCAACTTTCATCATCTTCTCTATAGTTCCAATTTCGGCTTCCTCTCAAGGCTTAGAACAACAATTTTCCCCATCGCAGGGTTCAAATTTCAAGTACCATGTTAATTACGAGAGAATTCTTCCAAATGGGGATTTTTTAGGGGTTGTTGGTGCTCTTAAAATCAATTACCTCCAAAAAACTAATTCAACTTCTATTGCCCTGACGCTCGAAGCTATTGTTGATCTTGCTTGGATTCAAGGTAAACAAGATCTTAATTTTACACAGAATATTTTGACAAGATCCATTCAAATAGGAGACTACCAGGGCGAAATTATTACTGGAGTTCTATATTACTTCGGAAAAGAAGCACGATTTTTTAATCCTATTTATATTCCCCCCAAGATAATAGAAAATAAATCTGATGTCTTTATTTGGTCTTATCTAGCCGTAAACTATAATACGAGACTTATTCAATGGAACTATAAAGAGATTAGCGTAGCAGATTACTTTTTCTCAGATCTAGAATACTCTGATTTAGGGGCCAATGCCAGTTATCATCAATCAACAGGGATTCTGATGTTTGCAAGGTGTTACTTTCTAGAACACACCATTCCAGGTATTGTTCAACATGTGCTTTATGTTAATTTGGAAAGTACAAGTCATCCAATCGAGGGGACTACAGATCTGACCTCAATATTCTTTTTCCTCGGATTTGCTTCATTGTTCACAATTCTACCCATTATTCTAATTTTTGTTTGGATTTTTAGAAAATCCAATAAATTTCTTGAAGGGGGATCTTAAACTGACATTAGAAGTCGATAATGTTACAAAGGTCTACGGAAATAGATTTTCTCGGATACGTGTAAGAGCACTAAATAAGTTTTCTATTTCATTAGTGAAAGGAGAAGTCGTTTGTGTAAAAGGACGAAATGGATCAGGTAAATCGACTTTACTAAGATTGATCACTGGTTTGATTCACCCAACATCAGGTCGAATTCGGATCAAATTTGATGAAAATGCTAGTAATTTATCGCCAAGGGTTGGGTACTGTCCAGATAATCCATTTATTTATCCAAATGTCACAATTTCAACCTTCTTAAGATTAATCTCTAGCATTCTTCAAAGGAATCCAGATGACTCCCATCTAGAAGAATTTCTTGGATCATTTAGTCTGGTAAAATGGAGAGATGAACCTATTGGTTCTTTATCGAAAGGTATGCTTCACAAAGTAGCATTAATTGCTTCTATGATTGATCAGCCACAATTACTTGTATTAGATGAACCATTTTCATCTCTTGATGAGTCAAGTGCGATTGTTTTGATGAATAATATTCAGAGACTCTCTTCTCAGGGTTCTACAATAATTTTCGCAGATCTAAGCAGTGATCGGTCAGAAGAAATTTCAGATAGAATTGTCGATCTCGATGAAGCAAAGGTGGTACTATGAAGATCCTTGAAATCGTCAAATTCGATTTGAGACGTATGAGCTCAACAGTACTTCTTTTATCGATTTTTCCCATTCTATTTCTATTTATTTTAGTTCTATACTTTTATTTAATGTTTTCGGGGATAAATTTATCTGTCACTAGCAAAGTAGAACTTCTATACCTTTTAGCACGGATGTATGCGTTCATTCTACAATTCACATTAAGTGTCTATTCTATTCTGATTGGAATCTATCTTCTCGATGATAAGACGATGTCAATATTAATTTCTACAATAGACCATAGACAAAAACCGTATTTAGCACGTATGATGAGTACAATAGGAGTATTAGTTATATTGAACTGTGGATTTTTACTTATCTTCGTATTTTTTTCCTCAGTCTTTCTAATAATGCCAACAATTGAACTGATTCTAAAATTGTTTGTTATAGGAGTAATTGATATACTGGTTTTCTCTTCTATTACCTTCAGTGGATATATTTCAATCAAAAAATGCAATTTATCTTCAGTACTAGCATCTCTTGTGCCTTTATCTGTTTTTTTTATTCTTCCTCAATTCTTATATAGTGGAATTTCAGTGGGGATTATCCCTGCGATTTTTTACTCCTTTACTCTGCAATATCATCTATCGACTTTTGCTAATTTCCTCATACCTTCCCCATTAGTCGTACCAATTACTTCAGGTGTAATAGTATCTTCTACGCTTATAATTCTTGTTTGTATTTTGTCTATGTATATTTGGGGACTATTCCTGACAAAAAAAATAGAACATCTCTGAGAGTAATCCTCTCCTTTACACATTACCATTCCATTCTTCAAATTAAGCTTTATCATAACCGTCCATTTAGATTTAAATCCAGACATTCATCGTCTTAACCTTAAGAGTAGCGCAGTTATAACCCCTACTCCACCTAAAACTACCAGAGCAAGATATATTACAGGAAAACCAGAATCCGACGATGGAGGGGGAGTGGATGAGGTTGGTTCTAAAAAAAAGGCATAAACTGCAAATAAAAACGTTAAGAGAAGAAGAAAACCTATAAACAACTGAACGTAAATTTTCTGTGCCAAGAGTCCCACGCATTCTTGTATCGAATCTGTAGAATGAGATGTATTTTTCTATTAATGAAGTTTGAGTTACTGGACTGTTTCTATTTCCTTTTAACAATCGTTATTAATCAATATTAAATATAGTTAATTATCTTTGATCAGAGGTTCAGTCACGTGAAAGTTTACCTAGATAACAATGCAAGTACGAGAGTTGACGATAACGTATTAGAATCGATGATTCCGTTTTTCACCGATGTAATTAGCCCACCCAGTTCAGAATATGGAAATTCATTCGGCGTGGAAGCCCAAGAAGCCCTTAGTAAGGCCAGAGAAACCATTGCCAAAAAATTAAATGTTGACCCCTCGGAAATTATCTTCACTTCGGGTCAAGCTGAATCTAATAATACAGCATTGAAAGGTTTTGCTTTAGCCAACGAAAAACCCGATTCAAAACTTATTTTAGCCTCTGCAGTCTCTCATTCAACCATAATGGATCCATTAAAATCTTTAGTAAAGCATCATGGATTCAATCTAGAGCTTATTGATGTTGATAAGGAAGGATTTATCAATCACGATCATTTACGTAAGCTCCTCAAACTCAAACCCTTATTAGTTACAGTTCCGCATGGTAATGTTGAAATAGGGACAATAGAAGATATCAGCACGATTGCTACAATATGTCATGAACAGAATGTTCCATTACACGTTGATATGACATATTCCTTCTGTAAAATCGATACAGATGCCTCTGTTGTTGATATGGCAACCATTGCAAGTCATCTTATCCATGGTCCAAAGGGTGTTGGTGCTCTATATTTGAAAAAGAGACAACGACTACGTCCTTTGATTGATGGAGGATTCCAAGAGAATAGAAAAAGAGCTGGAACAGAAAATATACCAGGAATCGTAGGTTTTGCAGAAGCAGTCACTCAATTTACGCCAGACGTGGTAAAGAAGATCACAGAGCTTAGAGATTATACTCAGGAATTATTTAGAAAACATTTAACTGAATTTTCGATTACTGGAGCATCGAATACTAATAAACGTTTACCAGGGCATTTTTCTGCGGTCATAAGCTATGTTGAAGGGGAATCAATTTTACTTTATCTTGACATGTTAAATTTCATGGTTGCTACTGGATCTGCATGTTCCTCAAAACAGCTAAAAGCAAGTCATGTCCTATCAGCAATTGGATTACCAACAGAAGTAAGTCATGGATCAATTCGTCTCGGATTAAGTAAATATAACGAAAAAGAACAACTTGATGAATTCATTGTACAACTAGTACAAATCGTAGAAAGATTACGTGCTATGAGTCCAGTGAATCAAGACTTCATGCGTGAATGGAAAGAAATGAAAGAAAGTGGTGAATATAACGAAGAAGACCACCATCACCACGATGACGAAGACTCGGAGGATTAACAAAATGGGTATGTATACAAAGGAAGTTATGGATTTATTCTTGAAACCAGAAAATATGGGTGAAATTGAAGACGCAAGTGCAATTGGAAAGGTCGGAAATCCCGTTTGTGGTGATATCATGTGGGTTTATCTTAAAATAGACGATCAGGATATCATTCAGGATGTTAAGGTGAAGACATTTGGCTGTGTCGCAGCGATCGCAACCAGCTCAAAGACTACTATGATTATCAAAGGCATGGACATTAAAGAAGCATATAAAGTAACAAAGAAACAAGTAGCTGAGGAACTTGGCGGATTACCCAAGACTAAAATGCACTGTTCAAATTTAGCAGTTGATGCAGTCCAACGTGCAATTCATGACTATCTTAAGAAAAATGATCGATCCCTTGATGAATTGGAGAGCTAAACGCAGAAATGTCAGAATTGAAAGAAGATCTTTTAGTCGACATTACAGGATTCAAATGTCCAGTTCCACTAATCAAAACCCGTAGAGCGGTAAAAAAAACAACTAACAATCAAATTGTAAAATTCATTGGGACGAAGGAAGAGGAAATTTCACGAAAAGAGATAATAGTAGCCTTGGAGACCATGAACCAACCTATTCTCAAAATGAGTATTGATTCTTCCACAGGTGACTGGTTTATCCTAATGAAGAAGCATAATTCCTAATTGTATCCTCTTTTCGCAGCATTTTCCTTTGAGTGTGGGGAACTTTCTAACAAGAATATCTCTATACAACTAATTCATAAACAAATAAAAGGTAGATTCTGCTGAGGAAGCTCTAATAAAAGTACTTTAGTTGTGACACAATGGATAATCTAGTGATATTCGGATTAATAGTCTTTTCAATCATCAGAGCTTTTGGATTTCTAATTTCTCTTGACCTTTATTTGGATTTGCGAAACAATCGCTATTTGTTCCTTATGTCAGGATGGATTAGCTGGTTTTTTGCGGGATTATTCCCAATTTTTGCCCATCTCACGAGTGATCAATTCTTATCTGAATTGTTTATGCTTCTAAATGGAATGTCTGTCACTCTAGGAGCGTTCCTTATTGTTTTTAGTATAACTGGTATATTCAAAACCTATCCACCTAAATCCGTGGGCATTATAATTACCCTACTGGTAATTATTCCGATATTATTCCATTTAAGTGGTGGAAACAAGTTAGTGGGTATAATTTCAGCATTATTTCTATTTCTGTCATACTTTGTAGTAATGATCCTTAACACACTAGTCGGAAAAGAATTTAGGTTGAAAGTAGGTAATTCTTACAAATGGATTATCCTTTTACGGGTCGTAGTTACCCTTCAGGTTCTTATTCTTTCCTTTACAATATTCACTGGAGAATTGTATGGCCTGTATGACTCCACTGATGTTTTACTCATAATTTTGAATTATGGAATGGGTACTGTCCTGACTCTGGTATTTGTAATTCTAATCATACATTTCGAACATTCAGCGATAGTATATCAGAAAAACTTCCTAAAAGACACGTTGACCCACGATATTGCAAATATTTTACAAATTATTAGTAGTGCTACAGAGATGCTCTCTGTGGAACAAAAATCTCAAGAAAAGTCTGATCTCATATTGAAAAAGAGCAATGAAGCTTCAAAGCTAATCAATGAAATTAAGGATTTATAGCAGAAAAAATTTGCAAGAAAAAATAATAGAGGAGTTACCATGGCATCAGTTATAATTGTCGACGATGATCCAGACATCGTTACCCTTTTTGAGGAATTTATTAGCCTCAAAGGCCATTCTATAGTTGGTAAAGCCTCCGATGGGGTGGAAGCAATAGAGTTTCTAGAAAACTGTGGAACTCTTCCTGATGTAATATTCATGGATCATCGAATGCCTAAAATGAACGGATTAGAAGCATCTAAAATTATTTTAACAAAATTTCCTACCTGTAAAATAATTTTCATTAGTGCAGATTTGAATATCAAAGATGCCGCCATTGAAATTGGAGTAGAAGCATTCCTGGTAAAACCAATAAGCTTTACGAAGATTTTATCTATACTTGAGGATATTTAATCCACAAAAAAAAGAAAATAAAGTAGGGAATAGCCCCTACAGAACTGTTCCAAGAATCCTAAATGTAACAAATGTTGCTCCCGGAAAGAGTACAAAATCCACAACTAATAGGGTAATCAGTGTCGATGCAGGTACTAAGATATTATCTAAATCCGCAGGTGAAAATACTTCAACAAGCATTGCTACAAAACAGCAAAGAATAATGACAATTAGAATTTCGACCAATTCAACCCCAGGATCTGCGAGCACTGGTGGATCAACTGCTCCTAGTACTCCTAATAATATCCAAAAGATCAATGAACCTATTAGTGCGAATAAAAAGAATCCCAAAGATCCTTCAATTGATTTTTCTCTTCCAACAGTCTTATATTTCCGCTTTCCATACCGCTTTCCAATATACGGAGCGATTCCATCGCCCCAACCCAATACTGCCATTATTAACATTCCAGCATAGGACCCAAAAAATATTGTTCCTGCAATCATCATTATGATTGTAAAATACAGCGTCCCTTTCAGAAGTTCGCGAGGATCCCCAGTCCTGGACATTGTTTTCACATCTTTATCATCAGGGGAACCGCGATATCCCTTATACAAGAATGTAAAAAAGAAAAGCAACGGTACAGCAATGTTAAAGAGGTAAGTAATTCCATCAGAGGTATCAATGAACAACCAGATCCAGATAAATGATCCTGCTGCAATATGAATGACTTTTCTACTCAGATCAGAGGAAAGACGTCCACTATTGACCATTCTTTCCATTAGAAGTATAATCCCTTGTACATATATCAAAGCAACAATAACTCCGAAAAAAAAGTTCCATAGTAAGGGATTATCTGGCATTAGTGTTATGTAACCCATTTTCTCATATCCTTAGGTATTTTGAAACAAGTATAACCTTTTTTTAGAAGTTAATTCAAAAGGTTTCTGTCAAATTTCTACTTCCAATAATTATTCGATGATTACGAAAAATGTTAACTCTCCAGAATGCTGTAGGGATACCATTGTTAAAATTGGAGTTTCTTGGAAATATTTGGTTCTTCAACTTTATTGAAAAAGGAAAGTATTTTCTTTCTTTGCTCGTCTAGTGCCATTTCTTTTTGTTTATCATGAATATGGAACTGATCTAATATATATTCTAATTCTGAGTAACTCAAACGATAACTATGAGCTACCAGTGCATCTATCAACGCCAATTTCTCGTTATATGAATAATGGAGATATTTCTGCTCATTCTGGCCAACTTTTATGTCGAAAAGTGGAATATTTGCGTATAATACTTTTACTAGATTTATAATTTCTTGTTCCCATTTTCTTTCCATAAATCTTGGAAGTGGCATATCACGGATGATAAACATGTTCAAATTCTGAGAGACTTTGAGACGAAGGAGATAATCGAACACAAAGCTATTAAAAACCCCTAATATATAAAGAAGTTCTTCTTGCCTCATTTGGAGTTGATTAGATTTACTATAGTTTTTCACAAAAATGATTGAATTACTACAGCAACTATTTACAGGTATTAACGTTGCTATCATCGTTCGCCTATTTGTACTCGCAGCTACTGCTCGGAATCCGATTCTTACATGCTTATACTCTGAGTACTCAGTATCGAACTTGAAATTTATACTGTTTTGATCAATCCAGTATCTAGGTTTTTTGAATTGGTGGTTAAATTGTTCAATCATTTTTCCTTCAAATACAGGAAAACCGTTCCCCCCTGAATTGAACAAGTGACTATCAATAGTAACATCTAGCTCCCGTGAAAAAGAAATCTTCGTGAAATTCGGGACTTCCTCCGAAAGTACTGGATATTGGTACATTTTTCCAGCTATCTGTAGATCGTATTCATTTTTGAACTCAATAATGGACCAAGCACTTGGTGAAAAACGTTTTATCCTCTCCCAAGAAATAGTAAGAGAACCATGTTGCTTATCATTCAAGATCTCAGGAGTTTTTTGCATAAAGGATGTTTGGAACTCATCAGTTTTATTGCGATTTTTTAAAAAAAACAAGAGATCAAATTTAAAAGATTTATGAATGAACGGAAAGATACCTAATCGATTTTCAAATGAATACAATCTTCTAACCGTGTTTTCTTCAAATAATAATCTTCGTAATCCCTTTGTACCGGCATCGCTATGAATTCCCGATGGAACGATAATCCCACAAGCACCATTGTCTGCTAATAAAACAAAAATCCTTTCCAGAAACAATTTATATAGATTAATGTCTCCACTAATCCTTTTCGACTTACTCCCAGTCTGAATTATTCCTGATTGATAGTGATAGGTCTTTCGATAATAATCAGACTGCTTTTTTATGGTTGTTTCATAAATACCCCATTCATCAAATTTAGTTTGATCTTTTTTCAGCTGATTGATGATTTTTCTGGCTTTCTGTTTATCTAGTTTATATTTAGACAATTGAGGATCAAATTTTGAGAAGAACTCCTTTTCTAATGGTTTTAAAACATTCCAAGGAGGATTTCCCACACAGATTGAAAAACCCCCATTCTGGGCTATATCTGGGAACTCCTGATCCCAGTTAAAATAGGGTAAATCAGTTATTGAAACCTTATTTTCTCTGCTGAAAGTATTTCCAATTAATGAATTTCCCACTCTTATATGGTGTTTAAGCATAGTTTCGAGATTTTTTTCAGGTATTCTCAACTCCTTTATGCCAATAACGGCAAATAATCTCTCCTGACATAATTTAACAGCTCTCTTCGAGATATCCACACCATAAAGATTTTTTGACACAATTTCTTCTCTTATTTGATCAAACGATTTCTGTTGTATTCCCAAATTGACTAAATTCTGGTGTATTTCAAACAAAATTTCAAAAGCCGATTGAAGAAAGTATCCTGTCCCAACTGCGGGATCAAGTATAGTCAGCTGTTCAATCAAATTTAAAATAGTTGTTTGTATCTCCTTTGAGAGATTTTCCAGCTTCAACTGGCCATTTTGTACAATAAGCTTGATATTATTCTTTCTAATCATATATTCGATAATATATTCATGGATAGCAGTTCTACAAATATATTGAACAAGTATATCAGGTGTGTATACAACTCCCAAGTCTTTATGATCTTGAGAAAGGGGTTTCATACGATTTGCGACTCTTTAATCTTCTAAATGAGCTCAATCTTATGTAAGATGTACCAAATCGGTACAATAAGAACAATACTAAGAAAAATCACTATCCAAAAAGCGTAAGGATCACTATCACCCCTTACCAATGGTAGATCAACATTCATCCCATAAAGACTCGCAAGTAATGTAGGAACCATAACAATTAAGGAAATTGATGTAAGAACCTTGATCAAGTCATTCTGATTGTTTGAAATTACGGATGCGTAAGCGTCTAGGCTACTTTCGATTAGATCACGATAAATTCGTAGAAGATCAGCTTGTTGTTGTAGATCTATCGATAAATCTTCTAAGTCATCTAGGAGTTCAGGTAGTTCTTTGAATTCGGGGGCCTTTTGAAGCTGATAAAATGCTCGTACATTACCTCTAAGTGCAGCATCTAAATATGTTGCTTCTCTAGAAAGAGTAAAAACCTGTTCAATTGATTTAGATTTTACAGATTTAAATATAACCTGCTCTAATGATGCTAACTCTTGATCTATGATATCAACACTTAACTCATATGATTTAACAACGCTTTCAAGCCAATCTAGGAGAACAAGAATAGTAGGTTTAGATCTCTTACGTCTCGAACCAATTGGTTTTCTCACTCGTTTCGCTTCTATGACTTGATGTTGGATTGTAATCAAATGATTTCCTGATATGAAGATTGTTGCAGGAAGTGTGGTCTGACGAGATTGAAACAAATCACTTTTCTTGAATTGTTCTCCAGAAGGAACTCTTAACACTAACTTAATAAAAGGAGGATCGTTTCCAGGTTCCAATTCTAGTCTAGGTCGCTCATCGACATCCAAAGAGTCCTCTAGGTCTTCCCAAGGAATTTTGTAGGTATTTTGAATTGCTTTTAATTCCTCCATAGAGGGTTTTGTACAGATCATCCAAGTTGATATGTTTGGCAAGATACCCTGCACATAGTCTGTAAATGTCAGACCAGTTTCAAGATTTTTTACTTCAATCAAGATTTAAGACCTCCAAGAATACGTATCTTATAATAAAGAATGAGCAAATTTGCTAACGCCAACGTCTGAGAGTCGGTAGAAGAGTTTCAAGATAATATTTTGCTTCTTCCATCGTCATATTTCGTGATTTTGCAGTAGAAGGAACTGATTTTTCAATCATTTCCTTAAGGGTTATTTCAGGTTCAATGAATTCCCCATCTTTGATACATCCATCACAGTAATCGTCACTCAATGTTCCATCTGCTTTAGTGCCTCTTTCATCAAGTTTGTTGGAAAGACCACAGCTTTGACAAATATTTTTTTCGACTTTCTCAGTCAATTCCGTTACTCAACCTCATTATATTTGGGGGAAATAGGTTCCCTATCTTAATTAATTAGCCACCCATTTAATATTTTTCTATCAGGGCCTAGAGTACCTAATCATTTCTTCTTAATTGGTTGTCGGATAATAGTACGTAATTTTTCAGGTTTGGTCCGTCGTGGATCACTAAGATATATTTCATGATGCTTATTATGTAAAACATACCCGCTGTCTAGAGCGAATTGATGCATATTAGCTATAATTGGCCCTTCTTCACTGAAGGGGCCAAGATGTAAAACCTGAACCACAGTTCCTTCGCGATATAATTCATAACGAATTTTATGAAAGTTTCCAGGATTTTTTTTCTCTTCAAAGAGAATTAATGCGTGTTCAATTTGTTCTTTTGTCACGAAATCAGGAATTCGAATCATCGAAGTCCACTTCCATTCATCTTTTCTCTCTATAAATTCTTCGGTAAAAACGTTCATATCATCAGCCCACCAAAGCCCTTCGATAGGAAGAACAACGTAATCATTTCCAGCTGGTTTCATAACACTCATCTTCAAAGTATAGGAGACCCCATATAATAATTGCATTGCTTCTTGGTATAGAGGATTATCTCCTGGGTATCCTGTACCATCTACCATGAAAAACCACATATCTGGGATTTCAATTATATGAGGGTCTCTTGAAGGATTGTACAACATCGGAAACTGTTTTTTTAAGTCAATTTTCTTACCTGCTATCTTTTTCACCTCTTCATTTCCATTTCACTTTTGATTTCTTGTTCTAGTTTACCTATTAATTCATCCAAAAATTTGCTTCTTGAGTTTAGAGAATAAAAAGCGTAGTTAAATAGTGCCCAAACATGGATTGGGAACTCCTCTCCCTTTAAATCTTCACTATCTTCCTCGAATCGACCATGAACAATCTTCACACGTTTTTTAATTTGTTTATTATGGATTCTAATGATTTTTAGCAACTCTTTCTTACTTAAAACATATGCTGAAGCCAGTGCTAAATTCATTTCTTCATAGTTCAAATCCAGATTTTGAAAATAATATAGTACCGTCTTTTTCAAAAGACTCCTACCTCGAGGTGTAATTATGAAGTATTTTTGGGGTGCTCCTACATCACTTTGCTTGTTTGAATACCCTTCGACCTTCTTGGCTTTTATAAACTTCTTTTTCCCTAATTGATTAAGAGTATAATATACCGATGCGAATGAAAGTCGAGTCCATTGTTTAATATTCCTTTTCTCGATTAGTCTGTTTAATTCTGTACCACTAATACCTGTTTTATCGAACGGTGGATGAGCAACCATCCCTAAAATCAGGAATTGTTTATCAGATAACGTTTCAATCAATCTCCCTAAATTTTGAAATTTAATAACTTCCTTGCTCCTTCTTCCTCTAATTCCCTAATTTCTTGCAACTTCGTTTGGGTGGTACGTATTATTCTTGCCTGTTCCTCGTTAGTATGGTTTGTTCCTAACTCGAAGAAAAGGTCGGCACAGATTTCCCATTTTTCTCCCAAACTTTGATAAAAAGATGATAAGGTCTTCAATTCTTCATTTTCTAATTCATTCGAACATTCCTGAAGAAATTCAGTAAAAAGATACCGAAATAACCCTCCACCTGTTCCATAATTAACTGTTTTCGTACCAATAAATCCTCCTTGCTGTTCACAGCGAAATTTTAACTTCTCATCTGATAATTTGACCCATTTGGCGAGATCTTTAGTTAAAGTATTTATTCCAGCCACACCAGTATGAATACCCATAAGTCGGAGCATTCGACCACTTTTGGATAACAGATAATTACCAGTTCTATGTAAAATTTCTTCAATTATTGTAGAAAGTTCAGGTAATGTACTAGGAAATGTAAACTCGAATATTAAATTATTTGGTGCCATAAATTTATCAAATGTAGAATTTCTTCCTTTTGCAAGTTCGTTGTAAGAAACTTGTAGAATATTAGGAAAATGAGTATCTGTAACATAAACTGAATTATTTTCAGGATTTAAACCACAAACGGCTATGGTATGCCCACCAAAATGATAATCATCTGCCAAATCGGTTTGGTACATTAAATAACCCATATCGATATTGATAGCTGAAGGAATATTATTATTCAAACGCTGTTTCAGTCGATTCCATCCCTCTTGTTCGTTTTTTGTTGTAAATTCATTTAGATTTATGTTCAAGGATTTACATAGATCTGGAATAAAATCCTTGTTTCGACCTCCGAAAAATGGTGTCATTCGAGGGAATTTTATATATGCAAGTGTCATTCCACTACCCAATCCAAAAACCATCGCTTCACTCATTTTCCACCCATGAAATTCAAAAACATTACGTACCGCAGAGGAAGTGCAATGTACGCCTACTTCATGTCTGAAACCCTTTATAATTCCTTTGAGATTATCCTTTTCGTGTATTTCACTCATATCATTCACCAGAAAGAATAAGAAAATTTTTCAAATATTGAAAAATTATTTCTACTTTAATTGAGAGAAATAAGTTTACATTTTTAAGATTATCTCATATTATGCATGAATTTGAATTTTTCAAAAATGGAAAAAAGGAAAATTGACTATAAAAAATTAAAAAGGATTGTAAATACCATAAAAAAAGAAAAAGTAGGATTTCAAAGGAATAATTTAGGATTAAACGCTTTAACTTGAGTATTCAGTCTTTTAATATCCAAATCAGTAAGATTAATCTCAGTAGCCTTAACATTGGTTTCAATTTGCTCTATACTTTTTGCTCCAGGAATTGCAACAACTTGTTTATTCTGAATCAACCAACTGAGCGCAACTTGAGCCATAGTCGTATTATGAGTATGTGCGATTTCTCCTAATTCATTAAGCAAAGGAGTCCCTCTTTGCAAGTTTTTTCTTCTAAATAATCGATTTGTACGGCGGGTTCCTGATGGAGTCTTATTGGGTGAGTATTTACCAGTGAGAAAACCTTGTCCTAAGGGTGAATAAGCCATCACCGTGATTTCATGCTTTTCAGCAAATGGTAAGAATTCTTCTTTCACTTTGGGTCTGGCCATTGAATAATTGAGCTGATCAACATCAATACGGAATTTTTCCATTTTTGATTGGGCATTCTGGAAGCGTTTCAATCCAAAATTACTGATCCCTATATGACGAATCAGTCCCTCTTCTACCATTCGCTCCATATGACTTAATGTAGCCCCTAACGGAAGTAAAGGATTTGGCCAGTGAATCAGATAAACATCTATATAGTCTGTTTGAAGGCGCTCTAAGCTCCTAGATAAAGCTCGATTTACAGCTGAGGGACGTATAGCTGTAGGTAAGAACTTGGAGACCACAACAACATCTTCCCTCTTATGCTCTTTCAAAGCTTGACCTACAATTCTTTCCGACTCACCTGATCCATATACTTCTGCTGTATCGATGAGATTCACACCTAGCTCAAGTGCTTTATTGACAATGGCTATTGCGTCTTTTTTGTGAAAATCAGTACCGAATCCCCATCCTTTTGATCCAAATTGCCAAGTACCTAGGCCTATCTGTGATATGCTTGTATCACTATTCCCCAAAGTTGTATAACGCATCATAAATCCGCCAAATTGACAGATGATTTGGAGTTAAATTGAATCTAGATAAGAATTTCTAACTTCTTTCTGAATAATTAGCCTTTTGTTACTTTATAACCCGTAAAAGTTTTGAATGGACTGCATAACATAGATTCCATATCAAAATTCAAATAATTTTGTAAACGCAAGGAAATGGAAACAGATGGTCAGTCCTACGGTTCTAGCACAACTCCAATTCTATATCACAATTGGGTTTCATTTTATTTTCCCCCCATTATCTATCGGATTAAGCTGGTATATTGCTTATTTGTTAACACGATATATTCGGTCAAAAGATCAATATTATAAAGACCAAGCGTGGTTTTGGATAAAATTATTCGCAACCACAGTAGCTATAGGGATTCCTACGGGTGTGCTAATGGAATTTCAATTTGGGATGAATTGGTCTGAATTTTCACGTTTTGCTGGTGAAGTTTTTGCTACTTTGATTCTTTTAGAAGTCTTTTTTGCCTTTTTTCTAGAATCAGTGTTTTTGGGAGTAATTTTGTCAGGAATGCGCACAAAGAAGATTTCGGATCGAGTTCTTTGGTTTTCATCAATGATGGTTGCTCTTGGAACAACTCTCTCCTCATTTTGGATATTAGCTGCTAATTCCTGGATGCAAACTCCAGGGGAACCTGGAGCACCCGGTTCGGGATGGGATATTGTCGGGGATAAAGCAGTCCTTACAAACTTTTGGGATGTTGTCTTCACTCCTTCTATGTTCGCTAGATTCTTTCATACTGTTAACGCGTGTTTAATAGCTAGTTCTTTCTTCATCATTGCGATCAGTTGTCTTTATTTACTTAAGGATCGACATCATAAATTTACATACGACACCCTAAAGGTGGGATTAGTTGTAGGTATCTTTCTCTCAATTTTACAAGGTTTTTTTGGGCATTGGCAATCTACAATCGTTGCTACATATCAACCTGCAAAATTTGCTGCTCAAGAGGGACTATTTGAGACAACATCAGGCGCTCCATTGGTCATATTTGCTATCATTGACGATTCTAAGGTTATCTTCGAAATCGGAATCCCGTATCTTCTTAGCTTACTAACTTGGGGAGACCCAAATGCTACTGTAACTGGATTAGATGCCTTTAGTCTAGAAGATCGGCCTTCAGTACTGCTTTCATTTTACCCCTTCCACCTAATGGTTATGATTGGAATGTTTCTTGTAGGTGTAGCTGCATTAGGAGTATATCTACTCTGGAAGAAAAGACTTTCTGACCAATCTTTCATTTTAAGAAAGTGGTTCCTTCGATTAGGAGTATTAACTGCACCACTAGCCTTAATAGCAATTAATTTAGGTTGGATTACTGCTGAAAGCGGGCGTCAACCTTGGATTATTCAAGGAATACGTAGAACCGCCGACATGGCATCTGCAGCACCAGGAGAAGAAGTACTTTTTTCATTACTAACCTATATACTTACGTATATTGTACTTTTTATTGCCTGGATCCTCGTTATGGGTCGTATTTTTAAGAAGGGCCCATCCACAAATATAGAAGAGGAGGTGCTTGGGTGACTGCTCTACAAGAAATATGGTTTCTCTTTTTAGCTGTGATCGTAATTGTCTACGTAATTTTAGACGGTTTTGATTTAGGTGTAGGATTTTGGTTTATTTTTGCCAAGGACAAACATGAAGATATGACATTAAATGAAAGAAAAGAGATTATTCAATCAATTGCCCCTTTTTGGGATGGTAACGAGGTATGGCTACTTGCTGCTGGTGGAATTCTTTTTGCTGCTTTTTCAGATGTTTATGCTACGGTTTTTAGCGCATTTTACATTCCTTTATTATTGGTAGTCTTCTGTTTGATAATACGAGCGGTTTCTATCGAGTTTCGAGAGGAATTCCCATCTCCATTATGGCACAGAGTATCTGATTTTGCTTTTATATTTGGTAGTTTAGGACCAGCAATTGCTTTCGGAGTATTAATTGGAAATTTAGTTCAAGGAATTGCTATTGATGCAAACAAACAATTCACTGGTTCATTTGTTGATTTTTTTAATCCTTATGCAATCATTATTGGTCTATTAGCACTTTCTATGATCATTACTCATGGTGCAGTGTATTTACGAGTTAGAGCAACCGAAAAATTAGCAGCAAAAGCAACCCAATGGGCTAAACTAGGAATCGTGAGTTTTTTGGTGATCTCATCATGTTCCCTCGTAATCAGTCTGCTTTTTCATCCACATGTTCAAAATAATTACATTGATCTACCAATTCTTCTAATAATCCCAATTATCGGATTTGTATTTATCGGATTAACGACATACTACATATGGAATGAAAAAGACGCAAAATTAACATTCGTTCTGTCAGCACTTTCCATTGCCTTTAGCATTTTAGGAGCAGGTGTTGCTATTTATCCTAATCTAGTATTTTCGTCAATTGATGAAGCTTATAACCTTACTATTCATAATGCCTCAGCAACAGATACTGGACTATTAGTTATGTTGATAGTAGCAATTATTGCTCTTCCTCTTATCTTAGTATATACATTATGGGTATACAAGATGATGGGAACGAAATTAGAGGATGAAGACATAGTGGGGTACTAGAAAGAATGTTAACAGAGGAGCAAATCAATCATCTTCGGAAATTTGCTCCTCCCTCTCGCGAGACTGGTTACACACGATCCATTTATAGCTATCCAGCCAAATTTCTCTCTTCCCTACCTCATGAACTGATAAAAACATTCACTTCTCCGAATGAGCTGATTTGTGATCCTTTTGTAGGAGGAGGGACAACTGGTTTGGAAGCAATGCTTCTAAATAGACGATTTGTTGGATATGATATTAATCCGTTTGCTCTCCTAATTTCACGAGTAAAAACGAAGTATATTTCTAAAGAGAAACTAGAGATTAAACTTGAGGATCTCCTAAAGCTAGTAAAGAATTTTAAAAAGCCGATTAATGACTATCTCGATTCTATTGACAAAGAGTGCTTAGGTGAATCTATCTCAACCGAAATTAACTTACTGGCTACCATCATTAACACAACAAGTTTTTCTTTACAATTTCAGGATTTTTTCAATTTAGCCTTAATCCATGTCACTAAAATCGTTGGAAGAAGAGATTTT
This sequence comes from Candidatus Hodarchaeota archaeon, assembly GCA_016840035.1. Lineage (GTDB taxonomy): Archaea > Asgardarchaeota > Heimdallarchaeia > Hodarchaeales > Hodarchaeaceae > Hodarchaeum. Next base: position 7,000 of record JAEOTC010000182.1, on the reverse strand, counting down.
GAACAACGCAAAGATTTTCAAACAATTTCCCTAATTCCCATGTTTATTCGTAAGTGTAAAAAGATGATTGAAGGAGTTTCATCCTTACCATCATCAGTAAAATATCCTCCTGAATTAATTTTAAGCTCGAATCATAGAATGGACATTCCAAACGATAAAGTTGATTTTATCCTTACTTCTCCTCCATACATTGAAGTGGATGTTGAGTACCAACACATTCAGATTCAGAGGAGAAGTATAAACAAGTCTAAGAGAACACAGTTTATTAGTAACCTTCTCCAAACTGAATCCCTTTCCAAGAAAGAGTTATGCTGGACTGGACAAGGAGGTAACGTCTACTGGAACAATCTAGAAGCTAGTTTAAGCGAATGCTCGCGTATTCTTAAACCAAATCATTTTTTATGTCTATGGACAGGATATAAAAAAAAAGAGAATCAAGAACGACTACTCAACTTATTTGAAAAATTAGCATTCACATTGGAGGAGTCTATTCCAATACCCCAAAGTGACAACCGTGCTGCATCAAGTCGATCAACCCATCATCCACGAGAGACAAAAATGTTTAAGCAAGATTCAATCTTCATTCTGAGAAATAAATTGTCATAATCTTAAAGGATCAAACTTAAAGAAAGATTTAAACAGCCTTTATTTGAAAAATCTCATGTGAATAAGGATTAGAGAAACAAAATGATACTAGAATCTGTAAACGAAGTAGAACTTTTAGTTGGAGTCCTTGAGATAGGTGCAGTCATCATATTCTCTCTTATTATTGCTAGAAACCTTGGCAATCGTGGAATTCCTCAAGTTTTAGGACTGATAACAGCTGGGGTGCTTATTAGAGGTCTCACAATAGCGGTCGGTTTTCCTGCTGCACCTACACCAGAGATGATATATCTTATCACAACTGGAGCCTTAGGATTTATTGGATATAATATTGGCTCACATATCGATGTTTACAAGTTAAGGGATGCCTCTTGGGGATTACCTCTGGTTTTAATTGGAGAAGCTCTGGGAGCATTTTTTGTTGTCGCTATTCTAGTAAATGTCCTATTGCAGGATTTTATTTTGTCATTATTATTAGGATCAATTGCTATGGCAACTGCTCCAGCAGCGACATCGGAAGTGATTCGTGAATATAATGCACAAGGTTCACTTAGTCAAACAATCCTATTCATCGTCGCATTTGATGATATTTTGGCAATTATCTTCTTTAATATCGCCTTAAGTTATGCTGAATCAACTTTTTCCCCTTCTGCTCTTACACTGTTGGAGATATTCTTTCCAATAGTTATTGAAGTAATAGGTTCATTGATTCTTGGCACTGTCCTTGCGTTCGCATTAAGACCTTTCCATATTGAAGGTGTGAAAGCATCTGAATCAGCAGAGTATGTATTTCCCTCAGTTTTAATCTGCATTTCACTTGCAGGACTATTGCACTTTTCTGTTATATTAAGCTGTATAGTTTTCGGATTTGCCCTTACTACTCTAGCGAGATGTGAGAATAAATCCTGTGTACGAGGAGTAGAAAGACTTGCGAGTCCTCTAATTGCACTCTTTTTCATTCTAGTTGGGTACGAAATGGAACTGAATCTCTTACTTACTCCCATAATCTTTGCGATTTTACTCTATTTCCTTGCACGGGCATTTGGAAAATCCACAGGATCTTACTTGGCTGCTTCAATTTCCGATATGCCCAAAAAAGTAACCAGATACTTACCGATTTCGCTTATAAGTCAAGCAGGAGTTGCATTGGGATTAGCTGCCTTTGCATATACTCGATTATTCGGATTAAGCCCCGAAGCAAGTGATATTGCCATTCAATTAATAGACATTATCGCGGTGAGTGTACTGATAGCAGAAATTATAGGTCCCCTATTATTGAAGAGAGCCTTAAAAGGTGCAAAAGAAATCAGAGATCAGATACCAGAACCTGCAATAGAAAATCATACTAGATCCTAGGAACCAGCATTACCCATAATATGGTGGCTGTGTTGAATCAGATTTCTGCTTTTGTTTGCCGATTTGAATTTCACCATGCATAGCTTCATAGCGTTTTACATGTTCCGACATCCAGATTGCCATCCGTTTAAATATTAATGGACTCATCTTGATATTAGCAATAAATTCATGTTGCACTGTATCTAATACAATCTGACCATTTGCTCCCAATTGGGGAAGTAATTGATCGCTAAAGAAGCTGATATTCCCTTCATTAGGATTAACTCCTCCGAAAAATCCAGATATTGCGAAACTCGGGACATCCTCAAATTTAACATTTCTTCGTGGTAATTGTTGAGCCATAATGTACTCATCCTATATTAGAAGTCTGTCTCGGTGAAAATTATTATCTTTTCGATTTTTCCCCTCCTTTGTGGAAAAAAATGACCTTTTGTAAAAAATGTGGTAGAAAACTTACAGAAGACGCTTTTATGGGATACTGCAGCCTTAATTGTCTGGCTGGATTTTCTAAAGGTCATTCACACCCAAAAAGAGGGGAATACACATCTGAACACCCCTTCTTATCTTTTGATTATCATGGTATTCCATTATATGAAGCAAAAACAAAAATTGTTGAGGATATTATTGAAGCTTTTGAAAGTAGTGTTGAAGAAGTCAGATTAATTCACGGTTATAAGCATGGACAAGCCATAAAAGCCTATATTTGGCAGAAGAATGGTTTACATCGTGATGTTCGGGCCCTCCGTCCTGATATTAGTTTTCGGATACACAAGGGTTCCACACGAGGAGTCAGCCTTATCAGATTCTAGGTATAAATTTGAATAATTCTTGATTTTTGATATAATTACCCCAAAAAACTGCATACTGAATACTTTAAGATCGAGATTTTTGTTTTAATTATGAGTGATACCAATGGCTCTATCAGAAGAACTTTTATTGGGTTTTTTGTTGATAGTGCTTGCTATGGTTATCGTGATTGGATTAGCTGGATATTCACTCATTCAAGTACTCTTCTTTGGAAGAAAGCGCTTTGTACTACAAAAAACAGTGAGTAAAGGTGCAGATTCAGTATTAACTGGAGCTGATTTATCGAGGGATATGACAGTAACTCAAGCAACAATGACGGGTGTAGGCGCGATGATAGGCGCGGGAATATTTGTTTTAACGGGCATTGCCGCCGGAATTGCAGGTCCAGGCTTATTAGTTGCTTTTGCATTTAATGGGGTTATTGCCACCCTAATTGCCATGGTCTATGCTGAATTGGGTTCTGCGATGCCTGAAGCAGGAGGAGGATATATTTGGGCTCGTGCAGGACTTGGAGAAACTCAAGGTTTCTTTTCTGGATGGATGAGTTGGTTTGCAGCAGCAGTTGCTGGGTCCCTTTATGCTCTTGGATTTGGAGCTTATTTTGTAGCTTTTCTAGACAACATTGGAATTCATATACCTCCCGAGTCAATAATTTTTATTGAGAAAGGCATTGCAGTTATAATAATTCTACTCTTCTTACTGATTAACCAATTAGGATCCTCAGTAATGGGAAAAGCTGAAGTTTGGATCTCTGGAGCGAAAATTCTAATTTTAGCATTTTTTATATTTACTGGACTAATTATAATGACTGGAAATCCATCTCAGGCATTAAATAACATGGATAACTTCTTTCCCAAGGGATTTTTTACAATATTTATGGCGATGGGATTTACTTTCATCGCATTCGAAGGATATGAAGTGGTTTGTCAAACTGGTGAGGAAATTTACGACCCCAAGGTAAGCATCCCCAAATCAGTAATTCTCTCAGTATTAATTGTCATACCTATCTACTTACTTGTCGGATTAGTGTCTTTGGGCGCATTTACAGCTCCGGACGGTTTACAAACGTTTGAATTTCTAAGTAAATATGAGGAACTTGGTCTTTTATTTGCCGCAGAACAGATGATTCCTGGTCTAGGCCTTGTTGTAATTCTTTTTGGTGGTTTGTTAAGCACTTTATCTGCTTTAAATGCAGCAATTTATTCTTCAACACGTGTTGCATTTGCTTTAGGCCGAGATGGTTCTCTCCCGTCAAAACTTGGTTCTGTTTCTCCTAAACGACATACACCAGTAACTTCCATTAACGTCACAGGGTTACTAATTCTAATAATGGCTGTGATTATACCTATCGATACTGTTGCTGCCTCCGCAGACTTCATGTTCATGATTTTATTCGGCCAAGTTCTCTTAGCTTCTGTAATTATTAGAAAAAAAGTCAGAATATCCAAGGAAAAACTTGATTATGGATATAAAACTCCCCTATTTCCATTAATTCCTACGCTAGGAGGACTTGCTCTCATTACGATTTTCATTTTTACATTAGTGATCCATCTTGATGCTTTCATTACCACATTAGTTTGGCTTGCTCTAGGTTCAATGGTTTACTTTCTTTTTGCACGTAGTCGTACTCCTATGAAAGTTTCCTCGAGACTTGAGAAGCATACGAAAATTAGAGCGGACTATGTGCCAGAAGCTTTTTTCACAACTGTTTGCGATAATATCCTTGTTCCTTTAGCTGGTAAAGATTACGAATGGGACGCTTTTCGAATTGCAGTGCATATTGCTCATGAATTTGGTCAAACAATAACGCTTTACCATTTCGGTTTTGAAAATGAGGCTAAATTTCAGAAATACACTCAAAAATTACAGGAATTCCATATTCCTTATGAATTGAAAATTGTCACTCCCGATAAAGATCAATCCAAACCACAAGATATCGTTCAACATTTATGTGATATTACATCAACTGGTGATTATCAATTAGCAATTTTACCCTCTCGCAGAAACCGAAAATTCTACCAGAGAAGTCTTTCCCACGATTCAATTCGAAAAATGCCAATTCCTGGACTAGAAGTTTTTCCATGTAAAGAGTGTAAAAAGACTAAATATTTTACATTCAATCAAGTTGGAGCATTAACTCCAGGTACTAAACGTGATCCTTTCCTCCTGCAGATAGGAATTTCCATTGTGTCGTCAACCAAAATGTCAGATTTGGTTGCATATCATTGGACGGATGTTCCTAATTTGATCACTCCTAAGGTGATGTCGGAAGCACCTGGGGTTCAAGAGAATACAGCGATCTTCTTACACAATATAGGGGAAGCTATTCGAATGGGTATTCCTATTCAACAACGCCATGTTCTTGGTCACAATTTTGTACGCAGTATCAGTGATATAGTACATACTGATAACCTAGACCTTCTGATTTTAGGGTATGGTAAACCTAGAATGAGTAAACGTCCATCAGAAAAACTAGTTAATAATATTAAGTGTACAGCAGTGGTTTTCCATGGCCGTCCTGATTTCAAATACAGATGAGGGATAAAACCCACCTCCTGAAAAAAGGCAAAGTTTTTTGGTAGAACAAGTTTTTTGAATTTACTTAGAAATTGGAGGCATTAGAATCTTGAGTGAATATAAGCGAGTAGCAATTTATTTGCAGGATAAACATAGCATCCCTGAATCAATGGAATTCGCTAAATATGCAGAAAAAAAAGGATTTGAAGCTATCTGGCAGGCAGAAAGTCGATTAGCCAGAGTAGCATCAGTACCAATGGCAGCTATGGCTGCAGTCACAAATAAAATAAAATTGGGGTCTGGAGTAATTAATAACTTAGTTACAGTTGCACCAGCAGTAGCTGCAACATTTTCTACCATGGATCAAATGGCTCCTGGTAGATTCATTTGTGGAATCGGTGCTTGGTGGGAACCATTAGCAAGTAAAGTTGGAACACCACGTACAAAACCGTTAAAACGAATGAAAGAGTATGTCACTGTTTTAAAGAAACTCTTTAATATGGAAACAGTAACTTTTGATGGGGAGTTTGTAAAAGTTGATGGAATTACTCTTGATATAGTACATGGAGATCCTAATAAGCCTAGGGAAGTTCCGATTTATATTGGAGCAACCGGTATTAAGATGCTAGAATTAACAGGTGAACTATGTGCTCAGAAGCTTGCAGATGGTGTAGTTCTCAATTATATGGTAAGTCCTGACTATAATGTTACTGCGCTAAAACATCTCGAGATTGGGGCAAAAAAGGGAGGTGGATCATTAGATGATATCGATCGACCGCAATTAATTGTTTGTTCTATGGATCACGATCGAGATAAAGCATTAGATGCTGCAAGGGAACTTTTAACTCAATATATGGGTCAACAGCCACATCTTATGAAAGCTAGCAAAATGCCGCAAGATATTTTAGATAAGATTCACGCAGAACTAACTTGGCCAGCCACTAAAGAACAAATCAGGAAAGCAATGCGACACATTCCTGATGATATTGTCCAGAGAATATCTGCCAGCGGAACCCCTGATGAGTGTTATGATCGGGTTCAACAATGGGTGGATAAGGGATGTACATGTCCTATACTTTACCAGCTCTCCGATGATGTTAAGCTTATGATTGACACTTTTGCACCAAAATAGAGGGGGCCAGGTCACCCTCAAGGAGACTCAGATGTCTGAAGATATTCGTTCTGTCTTAGAATCTGAATTAAATCGCGATGAAATCCGTAAGAGCTTTCTAAAGTTTACTAGGAAGGCATTTCTAAGTATCCCCCAAATTCAAAATCCTACCATATTGGATATTGGATGTGGGTCAGGAATCCCTACTCTTGAACTAGCTAGACTAAGTAATGGTCGAATTACTGGATTGGACGTTAATAAATCTGAATTAAAAAGACTTAAAGCTAAAGCGAAAACTCTAGGGTTGGAAAAACGAATTAGAATCATTGAAGATTCAATCCTCAATGTTAATTTTCCCGATAGCTCCTTTGATATTATATGGGGTGAAGGGATTTCATCCTTCATCGACTTTAAAACTAGTTTACGGAATTTAAAACGGTTACTTAAACCAAATGGATTCCTAGTTCTTCATGATGACTTTCAAAATCTTTCAAGCAAGCTTAAGACAATTTCCAAATATGGCTATAGGATAATTGACCATTTCATCCTCCCCGAAAATACATGGTGGCGAGAATATTATCTACCTCTTGAGAATCGAGTAGGAAT
>JAEOTC010000181.1 GCA_016840035.1 Candidatus Hodarchaeota archaeon | reverse complement strand
GTTTTTTTTTGGAAATTTCACAAAGAAATTGCCTACATCAAAAGAATTTTAATTAAGCAATCATTGACAATACTAGACATCCGAGACTCAATGGAAAGGTAATTAATTATGCAACTAGAAATAGCGATGAATCAAATCAATGTTTCAGATCTAAATAAAGCAATTAAATGGTATACTGAAACGTTAGGATTTGAAGTTTCACAAGATCATCATTATCCCCCGAGAGCTGTTGATTTGGTTCAGAAAGGAAACATACGGCTATTATTATATCAGGTAGAGAAAGATACTGTTATTGATTATCCCAATCAGGCACAATCAGTCATTATTTTCAAGACAGATAAACTAATTGAGACAATGAACACTCTTAAGGAGAAAGGTGTGAATTTTCTTTACGAAGAAGCGCTAAGATTTCCTGCGGGACTCTTTAACGCTTTTAAGGATCCTTTTGGAAATGTTCACGAAATCGTCCAATTTTCCTCTTAAAAATATAATTTAGTTTTTCGTCTATAAAGAATCTAGGAGGTATCGTAGTTATGAGAAATATTCTGATAACGGGTGGGAGTAGAGGGATCGGATTAGAATTCACGAAACAATTCTTGAAGAAGGGAGATCGCGTTTTCGTAGCAAGTAGAAAACCTGAAAAGTCAACAGAATTACGAGAATTAAAGGAACACTATAAGAAACAATTGAATATCGAACAACTGGATGTAAGTAATGAAATTTCCCGCTCTCAATTGTATGAAAAGATCACTAAAGTGACTGATCGAATAGATGTTTTAATCAACAACGCAGGTATTGCATCAGGGAATGAAAAATTCAGATATCAGTTTGGAAAACTCAATCAGGAGGATTTATGCAGAAGTCTATTAATCAATGCAATTTCTCCGCTTATGCTTTCAGAAAAGCTTTTTCCGTTACTGAGAAAAGGAAAAAATCCAATAGTTGTTAATATCTCATCAATTAGCGGTTGTATCTCTTCAAAAAAAGGAAATGGAAGTACAGGTTATGGGTATAGTTCTAGTAAAGCAGCACTAAATATGTATACCAAAATGCTTTCACTAGAACTCAAAAAAGAGAAAATAATTGTTATCTCATTTCATCCAGGATGGGTGAGGACGACTATGTTGTATTGTGAAAATGCTCCATTGGAACCTCAGGTATCAATTAAGGGAATGATTGCTGTAATCGAATCGTTGAATTTACAGGATAGTGGAAAATTTCTTGATTGGCAAGGAAATGAGCTTCCTTGGTAGATTTAAGGAATAGAACTTCAGTGACTTACTAAATATTGCTCTTGAAGGATTTGGGAGGTAATAAGCAGTGTGTAGAATTAGATTGTAGATTCCATATTTTACAGAAAAGTGGTTATTATGACAGAATTACACATATCATTACTTCAAGGAGTAAGTATAGGCCTCTTTGGTTTTACTTTTGGAATTTTTGAAATTCTAACGAATGCATACTATCTTCTAACAAATAATCTGAGACTTCCTAGGATCCAACATGGAAGAGAGCTTCCATTTCAAGTTGAGGATAACGTTGTTCGACATAAGATAATTCAAATGCTTGTTCTTGGAATCTTACTCCTAATCATAGCCTTAATATCGATTTTAATTATTCCTCAAATGTTTATAGTGGGTTCTGCGCTAATATTTCTTAACGGATTGTTAGATTACGGGAAATTTCGGAAAAAAGATTCGTTTCTACTTTGGAGTGCTATTACACTTATTTCTCTGATATGCTTGTTACTTTGAGCCCCCTTATTTTAACTCAATATGCAACTCTTTTGCATTCGTCCACATTTCCTCAAATTTTGGTCTGAGTTCCTCAGCAAATTTTTTCTGCCAAACAAAAATCCAAGCAAAGAATTCATCTGGTTTAACTGGGTTCATGACCTTTACTATCACCTTTTCATTATCAATGACATCAAAAGCAGTAGTGCACTTTAGGCAATATTTGACTGATTTCCTATCGAATTCATCAAAGAATTTCATAATAGAAGCCAAATACTTCTCCTCTAAACTCCCAGGGGATACACCACTTAATAGGATCCTGATAGATACATTTTTTGAGCTTAAAACCTTGATTTTTTCCATCAGATTCCTGATTATATTTTTGTGAGGCAAACGTGAGGCTACTCGAAGATTGAGGATAGTGTTGAGCTCTTCTTCTGCTTCTCCAATTTTTTCAATATATTGATCAATAGCTTTTTCCCCAAGTGCAACACTCCAGAATAAACTCTCTTCTGGTTTAATGGTGTGTAGACGTAATAATTTTTCCTCAACTAAAACTGCTTTCTGTTCGATGTCTTCAAGAGCTAATTTCTTTATATTTAGCAGATTATTAACTGCTAACTTAGGATCTTTTGCAGAAAACTTTTTAGGTCTTGATTCTTGCTTATCAGCTAAACCTTTGTCTTCTAAAGAACTTAAAACATCATAAACTCTTCCAAAAGGAATTTTTGACGCACTAGAAATTTCTTTTGCAGTACTTATTCCTGAAGATAGTAAAGAAAGGTAAACACGGGATTCATAGCTAGATAACCCAAATTCTTCAAGTTCTTCGGGAGTGATTTCGTGAGGACCAGCCTTAGACAACTAATAATTCACCACTTTTTTCACAAACATATTATGCTTTATATACTTTTCAACAGTTTGTTGTGGAATTCCGAGTATAATTTTTTTAATCCCCACCGTTTGTGGTGAAAACAATTTCAGACAACAAAAAATGAAATATGGACGATTAATTATGGACACTAATCAACGATTAGGATTTATTCTATCAAGTTTGGGTGCAGTTGTTGGAATTATCGGTGGTTTAACAATTTTTGCGCTGACCTACGAAGTTTACATGTGGGCTGAGGCAAATAATATCTTAGCTGAAGAAGGATGTAAAGTTATTATAGAGGAAATCCTTCCAATTATCTCTGATCTTTCAATTATTGGCGGCTTATTATTTGCATTAAGTGCATACGGTTTTTATACAAATGAAAATTGGTCTGTTTCCCTCGCAGTCGTTGGTAACACTCTTTGCTTATTAGCTGGCTTTTGGCCAACTATTCCTGCTATGCAGATGGGATTACCCCCAGTTTGGGGTTTGATTTTTCTACCAAATTTAGTTATCTTTCTACTTATGACACATTATGTCGAAGGTGTTCCTTGGATTACAGTACTTTTCGCTTTAACAACAGGAATTGCGTATGTCATGTGCTTCCTAAATGGAGTCGCTAGCACGAACCGAATGAACCTATATCTACCTTATGGTCTATCTCATGAAACTGCCATCTCATTATGGGATCCTCTTGTTGGTATAGATCCCACAGGTCTTGATTCTCCAATGGCTAGCATTCATGCAGTCTTTAAAGGCTTGCAACGTGTTAACTGGGTTGCTTCTATTGGCTGGGCAATTACTACAATTGGAATACTTCGCCGTCCTTCGAAGGATTGGGTACGTATAGTAGCGTTAGGATCAGGTATTTTAGCAGTTTTTGCTGGATATCCTGTAGCGCTTGCTTCTTCCTTAAGTTTTGGAAGGGTTTCTATGTTCTTTATGGCACCAATCCTAGCAACAGTGTTACTGATTATTCCATTGATGCCAAATTTGTGGAGTCGTTTAGTAAAATCTCCAAAGGAAAAAACATGATATTGAATGTACAAATGGTCTTGTGATAACCAAGGTTGTCATAAGTCCTTGTTTTTTTTTAAAATTAAGCTTAATTGGATTTGATTCAATGTCAGTGATTCAACACGGAACTCCACTCCCTTTTGATACTTATGGAGCTATTTCAGGGGTATTTATGCTGTTTATGTGGATTATGACCTATTTATTCTGCATAATTCTCCTAGAAGGGAGGTTAATGTCAAGAAAAACTGCCACCGTGATATATTTGATAACGTTTCTCATGGGTGGGATCCTTTTTGTGGCTATTCCGAATACTCTCGTACCATTCAGAGAAGTCCTTGGTGCGATTGCCCAAAGAGAAGATCTATGGTATCTTCTTCCCGCTATATTGGTAGTAACTATTTTATTTGGAAGTTCTATATTAGTTGGGCGTGTTTTCTGTGGATACGCCTGTCCTCTTGGAACTTTTCAAGAATTACTGTCAGGATTCAATTTTAAATATGATATAAAACAACAGAGAGCAAATAAGTATCACATAAATATTTCTAGAAAATTTACTAGTAAAATACGCTGGTTCTTTCTCGGTATTCTTTTTTTCCTTGCGATAGTAATTGGAATTAGCATTTTACCCGTCATAGACCCCTTCACGGGTTTTTCAATCCTTCGATCCCCCTTCGATAAAGCTCTCTGGATCCCTTTCCTTATATTATTAGCAGTGATTATCTCAAGTTTTTTTTTCTATAGGCCATACTGTAGAATTTTGTGTCCATTTGGAGCATTTTCAGCTTTTTGTGGTCAGTATGCACAAAGTAAATATCAACGAACTGAAAACTGTACGGAATGTGGACTTTGTGAGGAAATTTGTCCCACCCAAGAAGCAGGTGTGGAAAATAATAAGGGAGAGTGCTACTATTGTAATCGTTGTATTGAGGTTTGTCCTGAAGACGCTATTATCTTAAACCTAGACTCAGAATAAAAATCTTAATCTATAAAATTCGAGAAGCAATCGAATTGAAGGAAATTATTAATACAATGAATGACTTGTAAAATTATAACGAGAGATGAAAAAATTGCTACGAAGGAAACTAATTCTTATCGTGCTTTTAATCATATTTATTTCATCCTTAGTTCCCTTAGTTTCCAATATTAGTTCTCAGGCTAAATTATTAGCTGATTATACCAATGTCACAGTGAATGAAGCTCATGATCT
>JAEOTC010000180.1 GCA_016840035.1 Candidatus Hodarchaeota archaeon | reverse complement strand
ATCTACAAATAAGGATTCACTATCAGTGTACATACTGGTTTCGTTATCATACAGGATCACAGTAAAATTATAGATTCCTTCTGTCAAACCCAATAACTGAAAGCTTGATTCATTGGTACTACCCACATTCACTTCATCTATATAAACCTCAATGTAGTCAATTGAGGTGTTCTCAAGACTAACATACCAAGAAATTACAGGGGAGCTAGAATTTGTATATAATGAGTCGTAAGCTATGTTTATGCCATTAGTTTGATGAGATTTTGCATAATTAACCAGATTTTCCCAAAAAGTCGGATTGTCATAATTGTAAACGGTTCCGCTATTACCAAGATCCCCACAGTAAACAATAAGACCTCCCATTTGTTCCAAAATTCCGCTAATAACGTATTGTCCATCGGAGGAATAAATTAATGGCTGTGCTTCACTGTTATCTAGGTTCCAGGTGTCATATACATCATCAATAAACAATTGACTCAAATCTTGGACAATTGGATGAGTATTTGAAAAAATGGAAGTATAGGTATCTCCTGGTCCATACTCATCTCGTACAATGCTGTATCTTGAGTTTAACCAGTCCATAAGAAGAGTATTGTAACTGCTTCTATGAATACAAACAATCCAACCCCCTTCATTCATATATTCATCTAAAACATCAAACTCAGCTATAGTCCACGTACTGTCACCATATTCACCGATAAACACGAGATCGAACTGGAGCAACCAAGAGATTGTAATTTGACTGCCATAGTTCAGTACTTCATAGTTAGCTCCTCTAGTGACATAAAAGTTCTTTAAATGAGAAAGGCTGTATTCACCGTGACTTTCGATAAAACCAATTTGAGGAAAATCCAAGGTGAAATATAGGAAATAAATACCCTCATTCCCCGCTGCATCTGTTAAGACAATTTTAATTTTATAATCACCGTTATTATAGAGATTGAGTTCATATCTTCTATCCTCACCATACATTGGGTTAAGTAATGTCCAGGTGCTATTTGTCCCTCCAGATAACCATACCGAATTCGATACGTAGGTCGATAAATTATCTGAAACATTTAAAATAAAATCAAACACCGAAAAGAGAAGGACAGAGTTATTCTCGATACTTGAGCCAGTGAGGATTGGTGGGGTAAAATCAACTACTAGGTTTCGGCTATGACTATATATGTCAGATGTGTTGGTGTACAGAACTACTGTTAAGTTGTGTACACCCTCTGAGACATTTGATAGGGTATAATTGCTATTGAAAGTCGAATTTATGTACACAGAATCTAAATAAATTTCAAAATGATCCATAGATGAATTTACTAAACTCCAGATCCATTCTACTGTTGGTGAAGAAGTATTAGAATTTAATGATGAATATTTTAAAGCAATTCCATCATCTGGAGTTGATATAGCCTCATTAATAATATTAGATATGAATTGTTCATTATCAACCTGATAAAAATTGACATCGATATCACCAGCAAGCGCGATCAAGCATCCCATAGATTCAACAATTGCACCCAGCTTATAGAATCCATCTTGACTCCAAATCAAGGGTGTGGCTAGATCTCCTTGTATTTGCCAAGAATCGTAAACATAATCGAATAAGAGTTGAGATACTCCTTCAGTTAATGGAATTGAATGAACAAAAGTGGAGGTATATTGGCTACCAGGTCCTGAATCGACTTTAACTATTCCATAATCACTCTCCAGCCATGGAATTAGAACATCGGAATAATCCCCTCTATGGATATAAACCACCCATCCACCTGAATCGATGTAATTATTGATTTCTTGGAATTCTAGTGCGTTCCATGGGAATCCTCCATAACTTAGGAATACAATATCAAAACTTTGTAACCAAGAACTGTTTACTTGATTACCATAGCTTAAAACCTCATAGTAATGCCCCTCATTATTACAGAAGTTTTTCAAATTATTGAGGCTATTTTCATTGTGATTTTCTATAAACCCAATTCTCGGAACATCTAGGGTAAAAACAATATGAAAAACTCCATTATTACCTGCTAGATCTGTTAAAATTATTTTTAGTCTATATTCCCCATCCTCATTAAGATAGAGTTCATAGACCCTAACTTGACCATAAAGTGGATTAAGCTTAGTCCAGGTCATACTCCCACCTCCACTGAGCCATACTGAGTCTTCAATTGAGGTTGATAAGATATCTGATACGTTAAAATAGAAATCAAATCCGGTTTGAATTAAAATCGTGTGATTTTCGATATTCGATTCTGTGAGGACTGGTGGGGTAAAATCAACTACCAAGTCTCGACTATGGCTATAAACATCAGATGTGTTGGTGTATAAGACAACAGTTATATTGTGAACACCCTCTGATACACTTGATAGGGTGTAATTTGCATTACTAGTAGAACCTACATATGTAGAATCTAGTAATACTTCGAAATGATCTACAGTGGCATTAATTAAGTTCCATATCCATTCTACAGTTGGTGATGTAATATTTGACATTAATGACTTATAATCTAAGGCAACGCCTTCATTTGGGGATGATGCAGCTTCACTGATAATGTTTAAAAAAAATTGTTGGTTATCTGCGGCATAAATATCATAAGAAATATCCCCTGAGAGTGCAATCAATCTTCCCATACTTTCTACTATTGCACCGAGTGTATAAGATCCATCTTGACTCCAAATAAACGGAGTAGCGAGATCTCCCTGTATTTGCCATGAGTTATCTGCCGTATCAAAATATAACTGTGAAACATTCTCTGTTAGAGGGGTCGAGAGGATGAAATTAGAAGTGTAATGGTTACCTGGACCTGAATTACTTCTTATTATTCCATAATCTGTTTCTAACCAGGGGAGCAATACATCCGTATAGTATGCTCTGTGGACATAAACAACCCATCCTCCCATTTCTATATAGTTATTGACCCAGAGTAACTCTTGAGGACTCCATGCAGACCCTCCGTATCCTATATATATGACATCAAAGCGTGGTAACCATTCAGGGGAAATTGGAGTTCCAGAATATAGTGTTTCAGTGTAATAGCTTGACGATTGGTACAAATTTCGGACGCGATATAAAGTATTCTCACCATGAGAAGCAATAAATCCTACAGCAAAAAAATAAACATTAAAGGATAGTGATACATTAAGAACGTTTCCACACCAATCTACTGATCGTAAGATATAGTTATATTTCCCACGATCTTTAAACACTTGATATGAGTAATTATGGAAATAATCATCAACATAAACTCTATTATAATAGGTTGTTTCAGGTAATTGTCTGTATAATTGCAAAGTGAAAATATCCGCAGGATCAGTGTACACCCAGCGTATGATTTCGGAATAAGTTTGAATTTCAGTCCCATTCGTTGGCCATATATCAATAATTGCCGGTTTAGTCACATCTATGACTAGACTTGTGGACGTAATAAATTTACGAGACGAATTATCTGTTAACATAACTGTTAAGTTATATGATCCTTCACTAAGAGTGGTAAAATTGAACCATGAAGTACTTGAATTTCCTTGATAAACGCTGTCAACCCATAGATCCACGTTTTCAACGATTGTACCATTCAGATTATAAACCCACGAAACATTAGGATTTTGGGTATTTACAAGAACCGTGGAGGAAGGAAGGAATAATCCTTCATTAGTATGAGTATTAAAGGAGATTAAATTATCTAGAAAGTTACTGTTATCTGCATTGGCGATATAATACTCAAAACTAGATCCTATTATCACATAATGGCCAATCCTCTCTACTACTCCCGCTACAATATAATTATTCGTTTGATCCCGAATAAGTGGTGTGAATTGTTCTGATAATTTAAAGGGGACAGGATATGAAAAATACATAGAGCTTACTCCCGTAAACAGCTCGGCGTATTCAATAGAGTTGAAATTTGATGTATAGAAGTCAGAAAGAGGCATTTCTTGGTAATATTCAATACCGATTCTAGTAAGGAACTTATTGTAAGTAAAATTCCCATACCATCCCCCAATATCGATCACCGTCCCTCCTCTTGTAAAATAATCTTCGAGATTTAGTAATTCCCTCCTTGTCCATCCCATATCAACTCCATGTAGTAGGAATATCACATTAAATGTCTCAAGCCATTCTAGCGTATATTCAATGGTCGAAGTATTTCCTCGGACTACTGTTTGAATTATTGTACCATTAATTCTTGCATAATGATCATGGAAGATATTGGCTGTGTAATTATCTGGTGCAATTATTGCTATATTAATTGTGTCAGAATTGGTGATTTTCGGCAAGTAGCTGCTAGGGGTAGAAGGAAGATTCTCTTGATCAGTATTACTTGGACTAAAATTACAGGTAGATGATTTATTATATACAACCTCATTTATAGAAGTATCACTGTTACTTCCGATTGTATTTGGGGAACTATCCATCAATCTCGATATTACAGTTTCACTTTGTTCTTCAACTCTTATTTTAGTTCGATTTATATTTTCTAGTCCAATTCCAACAAGAAATGATGTGCTAACTAAAAGAACTAATATAATATTACCAAGATGTTTTCCTAAATTCTTTTTTGTTCGTAAAATAACCTTCATTTTCTTCCCTACTTCCTAGCATCCTGAAAAAGAGTAATGGAGAAATTGCTCTCCAAATAAGTTGGTCGCAATAAAAATATTTTCTGTGAAATTTTGATTTTTGAATCGAAGAAAATTTTAGCTGAGTCTATATAGGCTAAACAGTAGTATACAGAGGATTTTAGACAATGTCTGATTATAAACCGATGTGGGGAAAACCTTTTTACGAAAAAATTCATCCTACGAATAGTATCATTATGGCCTGCAATACTCGAATAGGGAAAGGAGTAGTTAAAGGAATTCTACAGGCTGCTAAAGACACGAACTCACCAATCATCTTTGAATTGGCAAAATCAGAGTCTGACCTTCAAGGTGGTTATACAGGACTTACTCCCGCTAAATATGGGAAGTTTGTATCCGAAATCGCTTCAGAGGTCAAATATGCGAATTATGTTATTCATGGGGATCATATCAAAGTTGGTAAACCAGAGGACATTCCTGGAGTAAAAGAATTAATCTCTGCCCAAATTGCGGCGGGATATACCTCCTTTGCCATAGATGCGAGTTTCCTTTACGATAAATCTGGTTCAAACGATAAAGAACACTTAATTGGAAATATCAATGCGACTACCGAGGTCGCTCACTTTATCGAGGATAAATTGGGGCACAAAGAATTTGGTTTGGAGGTGGAGGTAGGCGAAATTGGCAAGAAAGACCCAACAACTGGATTAGTCATGACCACAGTGACAGAAGCGACAACATATATTGAGTCGTTAAAGGAAAATGATGTCCATCCTCATTTTCTCGCAATCGCAAATGGATCTGTTCATGGTTTTCAATATGACGAACATGGTAATCCCATCCGTCAGGAAGGAATTGATATCCAACTAACCTCGGATATTGGGCAAGCTATCAAGCCTTTTGGAGTAAAGATTGCCCAACACGGGATTACTGGTACACCCCTTGATATTATCGCAAAGAAATTTCCAAAAGATGTGATTGGAAAAGGAAATGTTGGAACAAATTGGATGACTGTTGCGTGGGATGTACTAAAGATCTTTGAACCTGAGCTATTTGATACTATTTTCAACTGGACTAGTGACAATTATCAGAAATCAGGGATTCCTGTTAATGAAACATTCTTGAAATACAGTAAAATGGCTATTATAGAGCATTTTGATGAGTTGTATGGAGTTAGTGAGACTACCGAACATGCTTTGTCCTCTGCAGCATATACCAGTGCTTTAATGTTCTTAAAAGCTTTTAATAGCTACGGTCAAGCATCCAAGCTTTAAGAAAGAAGTTTTTTCTTATTATTTTTTCTTTTTTAGGATGGGCCAATCGTGGATTTAAAAAATCTTGAAATAGATTTGTTTTTAATTCGACATGCCCAACCTGAAAACCCTCCTAAGCATTGGACGAGTCCTTCCTCTCCTTTAAGCAATTTGGGTGTTGAGCAGGCAAAACAGACTGCAGAAGAACTTCGATTAGAACTTTTCACTGATTTCATTGCAAGTCCTTTCGTCAGAACAAAACAAACTGCAACACATATCTATAATGCCCTTGAAGCAAAACCCGAATTCACAGAACAAGATTGGCTGGCAGAAATTGATCTGGGTGTATGGGCGGGAAAATTTAAATCAGAAATTGAAATGGATCCCTCTTATCCAAAACTTTTTCCCATGAATAAGGTAGGAAGACATGAACCCCTTGTAGCTAGACTCCTTAACACGCATAAGGAATTTCAATTTCCTCAAGGTGAAAGTCTGCAGAAATTTTGGGAAAGAGTGTCTAGTGGGTTTTTAAAATTCCTTAATTCGAAACGAGATGGGAAAGAACATCGGATTGCCTTGATTGGTCATGGTGGATCATTTTCAATAATCCAAGCAGTTTTACTTGGCAAATCCTTTTCTGATAAACACTTCCCTGTAATGGCGATTAACATGGGAAGATACGCCCATATTAGGATCTTCAAAGAACGAGTTGTTTTACTTCAACTTAACTAATTGATTCGATAGTTCCACTAGTTAGTAAAACTAGGATACAACACCAAAAAATTGTACGTATCAGGTCTATGAGTCGAAACCTGACCTTACGGTAATGTGTACGAGTGGGAAGTCCAAATCCTCGAAAATATAGAGATTGAGCAAGAAATTCTGACCGATAAAGACTCGAAGCGATAATAATTGCTAATGCCTTGGGTAACCAGCTTAGGATATTCCATTTTCCTCCGATCTCACCTCGTAATGAAAGCGTTTCAAAAGTTTCTTGAGCGTCTCTAATGACTCGTGGTACAAATGATAAGGTCAAAGAGGGAATGATAGCCCATCGTGGAGGAATACGAAGCGATTCCAAGACACGAGTTAAATCGGATGGATTGGTAAATGTAATGACAAATGAAAATCCCAAAGCACCACTTACAAGCCGCAGAAACACTCCAAGAGCGTTGATAGGTCCAGAGAACAACCATGTTGTTCCTGTTACGAAAATCAAAAGAGGTGCAATCCCCCACAGAAGGTTAAGAATCCCTCTAAATCCTCCTACTAAGAGAAACTCGATACAAATCAAACATACTAGAATGGCTAAGAGGACGGGTTCTAAGATAAGAAGTAAAATAAATTGAATTAAAAGTATAAGAATGCCAGAAAGAGGATGAAAATTAGTTGAATCTGGCCGAAATACTAATCCTTCATAGAGTCTATCTAACATCCCGGAAATTAGGTTTTCCTCCTTTCAATACGTGTGAGATATGCGTTTAATTCCGAAATATTCGTATAATGAGGAATGTCAAAACCAGAATCATTCATCGAAGAGATTAATCGAACCACTTGATTTGGAATTAAATTAGTAGTCTTTTCGAGTTTATATAATACCTCCTTTGGAGACCCATCTAATTTTATGCCTTTTTCTTGAATTACAGAAATTCTGTCAAATAGGGGTAAAATACGGGAGTCATTACTGGCAATTATCACTGTTTTACCAGAAGAAACAGCTTTTTCCAAGAGTTTGGAAAAAATTATCTTTCCGTTAATGTCCATGCCGATTGTAGGTTCATCTAAAAGGATAATTTGTCTATCAAGCTGAAAAGCTAACCAAATCGCGATTAATCTACGTTGTCCCTCACTCAACAGGTAAATTTTCTTATCTACAAGTTTATCAAAGTCCGATTTCTGAATTAGCGTTGAAATTTCTGCGTCACTCTTATTTAATCTCTTCAATTCTCTTCTCAAAGATGGCCCCATGAGGAATAATCTGGCATTTTCAGGGACAAAACAAAGCTTGCTTTTTACTGAAGAGATCCCTGATATAGATGTTCCACCGAGTAAAATCTTGCCCGAGCTAGGTTTAATCAATCCTCCGAGTAATCTGAGAAAGGTTGATTTTCCACTACCATTTACACCTAATAATCCAATAGTTTCAGGAGAGGTACTTCTCCATGAAAGCGATTGAAATATTTCTTCTGTGTTTGGGGAATACCGATAATTTACTTTCTCGAATTGTATTTTCACGGTTATTCTCCCTACTTAGATAGTTCAAGCTTCAGTAAGTTTTGTGCCTCTTGTAGAGATATTGGAGTAACTGATGATTTTTTAAGTTTCATCAAGGATATTTCAGGTGGATCTACTAATAACAGATCCTTGATAATGTTTTGAGGAGTACCCTGAGACTTAAGTTTTCCATTATCCAGTAGGATGACTTTATCAGCCACCCCTAGTAGATATTCAAGTCGATGTTCAAAGACTAAAACTATTTTCCCGTTTTTAGATAACTTTACTAAGAGATCAGTAAGTAAAATTTCTGATTTCAGGTCAATTCTGGCCATAGGTTCATCAAATATTAATATTGGATTATCTGGAGCAATAGCTGCAGCTAGAGCTACTCGCTGTAATTCCCCAGAACTAAGTTCCGTCTGAATCTTATCTCTTAGATGATTAATTTCCAAAATTTCAAAGACTTCATTTAATCTCCTGTTAATATCATCAGCTTCAAAACCTAGATTCTCTAATACGAGTGCTACCTCCTCTTCAACTGATAATGTAGTCACAAAGTCAGCAGGATACTGAGGAACGTAACCGCATATTTTAGTGAATTCTTCTCGATTGTAGGTTAGAATTTGTTTGTAATTAACCTGAATTTCCCCTTTTAATTCTGCAGGATTAAATTTTGGGATCAAAGTCATAAGAACTTGGGCAAGAGTACTTTTTCCTGCTCCACTGGCTCCTGTAATTAGGATAATTTGACCTGGGTTGGCGGAAAAAGAAATGCTGGAAAGAGCATACTCATTCGAGTTAGGATATTTGACACTTAGGTTACTAACTTCTAGCATTAGAAATCAATCAGGGGGTCTATTGTTGTTCCAAAGATTTTCGAGCTGGGAGAACTCCTAATTCATCAAGATATGTAACTATTGGTACAGCTATCAGAGTACCAAAAATAACTTGTGCAACATTGAATGGAACTTCAAATAAAGCAGTCTCAACAGGAAATCCAAGGGCTATGACTTCCCATAAGAAATAACCAACAATAATGATTGGTCCAGCAAGAATGCAAGAAAGAGCCATTTTTCCTCTATATTTTAATTTAAATTCTACAAGCCATATAACCAGAGTCAATCCTAGTGCAAATAGAATCAAGATCACTCCAGGTAAGGAATATGTTCCAAGGTTGAATCCACTTTCCGCGATAAAACTTCCTTCTTCAAAATTTAGAATTAGGGTGAATAATATAATAAAGACGGTTATAAGAGTTAAGAACACTCTTCGTTTCTGTTGATCGACTCTATCACTGAATCTGAATAATAAACCAACAACTAGACCTTCTAGTCCTTTAATCACTAGTGTTGCTGGGGCAAAATCCCCATACCCAAGGAATGCATCGGCTAAAAATGAGCCAAACCCCCCTGCAATGGCTCCAACAATGGGACCACCAATTAAAGCTGATATATATACAAAAGATTCCCCAAAATTAAAATATCCTGTAGTAGGGACTAATTCAAATGAAAATATTGCAGTAGACATGAATACTAGTGCTGTAAAGGTAGCTGTTAAAGCAAGCTCACGTACAGTTAGAACATCTTGATCTATTGTCTGCATGACCTTCATTTTGTATCGTGAAGATCCCGATTTCTCTTGTTTCATATACTTTTGTACATAAACACAGAACATTCTATGTGAAATGTTGCAAACTAGTGAATAAATACACTTTTAACAGGATTGAGTATTAGCGGATCAATAACTCCTTGCAAGAAAATGCAAGAAATCAGAGAAGATAAGAGTGAAATATGAAGAACATTACTGGGATCGATTTCAGATCCTTTACGGACTAAGGTTGGTCTTAGAGCAGTACCGGTCCACACACAGATTCTATCTCACCATTAAGGAATTCATTGAACATAATTCTGATATAGAAATTTCATATTCTCAATTTACACGATATTTACGAGGAGAGAGTAAATTAAATAAGGAAAAATTATCTCTCTTTCGAGGTTATCTTCTTGAAAAAGTGAATATCGTTCCTGACTTAGTGATACCTCGGATAGATGTAGATATTGAAGCCCAACCAATTCAAATTGATCTAACTAATCTTTTAAGTTCTCCTTCAGCTCTTAATTTCATTGCTTATTATCTCTGTCATAAGGAACGTTTATATGACAAGTATGATGCAATACTAACACATTCTGAAGCTGTACCTTTAGCTATTGGGTTTTCTCAGACTCTAGGCATACCTTGGTATTCTGTTGCGTATCGTCCACCTTCAGCGAATCCAAATCGAATCGCTCAGTATCCATACTTAATCGATCAAGAACATGTCTCGACCCTGTATTATTTACCGAAAAAACCTGGAATCAGCAATAAACGCGTGCTAATAATCAATGACTATGTAAGAAAAGGGGGTTTACTTGATGTTTTATTCAGAGTGGTGGAAGATAATTCAGGAGAAGTCTCGTACCTTTTCGCTCTGATTGGTATAGGATCTTTGTGGAAAAGTCTATTCACGGAACTAGATGGACGTATTAGGATATTATACCTTCTTTCCCAGTGATTAGGGAATTTGAAAAGTTATTTGTTTTCTTTCTTTACTCTAAATCTAGCAAAAACTAACAGAATCACTAGACTAATCCATGTAAACATGAAAGAAGTGATTCCAGGAATCTTTGATCGCTGGACGTTTACCCAGATGCTAGCCTGCGCATCATGTCCTTGAATATCAGTAACCACACAAGAAATTTCCCACTTACCAGTAGCTTGCGGACTAAAGGTGTGCTCGATTATTTCATTATTCCAATTGCCCTGTTCAATCAGCGAATCGTTTGCATAAATAGAATAACTATCCTTTACCTGAGCAATAGCTCGCCATTTGAGATTAGCTGTTTCATTGTCAAATATTGTTTGATCTTCACTCTCTGAAAAGATAACTGGGTCAGAAATTAATGGTAGATCTGTTGTGTTGAGTGGAGAAGATCCAAAAAAATCTTCAGCCCAATCAGAATATGAATCACTATCGCTATCTTTCACAGCGGGATTTGTTCCAGCATTATACTCATCTATATTGTTTAATCCGTCATTGTCAAGATCTTCTAGCGTATCATCTGTGGAAGGATCAAGGCCAAATCGAAATTCATAGTAATTCGGAAGAGAATCAAGATCTGCATCATTACGGTCAAAGCGATAACGTGAGGAGTTAATTAAATTAAAATTATGGTCATCAATAGGGATTTCATCACGATTCCATCCGAAATAGGTCATATACGAAAGGTTCGAATAGTCCATCATACTCAGTTCAGAAGAACCAAACCATTCTGCAGGGATTATTCCTCCACTTTGATGAGTAGCTCCGAATATATGGCCCACTTCATGTAAAAGAATTAATTGGCGGGAAACCCAACTGAATGGTTGGTTATGAGCAATAATCAATGCATTTCCATTTACCGAATTTGCACGATTCTGTCCACCCCAATATTCTTCCTGATAAATAATCAGAAAATCGTAATTATTTCCATCCACTGTAGGAGCATCTTGAGTTTCGGCAAAGTTCCATGACAGTGTATTGGCCACCTTGACAATACTTGTGTCTAACGAATCGTTCTCACTTGGAGTATACGCGGTGACTTTCAAAACATGGAAACTAATGTTAAATCGCTTTTCAAGCGGTGTAAGCCAACTTTCAAATATATATTTTACATCTGGCTTGTCAATAAAAAATTTATCCGTTCCCAAAAGATGTGAATCAACTGCTACTAAAATTGATATATTTCCATTTGGAGAATACTTATTATAGATTGATTCTGTAATATCAAGATTGATGTTGTCTGTTTCAATCGAGGTAAACAAATTTGAACTTGGTATGCCTTGTGAAAAGGAAGATAACTGCAGAATTACCAGTAGATTAAGACAGAATATCAGCTTGAAATTATTACTTTTCATAGTGAACAACTACAACACTCTTCATCCAATT
>JAEOTC010000179.1 GCA_016840035.1 Candidatus Hodarchaeota archaeon | reverse complement strand
TTGGGGTAGATTTCATTGTTCTAGGGGATGATGCTGCAGATAACTCACGTCCTCTAATCTCTCCAAGGTTATTTCGTGATTTGATTCTTCCTGAATATAAAAAGATAGTGAATGTGTCTGATGTTCCCATTTTATGGCACAGTGATGGTAACATTACCCAATTACTTCCAATGATTGTGGAAGCAGGATTTGCAGGAGTACACTCATTAGAAGCGAAAGCTAATATTGATTTAGATGAAATCAAGAGCCAATACCGTGACAAATTAGTTTTAGCAGGAAATTTGGATACAACAGAAATTCTTTGTCAATCAAATCTCAATCTTGTTAGAAAAGATGTGGAACGCTGTATAAGACAAGGAGCACCAGGAGGAGGTTATCTGTTTTCATCAAGTAATAGCCTGTTTGAGGGCCATAATATAGGAGCTATTCTAGAAGCTTATCGGTATGCTAAAAAGGTTGGAAGATATCCAATAACACTATGAAAAACTATGATCATGCCTAGTTTTTTCTATAAGTGAATGTTTGCACCATTCAATTGGTTTATAATTGCTCTATATTGAAATTAGGATTGATTCTTCAGAATAATTTCAGATCAGAGTGAAATAAAATGATCGCCACAGATGAGAATACAAATTTAACAGAAGATGAAAAAACAGTTCTGGGAATTATCAAAGAACTTGAAAAACGGGATAGAGACCCTAAAACAAACAAAATTACAATTTCTGAGAATTTAAAGATTACTCTTACAGGAGAAGGAATCAAGAGACTTAAAATGATCTCTGAGAAAAATGTAAATTCTGATAAAGCGATTAAGTCATTAACAGCAAAAGATTTTATTGTTTTTGATGGAACCGAACTTAGGCTCACTGAAACTGGGGAAAAAATAGGTAAAGAAATTCTCTCGAAACAATTGAGTAATTGGTATAATAATCATCTCCTTAGATGTGCCACAAGTGACGCGTATTCCATATTCTGTAAAGAGGTGTTTGGGAAGAACCTTCGTCAGTTCAATGTTCTTGATATGGAACAACTAAAAACCCTCAAATCGGCGTTGAATCTGAATCCTAATGATTCAGTCTTGGATTTAGGGTGTGGATTAGGAAAAGTAACAGAATACATTCAGATGAAAACAGGCGCTAGAATCACTGGAATCGATTTCGCTGAACAGCTTATTCAATGGGCTAAAACCAACACAAAATCAAATCAAGGCGCTCTAGAATTTCAGGTGGGTAACATAAATAACCTGTTTTTTCCACCCTCATCATTCAATGCAATTTATGCTATAGATACTCTATATCCAACTAATGTAGATGACTTAGGTGTAACCATAGCTAAGTTAAAAGAGTTATTAAAACAAAATGGGAAATTGGGGATCTTTTTTGCCCAAATTATCGAATCCGAAGAAGACCGACACATTTTAGAGCCTAATCAAACCAAAATGGCCCAAGCTTTGAAAAAGAATAATTTATCCTATTCAGTAATTGATTTTACTCAAAATGCGAGGGATATTTGGGAACGAGAAATTTCTTTCGCAAATAAATTGCGAGAAATGTTTGAAAAGGAAGGTAATCTCGATCTTTGTGAAGATCGAATTACGGACGGAAAGAATTGTATTCATAGGATTGACAAGCAATTGCAGAAAAGATATTTTTATTCTGCCTCCAAGGTCTAATAGTGCTATACTCAGTTGCCTCTATTCGCTAAGTAAGAAATTCATGGCATTTTCTTTTATTTTCTCCACGGTTGTAGATTCAATAGTTCCTTCGGCATATTCGATAAGCACGCTGAGTTTTCCTGCACAAGTGACTGCACCCAAATTAAAAGTAACAGTACCTAATGGAAATCCAGCACCAGGATTAAAGATCAATCGTTCTAACTCTAATGAACCGTACATTCTTGGAAAGTCTAAACGTGTGAGATTTGACACTGCTGTTCCTAAAGAAGGCGTGTCTAGAGAGTCAATGTTTCCTCTTTTAAGAACAGAGGAGACTACATCGTTTTGTTTGCTGAATGTGGCAAGTTTCTCATACTGTGGAGAGTCTGATGGAACAAATCCTCCTAAAATTTTGAAACTAAGAGATTCCATAATAGCTGGTTCAAGATAACACCAACTTAACGGTTCTTTGAATAGATTTTTGTTTGTATAGAGCGCTTTCGCCTTTTGATGGAGTTTACGTACATTCTCCCAGAAACCGATTTTTTGGTTGTATTTATATTTTAGAGTTACTCCACCAGCAAAGTATCCCATAGCTTCCCCAGCAGGGTTCGGAAGACGATCTCTCATATTTCCAGCAATGATTATATTTGAAAGATAGGGTCTATCACCTTGAATAAGGTATTGGGCAGCTACAAACGCAGTAGTTAATGCTGTGTTGACAGAAACACCCTCTTTTCTACAACGATCAACCAACGCCGAAGTTTCAGCCTCAGAAAGTTCAACAGATAACATTTCGTGCTTATATTTCTTCCAATAAGCTTCATTGAGAGTTTTATAATCCTCCTGATCAAAGAAAATTGGGTTGTTCGTCCACTTTTTGTTAATTCGATTAATAAAAAACTTAACAATAGGGTTAATGGAGACTTCTTTGGGTAAATTATCTCGGTCAATAGGTACTGGGTCAGGTAAAACTTCCACTTCTCGAGTTGGATCCCCAAGATGAACCATTAAATCTCTTGCAAGATATGCTAAGGACATCCCATCACATATAATATGATGACAGAAAATTATCAATTCAGATATTTCTGCAGATTGCACTAATATAAATCGGATAGGGGGTCGTTCCTTAAAATCAAAAGGAATCTTACATGATTTATGAAATATTTTTATCCAATGGTCATCCGATTCTCGGGCTACGGTTTCAATTGGGATTTCTTTAACCCCTTCCGATGTAAACCATGGAATATGATTCTCATCCTCATGAATCCGAATCCTGAGGTTTGTATGTCTCTGCTGGACTTTACTAACAGCATCTCTTAGCAAATTTTCGGACAAATTACCTTTAATTCGAGCTACCATTGTAACGATCGCATAAGGAGATCGTGTAAACATTCGTTCTAAAGGACTAACCTTTCTTTCATATTTTTTAAGTTGTATTGTGTCTGACATTTGTTACAAGACCTTTTTTACACATCTGTAAACCTGAATCTTATTTTCTTTACGATTCAATTAGGTCAATTAGCTAATCTCTTGAGACTTTATAAATATTTTCATAAAAACACAAAAATTGGGAAAGATTTTTAAGTAAAGGAAAACTTGATTTCTAATATAATGAATACTGATCTAGTAAAAAGGGAATTTGTTCGATACATGGAAGAAACTCATAGTACTCTTCTTTTTCCAACAAAATTCTTTGGGTGTTTGATGGCAGTATTCATAGAACAAAAACCTGTGACACAAGATAGAATTGAACAACTTACCAAATATTCAAAAACCACAATTTCACAGATGTTAAAGATAATTCAAGTGAGTTTTCCTCTACGAGAACTTAAGAAACTGGGAATACGCAAGAAATTTTATGTTGTTGATATTCCTCCCGAAAATTTTATGTTACACTTCTTTCAAATGATTATTAATTCTTATAAAGACAAAGTTGACTTTGTTCAACCTTTATTAAAGGAATTGCAACCATATACTAAGATTCATTCACGATTTCAAAACCTCTACGATTTTTTAGAAGATTTTTATTATTATTCGACCCTATATCTGAATCTTTTAACAGATACTACAGACGATCTCATCACATTATTTGACAAGAATCACAGTGCACCTGATCGACGTTATTTAGATGTTCTGAATAAGTCCGAGAGTCTTCTCAAAATTCAAAAGCTTTTCTCACCACTAAACATTGATAAAGATCTTCCACAACCACAAATCCTAGATAATGATCTAAAAACCAAGTATTCTACATTCAAAGAGCAATTCTACCGACTTTTTAGGGAAAATTTAACATTAGCACAATCTCAAACAGAAATTGCTAGGGTTATCATTGGTACAGAGCTTTTACTAGAAAGAAGACCTCTAGTACAAAAAGAAATACAACAAGCTACAAAATTTCAGAGAAGTACAATCTCAGAATCATTGAAAATGCTACAGGAAAGACAAATGGTTCAACTCCTTAAGAAACCCGGTGATCGAAAAAAATATTACGTAATGATTCAATCATGGGATAGACGAACCGTCACTCGAATAAAATTGAACACTTATTATGCTTCTGGAGTTAAATCCAAGATTGAAGACCTTTTAGAGCAAGTAAAAAGTATAGATAAAATCTCTAATGAAATAATATCACTGTCATCATTCTTTGAACATCTTTACAACTCTTATACCTATTTTGAGGAATATTTTAACTTCTTGGAGCGAAAATATTTGAGTATCCGACTTAAACAGGAATTAAATAATAAATAGAGATAGCGATTTTCCTGATACTGTCCCCCTTTTTTAATCAGGTCACATCAACTCGTGATTTTATACGAGCAATTAATTCATCAATTCGACTATAATCATCAATCGTTATGGAAATTGCTTACTTTCTCATTACAGGGAGTCTAAGTGTTGTCTCCCTTTCGAGGAAAATTTAGATGAATTGGAAATTAAAATTCTGGTCGAATTGGCACTATTGAGGAAAGATGGAATCATATAATTGAAGCTCACCAAGAGTGGAATCATATAGTAAACTATTAAAAAGTCATAAAAGTATAATTAGCTTACCCATTAAGCCCACATTTAGTTGTTTTTCTCCTTTATAAGAAGTTACTTCACCAAATTCTACTCTCAGCCTATCATC
>JAEOTC010000178.1 GCA_016840035.1 Candidatus Hodarchaeota archaeon | reverse complement strand
TATCGAACCTGAGTGGCCAGGATATTCTGTGATCAAAGATTTTGACTTAATGGGTAGAAGAGGAGTTCACAATACTCATTTCAAGATGGAAGAAATGAAAATTCCTTCTGAAAACGTACTTGGCAAGATAAATCAAGGTTTTCTCATATTAATGGATGAATTGGATACAGAACGCGTGGGTATTGCAGCTGAAGCTTTAGGTTGTATGCGAAAACCCTTTGAAACTGCAGTCAAACATTCAATGAATCGAATACAATTTGGAAGACCAATATCTAGATTTGAGGGTATATCGTTTAAAATAGCCAATATGGCAACTCAAATGCGTGCTTCTAGACTTATGACTGTATCTGCAGCCCGAATGATAGAGAAAGGCTTACCTGCTACTAAAGAAGCAACAATGGCGAAATTGTTCGCTACCGAAACATCTGTAAAAATTACTGATTTAGCCATCCAAATATTGGGAGGGGAAGGATACGTGAAAGATTACTCAGGAATCGAAAAATTCTATAGAGACGCACGACTCGGTACAATTGGTGGTGGTACATCGGAAATAATGCGGTTTTTGATTCAAAGGGAAGTCTATATAGAAGCCAAGCGTGGAAAAGCAGTTCCTGTACCAGATGTTGAGATAGATTTCTACTCGTTGATGTCAAACATCCCAAAAGGTTTTCGAGCTGACCGTGCAAAGGGAGTTTCAGCATTAATACAATTTGAATTTTCTGACACAGAAGATTGGTTACTGTTAATAGATCAACAGAAATGTACTGTGACTCAAGAAACATCAGAAAAGGCAATAATGAAAGTAATGACACAGTCAGAAGTATGGAAAGAGATTATGTTGGGAAAATCAGATGCAATGCAAGCTATGATGGCTGGAAAGATTGAGATTACTACTGATGATATGGATTTACTCATGAAGTTCGCTCGGATGTTCAAATTCTCTGCAGAAATGTTTCTTACTTGATAATACTAACGCTAATTTGAGGATTGAAAATATGAAGTTCTTTGGTCACCTGATAAAGGGAGAAATTACTCCAGAAACTGAACAAAAGGGAATATTCCCGAATGTCGAGAAAACAATTCAAGATCCGCGGATATTATACGCCTCTGCCTTAAAAGAACAAAGTTCCCTGAATTCATTTCTGGCAAAGCGATTTCCCTCGTTTTTACCCAATCGCTCACCAGAAATTCGATTATTAAAAGATTATATTCGAGTTCATGGATGGCCAGAAGCCTCAACTTCTGAAATTGATGATCTTGGGTTTGCTGCATTTGCCATTGGGGGAGTAAAAGAGACACAAATAGCCGTGAAAGAAGCAGTCAAAATCAAAAAATCAATGCATAGAGAATTACGAAGTGGAGAAGGCTTATCACTTGCCGATCGAGGAGAAAGTGTGGCTGTAATGAATAAATTCATGTGGGATCATTATGATACATTCAAAGAAATTGCGATTGCCGAAGGAACGCCAATCAAGTTATTTGACTGGCAAGCGACAAATGTCTTTAAAGCTTTAAATAACGATCTTGTTGAATTTGCTACAGATCGGATTAGTCCAAAAGAAATCCCATGTAGTCTCGAAGGGGAGAGAACAATTCTTCATCAGTATCCATTTGGTGCAGTTGGTATCTTTCCGCCTTATAATGCAGCCCTAGGATTAGGTTTCTTAGCGATATTCTCTTCTTACTTCGCTGGAAATTCAACCGTTACTAGAACTCCAACACGAGTTCCCTTAACTAATATGGAGCTAGCATATGTGCTTCGAAATGTAATGAAGGAAATGGACTTCCCTACAAGTGCTTTTCAAGCAATAATTGGTCCAGGAAAACCCATAGCTAACTATATGGTAAATGAATCTCCTCTAAATGCAATGGTGTACTATGGGGATTCGGATATTGGCCTTAAGCTTATGAGCAAAGCAATCAGTCGTGGATTACATTTTGTTCCGGAGTTAGCTGGAAGTGGAGCGAGTCTAGTCTGGAAAGACATAGATATGGAAAAAATTGCTGATTATATTGTACATGCACGTTTCTTTGGTTCTGGCCAAATTTGCCTCGCAGCGAAGAGATTGTTTCTTCACGAGAATATATTTGATGATTTCATAGCTGTTCTTGTAGAAAAAGCTGAAAAATTACAACCTGGATTACCATCTAATCCAAAAACTGACTTACCTCTGATAGGCACGCGTGCACTTTATCAAATTATAGACATGTCCGCAGAAGCCCTAAAGAAGGGAGCTAAAGTAGCAACAGGTGGATACAGAACCAATTATGCTGGAGAGAGAGATGAAGCTGGATTATTTTATAAACCGACAATTTTAACAGATGTCGACTTAAGCTGTGAGATGTGGTATCATGAAACATTTGGTCCAGTTCTACCAGTGATGAAAATCAAAGATTTTGAGGATGCTATCAACCAAGCCAATAATTCTCCGTATGGATTGCGAACCTCTGTATACACATCCGATTCTAACATTGCAAATCGATTTTTTGATGAAATTGAGGCACCAGGAGTCTCAATAAATACAGACCACTTGCACTTTGACGATTTTTATCCTCACCTAGGAGGATTGAAAACATCAGGAGTATTTGGAGGAAAGTACTTTTACGAAGTCTTGACTTATATGAAATATCGACATTTCCCTTCGTAGATGCTTAATTCTTAGAATTGTGAAGTTTTTGTATGATAAAAGGCGTCATATTTGATTTAGGTGGAGTATTAATTGATAATCCGGCCTTAGCAATGAAATCCTATATATTAAGCATATCAAAACTCACCAATGTAGAGTTACAGACCTCGATTTCCCCTCTAATACCCCTCTTCCAAAAGGGATTACTCACAGAAATCGAGATGTGGAAGAAGATTTCTAAAGAAACAAATTCAGATATTGATACTACCCATTCAATATGGATGGAGGCAATTAAAAGGGCATATTCCCCAAAAAAGGAAATGTTTGCACTAGTTACACAACTGAAGAAACATAATTTGAAAACTGGAATTCTCTCCAATACAGAAATCCCTGTAGTTAAGTTTTTGTCCCAAAAGGATTATTCTACGTTTGATTTTCTAATCTATTCATGTCTAGAGGGAATGAGAAAACCAGAAAAGGAAATTTACTTACTTAGCATAGATCGTATGGGTTTCACACCTGAAGAAATAATATTCATCGATGATTCTGAGGAAAACATACTAGCCAGTCGGGATATAGGTATGCATGGGATATTATTTACCTCATACACTCAGATATGTGGACAAATTGAGAAACTAACTGGATTAAATTTGAGAAACAATGAATATAAAGATGAAAGCAAAAACTAGATCTTGCTCGAGATAACAATACGATCAGAGTCTTCACCTTTTGGGCGTGCTTATGAAGTCAATAACGACGATCTCACTAGATCTTTTCGAAACTTTAGTCCATTTTAGCGCTCAAAAATTCAATTCTCGGAAAACCCTCGAAAAAGCTCTTGAAACACACCCTGACGTTCCTAAAATTCCTTTTGATGACATTTATTTACAATATTACACCATTGTACGAGCTAAAATGCGTGATTATACCACCGAGACGGAGTTTAGAAATGATGAAGTCCTACTGCATATATGGGAACAAAATAACATTCCAATATCGGAAAAATTAAAAAAAACTGCTTTTGAAGTTATGTCATCCTATTTCTCGGATGTTACACATCTTGTGACACCATTTTCGGGAGT
>JAEOTC010000177.1 GCA_016840035.1 Candidatus Hodarchaeota archaeon | reverse complement strand
TGAAGATACTAGAAGGGTATGAAAGTATCTTCTGAGGTTATTGATTTTATCAGCTGAACTACGAGTTTAACTATATTCTCGACATCATCAAGACTAATTACTTCACTGGCAGTATGCATATACCTGTTAGGAATGGAAATTAATGCAGTAGCTGCTCCTGTTAGCTGGATAGCGTTCGCATCTGTTCCTGTCCCACGATTAGTGGCAATTCGCTGCACAGGGATTTCGTTTTCTTTTGCAACGTTCAATATTCGCTCAAATAGAATAGGGTTGAAGTTAGGACCAATACAGACAATCGGGCCTCCTCCTAGTTTCGTATCCCCAACTTGTTTCTTCTTAATTTCAGGATTGTCGGAAGCAAAACCCACATCAAAGGCAATTCCCATATCAGGTTTCAAATTTCTTGAGGCTACTGTTGCACCTCGAAGACCAATTTCCTCTTGTACAGTGCTAATTCCATATACACCTGCGTAAAAGTCCTTATCTTTGGATAATTCTTTCATGATTTCTGCAACGATGAATGAACCTATAGCATCATCGAAACCCGCAGCAACGGCATATCTATGGTCACCCAATCGTTGGTATCCATAATCAAAAACTGCAAAATCCCCAATATCAATTTTTTCTTGAGCTTCCTTTTTATCTTTGAATCCACAATCAATGAATAATTTTTCCATCTCTGGAGCTTTTTTACGTTCTTCAGGTTTGGTTAAATGAATGGGCTTTTTTCCGATAACTCCTGGGATAAATTTTCCCTTTGAAAACATCTTCACGCGCTTGCCTGGTAAAGTACTAGTATCGAACCCTCCAAGAGGTAGGAACCAAAGAAAACCTTTTTTGTCTATATGACTAATTTGAAAGCCGATTTGGTCAACATGCCCCGCTAACATAACTTTAAAGGGATTATCGGGATTTACGACCGCATAAAGGTTACCAACCCTATCACCATAAACTTTATCAACCTTATCTTCAAGGTACTCTTTAATTACTCCTTGTGCTGAGAATTCATATCCTGTGGCGCGCGGAGTCGTAATCAATTTTTCGAGAAATTCTTCATTTACTGAATATGTCATTCTTTTAATGCCTTCTTAAATTTCTATAGTTTTATAACACTTAGAATTCATTGATGTGGTGAAATCACCTGTAGAACATCGTCAAAGTTAATTCCGAGCTCTTTGACTTTATCAATACTGGGACAACCATTTACGGTCCATCCTCTACGTTCGTAGACCTTCTTTTGAAGTCCAGCGTATTGTTCCTCTCGATATTCTCTGAGAAGTTTCATCTTGTCCTCTGTACTCTTCCCTGCAGGATCTATTCCAATGATTTCTTTAAGCTGAGTATCATATCTTTCAAGTCTACTCTCGTACTCTAATTTCGTAACAGGACCCATTGCACGATAAGGAAAGTCTGAGTCGTGTTCCTTTAATCCCTTACCTTGACGAATATTAAAAATTCGCTGAAAATTGTATACTCGTTCTGACATTTTTATGAGATCATCAGGAGAAGACTTAATGCCAGTAACACCACTAAAGTATTCAGCATACCATTGTACATGTTTAGGAACTTTTGCTCGCGCATCAGGAAGGGTTAATGGTTTTTGAGGATTTTCATTGTTATCAGGAGGAATTACATCGTTCCAAGGAAGCTTACATAGTCCATTTAATCCAAACCATGTCCTCCAGAACGGGAACCAAGCTAAAGCTTCGGCTTTATCCTCGAAAGTTGGTAAATTCTTCCGAACTTGATCCTCGAAGATTAACCAGGCCTCATCGTGTTGTGGCCCCTTCAATGCGAACCCATAACCGCCCTGTTGTGCAACTGACTCCTTAGTGACATATTCGGAAAATTCGAGGCCTTTATGTTCCATTCCAATATCTTGTACGAATTGAGGATCAGCACCATACTCTTTGGCAAAATATTCCTTCATATTTCGAATTCCTTGACCTACAATAACTCCGAATCCTTCTCCTCTTGCCATTTGATGAATAAGTTCTAAAGCTGCAAGGCCATTACCAAAATTAAGTTCTAGACCCCCTGTAATTTCTTTATTGAGAATTCTAGCCTCATAACATTCCATAACAAAAGCAATTCCTGTACCGATTGAGATGGTATCTAAGCCATAAGTATCACAGTAAAAGTTGGCTTCTAAGACGATTTTTGGATCCCACACACCCCAGTTTGAACCACAACCAGCAATTGTTTCGTATTCTGGACCATCGACATAGACTTTCTCACCTTTAAAGGGGCCAGTTAGGACAGTATGATTTTTTGTGATATGACTACAGGCAATCGTACAACCAATCCAGCAACCATCAGCACCTGTGCCAGTATTGGTGTAAATATTTCGCCAAACTTCACGAGTATAGGGAAAATCTTCTCCACTCAGAGTTTGGTGACCACCATATCGAAAATTTTCTGTTGGTAGAAGATCAAACTCGTGCATTATCTCTGGTAGGTGGCCTGTTCCAACGATTCGCATCTCATTCTGTTTTGGATCGTTTTCGATAATTTCCAGGTTATGTTGCTTTCCAGCATTTTTCCCTTCCGGTCCTGCAGGATTGTTTATTTTTGCATTGGCTCTGGGAGACCGACATACCAAAGCTTTCAATTTTTTATCCGCAAATACTGTTCCTATACCCCCTCTTCCAGCTTGCTTTGAAGAAGCCCATTCTCGTTTCTTGTTATACCATGAGAAATTTAAACAACTCATTTTCGTATGTTTAGCGGCTTCTCCTGTAGAAACAACAGAAACGCGGATTTTTTCTCGTTCGGTTGGATCGACTGCATACTTTTCTGTTAATTGTTGAGTTAGTAGATGGCTTTCATTGGGTAGGTCAACTGCTTTTTCCAATGTGACGGTTCCTTCATCTCCATTGATGAATAGGACGACTTCCTCCTCAGCTTTTCCTTGGATTTCTAAACAATCAAACCCACTAAACTTAATGTATGGGCCAAAATATCCCCCCACATTTGAATCTATGATAATATCGGTTAAAGGGGAAATGGTTGTTACAATTGATTTTCCAGAACCTGGATAAAATGTGCTACCGCCCAAAGGCCCTGATGCTATGCATATCTCATTCTCGGGGTCATTCCATTTGACGGGCCGATCTTTTGGTAAGGCGTGCCACATCCGATAGAGGTCAAATCCCTTACCTCCAATAAATTTCTCCTTCATTTCCTCAGTAACAGGTTTAATACTGATTTCATTGGTTGTTAAGTTTACATATAATGTTCTATTTGCATATCCTTTTTCAACAGGACGTAATTCATACTTTAATTCTGCTAATGGGTTCATGCAGTTTATCCTCCAAATAAAAGGGTATTTATTCCACTTTATATGCTTGAAATAAAAATCTGATTTGGTATTGGCGAACTCTCACAGCTTTATGTTTTTTCTGTGCAACCATAGTTTATTATTTTCTCATCAATATTCTTTGATAATTGGTCGAAAACCAGACTTAGTTGTTGGATTACAGTATAATGCAGCCACTCTCCAATTCACGTTTAGATAGCATACCAATTTTTGACACTCACACACACTTTTTCCCTCCTAGAATCTTTAAGTCGATTTGGCAGTATTTTGAACAGAATTATTGGCCAATTTACCTAAAGGATACTACTGATACTCTAGCTAATAAAATACTTATGGAATTCAATGTAAGGCATTTAATTGTTCTTAATTACGCCCATAAAAGGGGAACCGCAAATTTTCTTAATGATTGGACTTATAACTTCTGTTCTACCTTCAAAAATGGCCGGACAGCAATTCCGTTTGGTACAATTCATCCTGATGATGAAGATTGCATAACTGAAACAGAACGAATATTGGGTTCGTTTAATTTTGCTGGTATAAAGCTGCAATTAATGGTAACTTCTTTTCATCTTTCTGATAAACGCATGCTTCCTGTCTACGAAAAGATCATTGATTTTAAGCGATTTTTACTTGTCCACATTGGCACAGGACCTAATCATTCCAATTATCATCCTAACAAAACATTAAAATGTCCGTACGTTGGTATTAAATATCTACGTCCCTTTTTGGAACAGTACCCAGAATTAAAGATCATCGTTCCTCATTTGGGTGCAATGGAATTTGATGAAATGTGGACCTTAGTTGAAGATTTTCCAAATTTATATTTTGATACTGCGATGATTGGTGTGGATAAGAATCCTGCCTTTAGTAACCCTTTGAAAGATGTAACTAATCAAGAGTTGCAAAAGCTTGCCGATCGCATCCTATTTGGTAGTGATTTCCCGAATATTCCATATGCCTATCAGAATGCTATCGAGAGCTGGCTAGATAGGCGTATGAGTCTCTCCTTTTACAAGAAACTATTTTTTGAAAATGCCCAAAGATTATTCCGAGATTACATTTAAATAAGTCACAAAGTTGATAGGTTCGGATTACTCATGTTGAAGATCTCCTATATCTCTGCTGGGACTACGAGCTCTCAAACTCCAGTTATGGCGACCCTAAGTTACGAATTAGTTAAAAGATGGATGAAAGAACAACCAGAGAAGATACCTGATTTTCCTCTAGCATGTATATTTGATTTCTCTAATATGTACACAACAATTCAGTTCTTTGCCTCGGATAAAATCCTTATGCGCATGGGTGAACTTACATCCATCACAGAAGAAATGAAAGAATCGCAAACTACTCTTGATTGGTCAAAATGTAGTTTTCCATCAAAATTTGCCCATAAAAACACAAATGAACCCCTTTTCTTCATGATCCCTGTATTTGAAAGAGGGATGACAAGCGAAGCTTCAAAGTCAGATACTCTAGAGCTAACAAGACATATTTGTGAAATTGCCGAGTCTATTGAAAAGGCAGGTACTCAATACATGTTTTTTGATCTTCCACTTATTGAGGCTAGGCAAAAGAGATTCTTTGAAATTTCTGCATTACTAAACTCAAATATGGTTATTGGTATAGTAGATCTAAACAAAGTTAGTGTAGAGAAAGCAATTTCGGAAATCAAAACGCTAGAAGATTTTCTCAAAGACTATAGCATGTTTGCTGAACCCGGTCTACAGTTGAACGGTCTAGTATTTAATAAAGTTTCGGAGAAAGTACTAAGCGAGAAGTGGATTGATAAAATAATGGAACCCTCTTCTTATCCAGTTCTAGGAATGGTGAGGGAGGATCCTGAATTTACGAAAATTATACCTCAATACGAATTACCAACTGTTGACTCACACTTTCATAAAATGAAATGCGCAAAAGATTTCCAATCTACAACTGAGATGATAACACAGATAATAGCGGATTCTACTTCATTACGACCTGTGTCAAGTAAACAATATGAGAGATTGGAAAATAAAATATTTAGTTCCTGAATCCCTTTCTCTATGGACTATAGTTTTTTTCTTAGCCGTGATCTGAATCGTGAAATATCCAAATCATCTTTCAGAACTATCTGGGATACTTCTCTTCGTACAGGTAATATCAAAGTAGAGACTTTTGCTTGAAAATTTAATACTTGCTCATCCTGAGTGATAATATCAAGGAACCGTGCCTCATCAAGACTTAATTGGGTTATTAAAGCTTCAACTGAGGGAGCTTGATTCAATAACGCAGAAATTTCATCTGGAGATCGTCCTGTGACAAAGCTGAGACGACTGATTACCTGATCTGTAGATACTCCCGAAGTGAGTCTAATGAGGTCTTCTGGTGTTAATTTTTTCCCCGTTAATGTAAAGATATTCTCACCGAATTGGTCTAAATCATCTGTTGCCTCAATAATAGCACTCAGTTCTTCTGGCGCGACAGAAATACCTTCTTTTTCTAATGCTAGCTCCAAAATTGTTTGATCAGGGAATAAACGGGTTCTAAAACTCTTTGCTAAGCTTCTAAGTTGATAAGCATGTGCAGAGACATATGCAACAAGGAAAGACAATAATAAACCCAATGTAATAAAAAAGCCTGCCCACTTAAGCGTATCAACATCACGTCGAAGTTGGGTGTTCTTCGTGACCACAGTTGTTCCCCAACTGGTAACAGTAATTTGAATGGTCTGAAGTTCGGTTACTGTAATTTCTGTAGTATATTTATCCACAGTTATATTTTCTGTGAAGACACGGTAATCCAATAACACTTCTTGAGTTACAGCATCATGAAATCCTTCTGAGCAATTCACTTTGAAGAAGATATCACCCTGCAAAAATACAGGTTCATTAAACGTCAGATTTAGTTGGAAGCTTGTAGTAGAATTTTTTGGGAGATTAGATATTGAGGATGGTGACCAGTTCATACTAATGTTATTTAAAGAAAAGTTTCCAAGAAGATAAGGAGTAATATTAGTGTAGGTAAATGTAGGATTCTTGTTTGTTACATTTACCAAGAAAAGTACTGATTGATTAGAATCAGTAGCGTTTAACCTTTTAACAGATTCAATAAAGATTGGTGGTTCATATGAAGATAAACGTCCTTTTACCAATTCAGCAATGGAAATATTTTCCCAGTTAATTCGAAATGTCCAATTACCTCTTAGTGGAAAGTCAATTAATATAGTATATGGTTGTTCACCAATCAGAAACTTTATGTTTTCAAATGTGTTATTTTTTGGAGTAATGACTGTTCCATTTGGATTAGTGATGGTTAGATTTACATTAACAGAAGATGAATTCCAGTTTAAATCCCATTTTAGTCTTTTTGTCTCTTCTGTTACATTGTATACAAAATATTCTGAAGTCCCAGTATTTACTATGGATGTATCATTTGTTAAAACTGGTGTCCAACCTGAAGCTTCATCTCTCGCTCTAATGAATGCCTCACTAAGGTTGAATATGTCATCACCATCAAAATATCTCCCTCCTGTTCCATTCGTTGGATTTTCTGAAATCTGTTGTAGGAATTCCTCTTGATCAGCATCGGTTAACATTCCGATTGAATAAATTTTGATATCATTTTGCTTTGCGGTGATGATAGGATTAGCGGAATTTGGCCCGAATTCTTCTTCTAGAAGATAATTCGCTGAAGCATTCGGTTGTAATGACAAAAATCCATCATAATTACCATTGCCTACATCAATACCCCACGGACCTGTATTGTGCTCACCGTCTGTTAAGAGGAGAATCAGTTTCATCGTTGGAGTACTTCTTGGATTATCTAGTAAGATATCAAGGGAATAATTTAAACCGGCCCAAATATCTGTATAATAATTAGCAGTGGTTGTGTACGGAGTAAGAGCATCTGTTTCATTTTGGAGAGTTGAAAAATGAGTAGTATTACTGATATATTCTAATCCTACATCAACTCTCGAATCATTAAACCAATCAAAATCACGAGATCCAAAGTAAGTAACTAAAGCTACTCTATCTTCAGTAATCCCTAAAGATGTTGATCGATTCAAGACTTGTAGGAATCTATGTATCGCGAGTTGTGTGATGTTCATTCGAGATAATGGGGATCCAGTATCCATACTTCCGGATAAATCAATGCATAACACTATATCAGAATCTATCATTTCAGGAGCAGGTTGTGGTTCTAAAAAAAAGCTCTCGCCTTCTGTGATGTTTACACCAATAGTTCTATTGAGTACCACTTCATCCGTAACATTTACCACTTCGGTACTGTTTTCTAGCACTGGAATCAAAATATCCTCAATATTTGTCTCGGTAATTGGTTTAACGACTTCCTCTAAAGGTAATGAGGTAAAAGCAAAAAGCGGAGCAGTGACCATAACAGCGATAATTAATGCGACAGTTCGTCGATGTTGATTAAGAGCTTCAAGATAATAGCTTCTATTGCGTAAAAATTGACGTGATGACACAGAATCATCTATCTCTTAAGAAATGGTATTCTTTTTATGCTTACAAATTATAGAAGATAGTGATTCATTTAAATTTTTCTGAAAACTATAAATCGTTCACTCTTTAAGATATATAGAAGACGTAAAAACTTCTAACCCTCAACCTCCTCCAATAGGGGGGACAATAGTTATAACATCTCCATCCTTTACAGTGATATTCAAACATTCTTTAGAATCAGTATCAATCCCGTTTAGAAGCACATGGAAGTGACTTTTAATTTCTCCAGTATCTTGCTGAGCTAAATGATTGATCAGAGATTTATTAAGTTCTGATCCTAGTTTCTCAAAAACTTCGCGAATTGAGGTTCCATTAATAAGAAATTCTCGTTTCCCAGCCCAGCGTTCTAATGGGCCAAAAAAAATTACTTTGATACTCATTCACTCACTCACGTACCGAGGGTTCTTGGGGGGTAATAATGCTAACGGTTCTTCCTGTGTTGTCTAACATAATCTGCCATCCGTGAGCTTCCACAATGCGTGTAATAATTCGTAAACCCATCCCTACCTCTCCTTCATGAGCCGTAACATTATTTTGAAACATGATTGGCCGTAAGTCTACTCGAACCGGTTTCCCATCATGAGTAATATGAATATGGATCTCTTCGACGGTATGTTTCGATGCTACTTCGATTGTTTTGGGCTTTGCGTGAAGGACGGTGTTCTCAAGAAGATTTTTGAATACTTGATACAATTTATCCTTATCTGCATATACGGAAGGAAGTTTGGCCATTGAAAATACAATGGATGAGGGTATTGTAGCTTCTGTAACTTTTAATAGAAGTTTATTTAGACTTACTTCAACTTTTTCGCCAACAATGAGTCCAGCATCAGCCAGTTCTATAGAACGGTTAAGTAAAGATGTTATCTGTTTTGTTCTACGTTTGATCAAATTGATCTCATCGGTTTCAAACGTTCCTTTCCTTTCTATCAGTTCAGTAGTTGATAAGATCAATGCGAGCTCATTTCTGAGATCATGCTTCAAAGTATGAGCGAATTTACTTAATTCTTGTTTTTGAGATTCCAATGCTACATTTTGCCCTAAAAGCTCTTGACTCAAATCTTCTCCCACTAGAAACTGCCGATATAACCCAATAATGAGTGCTAGTGCTCCGAGTAGTAAAAATAAGGGAGAAAAAGTAAAGATGATATCATATAGAACTAAAGGATAAAAATTACCATCAACAATTATCTGAAATTCATCAAAGATTTCATTCACGGTGGATGGTAGGGTTAAACTTAATCCAAGTATAATCCAAGGACCTGAACCAGTCTTTAAGGTCACAGTTCGCCTCATGCCCAGAATTACTAAATAGATTCCGATACTGACGACAATTAGCATCAACATATTTGAGAAGAACCAAAAATAATGGTTTAAATCCACCTGAAGAAATTTTGGTCCCGAATGTATGATCTTCATGTCGAGAAACATATTCTAAAGCACCCAGTTAACAAATAACTAAATAACCACGATTTAGTTTATTAATTGTATAATATGACCATTCTTCATTAAAAAACATTAATATTCAAATTTTGGATTCCATTCATTAATTCCATCTTTGAGCAGTCTGAATAAGTGCCAAGGACTGTTGTAGTTATCCCCTGGACCGAAAATATCCATACCTGTTCGAATAATTTCTCCCGTTGATTCTTTATAAAAAACTGACACACCAGGCATGAATTTTTTGCCATCAAATTCATAACCCATGTCTTTTGTAAATGAATTGGACTCTGCTGATACTAGGGGAAATTCCCAATTCCGTGACTTTGCGAATTCATGTTGAACATCGGGATTATCAGGTGAAACGACTGCAAATGCTGTTCGATCCGTTATATGATGAATTAAGCCATTAAATCCATCTGCCCACATTGTACAATAAGGACATTTTTTTCCCATATTGTGGATGATAATAAGATCTGATTTATCACCAAATAGCTCTGAGAGCTTGATTTTTCCTTTTGGAGATGTGAAGGTATAATCTTGAACTTTTGTCTTAGAGAGCTCCTTTTTGAGCTTAACTACTGCTTTTTCTTTCTCCCAAATCTCTTTCTCGATTTCCCTTATCTGATTTTCAAGTTCCTCTTTCGATACTGGTTCCATTTTATATATCTCACCTACAAGCATTGACTAATTAGATGAGATAACAGATGACCAAAATGAAATAAAACGTTTTAACTTAGAAATTCGAATTTAGTCGAAATAAAGAAAGGGAGAAGAAGGAAATTATTTCCCTTCAAAAATTTTTGCGATGTCTTTTGCCACGTCAGTGGTACTACTTGATCCACCCATATCATAGGTACGGACTTTTCCAGTCTTCACATTTTCAGCTATCGCAGATTCCAGCTTTTCAGCTAGGGATGCTTCTCCTAAGAACTCCCACATCAGAGCAATGGATTTAATTGCTGCTATAGGATTCACTTTATTTTGTCCCGCGTATTTAGGAGCACTTCCATGATTAGGCTCAAAAACACCGAAATCTTTTGAGGTTGATGCTGAAGCTGCAAACCCTAAGCCACCACTTAACATAGCGGCTTGGTCAGTAATAATATCACCAAACATGTTTGAGGAAACAATGACCGAGTATTCATCAGGTCGTTTCATTAACCACATAGCTGTAGCATCAATATTTTCATCCCACCACTCAACTTCTGGATATTCAGAGGCAATATCTTTTGCAGTTTCCAAAAACAGACCATCTGTTGCTCGAATCACATTTGCTTTATGCACTACTGTAACTTTATTTCGACCTGTTGTTTTAGCATATTCGAATGCTTTTCGAATAATCCTGTCACAACCATCTTTTGTAAAAACACGGCAACTCACTCGGATATCCTCATCAGAAGCTTTAGTTCGATCTTGAAAAGCTTTAAAATTATCTATACTTTTTAATTCTGGAACTAAACTCTCAAATTCGATTCCAGCATATAATCCCTGAGTGTTTTCTCGAAAAGTAACAATGTCTATATGAGGTATGGTACCATCAATCTTTCTGAAATTTAAAGGATTACCTTCATAGCTTTTTGATGGACGCATATTACTGTAAAGATCAAAAACTTGTCTTAGGCGGACAATGGGAGAACGATAAGTCACTCCAAACTCCTTTTCGACCTTTTGAACACTAGGATCTGTTCGTGGTTTACTTGTAATTGCTCCAAACAGAGCTGCATCACAATTTTTTAGTGCTTCAACTGTTCGAGAAGGTAAGGCATCACCTTCACTTTCAAAAATCTTAAATCCAATATCTAATGGAATATATTCGGCATTAAAATCTGCTACATCGAGTATGGCTTTAGAAGCTTCTAGAACATCAACTCCAATGCCGTCTCCTGGCAGAAATCCAATCTTGTATTGTTTACCCATGGTTAACTTCTCCTTATGTGTTCTTACTCATAGTGATCTTTAGGGGTCCATAATGGAGGAAATCACAACGATGAAGTATTTCTCCTTCAGCTGTTCGACCCGGCCCTCGTTCCCCTTCCCAAGAATGTTGATAGATATTTTGTACGATTTCATACGGCATTTCGTGTTTTAGCGCAAGGCCAGCTCCTGT
The DNA here is from genome assembly GCA_016840035.1 of Candidatus Hodarchaeota archaeon. Classification (GTDB taxonomy): domain Archaea; phylum Asgardarchaeota; class Heimdallarchaeia; order Hodarchaeales; family Hodarchaeaceae; genus Hodarchaeum. Next base: position 1,032 of record JAEOTC010000177.1, on the reverse strand, counting down.
AACAGGATGGCGTAAACGGTTTCCAGTATCTGATTTTCCTACAGAACCGTCAGAATTCTTTGCATACTCAATTGGTTTACCTACATCATGGAGAATGGCACTCGCAATTAGATAATCAAGATTTATCGGTACACCACTTTCCATCAGAATTTTCGCTGATTGAATGGCCAGATCAGTTACTATGCGGACATGTTCGACGTAACTTACTTTCAGGTTTGGAATAAGTAAAGTAAAAGGAAAATCCATATCGGTCCATCCTTCACCATCGTTTCCAAGCCGTAAGGCCTCAACACATACATCTATGACTTTTGCACGTAACTCTTCATTTGTAATTTGATCTAATTGATCTTTAAAAGATTGTTTGACATATGTCTGCACATCTATCACCCAAATTATTATTTCTCTTGCTTTTTTAAAGGAAGAAGTCGTTCAGATTCGAAACGTAATATTTTTTCTGAAGTTACGGCGCGATTCTCCCTGCTTGTAAAAGATTTATGGATTCTTACAAATGATTTTCTAGAAAAGCTGGGAGGTCTCTAATATGCGGAATTTTTCCATAGTAGTTTGGATGATGTAAATAATTGGCTTTAGTCACCTTAAATCGTGAATTTTCTACCCACAAAGCGCTTATTCCATATTCAAGTGCTCCTCCAATATCTGCGTGTAGATCATCACCGATATGAAGAATGTTCGAACGCTCTGAGTTAGGAAAGGTTTCAACAATGTGGTGAAAGATTTTAGGTGAGGGTTTTTTGTACCCAATATCTGCGGAGAAGATAATTTTCGTAAAATAGCGTGTAAGATCATAATACTCCACGAGTTCCCATCCGTTCGGTGCCCAGCTATGATTAGATAATAAGATTAGTTGGATACCTTTTTCATATAAGAAATCAAGAGTCTCGTAAACTCCCGAAAATGGTGTCACAAGATGTGTAACATCCGAGAAATAGGATGACATAACTTCAAAAGCAGTTTTTTTTAATTTTTCCGATATTGGAATGTTATTTTGTTCCCATATATGCAGTAGGACTT
>JAEOTC010000176.1 GCA_016840035.1 Candidatus Hodarchaeota archaeon | reverse complement strand
TAACTATTTCATTTGCAGTTTTATCAAGTATTAATGGATCTTTTTTTTGGTATTCGATAGCTCGGCCCCATAATGGTAAAAGTAAAGTCTTTTGGACATTTTCTAAATTGATATCTATTTTATCTGACAATTTTTAATTTCTCCAATGCTCTTTTCACTTACGTTCGATCGTGAATATCCCTAAGAATCTTGATCATTAGCAATAGTAGATGAACCAAAATCAGTCATGATTTTGATCTCGCTTGGATGTGTAATATGATCCTTGATTCAATTACTAGAAGTTTCCATCTAAAATAATCTAATTTTTCTAATCCAGATCTGATGTACATATTGCCCAGAAATAGAACCCAGAAACCTAGACCTACTGCCACAATTTCAGCGGAATTGAAATATATTCCCATTCCTATCTGTATAGTAGATGATCCTTGAAAAATTGAAATAATCCCTATAAAAATGGCCAAGATCCCAATTAAAGCATAGAATCCACTCAAGCCTGTCCAAATTATCCATATTTGCTTAAGAAGAGTAAGGGTGCGTTGATCACCTAATTGGATTTCTTCACCAATATCCATTATTTTGCCTCCAAAACAATTGAATCAACATTCAATTTGTGTCTTATTACACAAAATACTTTTCTTAACCAAATTTCTCAAAAGCCAGCTTTAGCAATTATAATCGGTGTTTGACGACTTATAAAGGTTCAATGAAACTATAAATTTTTTTTTATAGATGGTTTATTTTCATCTTTATTTGTCATCAATTTGTAAGAGTTTTCTCATTGCAGTAGCAATCCCTAAACCACTTTCACTTCTTGGAAAAAGATGGATGTGAAGGTGTCTTTCTCTTTGACCAGCTTTATACCCATAGTTCATTCCCCAATTGTAAGAAATCGGTCGATTATAAAGGAGTGGATGTTCTAACATGAATTGTGCAAATTCTTTCGATTCTGATTCAGGTGGTTCATAAATCAACGACTTATAATAATCAGGAATTAATTCTGGTTTAAAGTCAAAAATCGCTAGTAGTTTATCAAATGTTTCGGGAATAGCTTGAATTAAGTCTTCCAAAGTATTTCCAGTTAGATTTTTTAGATTTGTTACGTGTTGCTTTGGAATGACTAGCGAATGACCAGGAACAGATGGTTTATAATTCAAAATTGAGTAAGCGTTCGTGTTTTCAAAAATTATTAAACCTTGTCTTTTACTTTTAATATAGGAATTACAGAATAAACATTTTTGCTTCATAGGAATCTAAACTTGTATCTATGACTGAATTTATATGTTCATCATTTTTAGCACAAATGCCAGATTTAACAATTATAATGCCAGTTTGACGAACTTTCAAAAAATTGTTTTTCGAAGGTTTGTGTCATCAAGTAAACTTTTATAAACCAAAGTTAAGTTAAGTTTACTCGAGTAAGCAAATTTCATTCGTGATATCTATGAATAGCAATGCAAAAACTGACTCACCTAAGAAGAAACGAAGAGCACGAGAGCGTCAATTTCGAAAGAATGCGATTATTCAAGAAGCAGAAAAGACTTTTCTAGCCAGAGGATACGATGAAGCCAAAATTGAAACAATTGCGGAAATTTCAGGATATACAAAAACTACTCTATACAAATACTTTGATTCGAAAGATGATCTATTTACTGCTGTCTTAGCACGCATCTATCTTGATATGCATTCATCAATGAGTACCTTCTTAAAGAATAGAGACACATCACCAGATTTACGACTTCTGGGAAACGCTTTTCTTCATTTCATGGAATCTTATCCGGGTAAAACCCAGCTAATCAACTCCGGTAGATGCATGACTATTAGTCAACGAATCATTGAGAAGGAAAGATCAGAACAACCACTCACGGAAAGTGAGAATGAATATAAACAGAATGAATTACAATTAGGCCTGTTATTAGGGGAGGTGCTACTTCCCCTAATGGAAGGGAGTCCTAGTATGGACAACGTTGACCCAGATCGCATTGTTTTCATTCTGGCTGCTCTTAACCTCGTGATTCGGGAAATGATTAGACGAGGTAGAGTATTGGGACAATCATACGAGGATATCAGAGTGAATCTCACCGTCTTATTCACAATTATTGAACAAGGGGTAAAAAATTATGTTGAAAACTAACACAACATTGAATGCGGTTTCAGCTCTATCTGATAACGCAAAGACAACGAATCAATTATTTCTCTCCCTTAAACATGGATTTACATGGGTTTATATTGCTAGCTTCATAGTTGGAGGGATTACTGCTGGAATCTGGACACTAATTCCTACCACTCTTTTACCATGGGGAGCATCACATATGAACCTTATCGGGTATATTTCTCACTGCACATTTGCCCCGATCAGCTCATCACTTCTCTTCGGGTTAGCACTATTTGGTGTATCACGAGCTCGAAAAAGAACAGATATGAAATATAATGGACTAATTGTTATTGGTTTTGGGGTCACAGGAGTAATTATTGGCGTGGTTGACACCATTTCGACAAGTATGTTAATTCTCGGTCTTTTTGGAATAGGTTTAGGGATGTTTTTCATCATAGGGATCGAAATGTCCATGACTAAATTTTCACAGAAGAGGATGTAAAATGACTTTAAACCATAGAAATAACCCTTCAAAAGCTTATCATAAAATTCGTGGGATTAACTTCACTTTGGAACGAAAACAATTCATCATATTCAGTTTTCTCTCGCTAAGTATCTTTCTTCTCGCAGCCAGTCTTTATTTTACTAATCCAACTATTTTTCAGACTTATTTGGGTAATCTCAATCCGCTTCTTGTAATAGGAATTCTCTATAGTATAAGCATCTTTGTATTGGCCTATTTTCTCTCTCAAGGATGGTTCATTTTTAATAAAGAGAAATTCTTCTCGGGATTTAGATATTCTCTTCCTTTGACGATAGGGTTGGCATTTGTCATCGTTGTAGTAGATCTTATGTTCCCACTACCTCAAGATTTGAATAAACCCTTTCCGGATTCACTCTGGTTCTACCCAGTAATGGGGTACGTAGTAGAAGTAATTTTCCATCTAATACCATTGTCTCTCTTACTGATTCTCTTCTCTCAACCCTTTCAAAAGATAAGTGAAGAAAAGCGAATTTGGGTAAGTATTTTCCTCGTTTCAATTCTTGAGCCGATTTTGCAATTATCCTTCGGATTTGCTAATGAGTACCCCCCGATTGTGGAAGGTTATTCCAATGGACTTCATGTGTTTTTTATTAATTTTCTACAGTTGACATGTTTCAAGCGGTATGACTTTTTATCTATGTTTAGTTTCCGTATGATTTACTATCTCTTCTGGCATATCCTTTGGGGGTACATACGGTTAATTATTTTGTTCCCCCACTAACTTTCGGAAATTAGGAAGATAAAATAAATATTAAACCCTGTATATGCCTACAGGGTCTCTTTTTCTTTAACTATTAACTAGGACACTTATCTAATCTCCAACTAGAACCATCACTTATTTGTAATTTTATATCGGGATAAATATTTTCTATTTCTATATATTCTATAAGGAGGTGAGATGAGATAAACCGTGAATTTGGGATAAAACCAATTCAGGATTATAAATGATCATTGAATACATTTCTAATAATTGCATCCTGATAGAAAATTATTGGTATCTAGTATCTTAAATCCAGATAATGGGCTATAAACAAACGATTAATATTAAAAGAACAGATTAGAGGTGTTGAAAGATCGTATCTAATTTTACTCTCCCTGATATCCTGCTCCACGGGGTAAACCAAATAATCCAGGTTTTATCGTTGGAGCGTGAAATTTTTCCTTAGCCCAAGGTGCGGGGAATTTCTGGAAGATAGTTGAAGCTAGTAACGCAAAAGTCTGTGTTGTAACAAATATCAGATAATTATTATAAATGGACAGAAATAATAGACATATAATTATGTTGGGAAAATGACAGAGAATTGTTTTTATCATAATTGATCTTGGTGTGTCATGTTCTGGACTTACTCTAACATCCCAAAAGTAGTCTTGTATCACGTATTGCCATATGCCCATACAGACGAAAGTACAAATAACGATTATCCATTCTGGGAGAGAAGTCATTACCCAAAGATGATAGAAAGAGAGGAGGATTTGGCCCGTACTAATCCCCCAGAGTAGTCCAAAGACGATTTCAGCTCCGAGGTAATATTTACGATCGAACGTAAGTGTCAAACGTGCCCATAAGATCCAATAGACGAAGAAAATATAGATAAAACAGAATAAACAAAAACTAACCCACATGGGATTGGTTAACTGTTCATTTGTTATAATGGGTTGATTAAGCAGTGTTTCTAAGGTACCTGTGATCGCTGATACAACATTACAAAATGCAAAATATATTAACGCGTGAGTCCAGGCTGCTTTTGGTTTGTATACTTCTATGGGGAGTCCCCGATATTTGGTGAAATACACACCTAGCATCCCACAACCAAATATTATCCATGCAAGTGTGTAAAGGATCATGGCTATCTAATCATGAGAGGTAAAATGTTAATATTAAAGAGGTTCCTTATTTTCAGCTTCTACATAAAAGAAAGGATCAGAGGCTGTATTCTGATCAAGAGCAGATTTAATACGTGACAACCATATGTGATAGTTACTGCAAGCAGGTCCGAATATCCGATTAGGTTCGACACCAAATGCAGCAATAGGTACTCCCATTGCATCTTTGATTGCGTCATTAATACCCGTTTCTATCAAATTGCGTGCTGCGATAACTGATTCGGGATTTCCAGGATCATACAAGATTATTCCTTCGAGATATCCAAGGTGACCGCTTTCAAAAGATCCACCTGTGCCAAGATCCCCCCCATCGTCAAGAATCAATCCTTGTTTTTTTTCCTTCGATAACTTCGGTATTCCGCGTCACCTGTTTCACCTGAGGTTTTTTCGATATTACTGCCTTCTGTCACTATTAGTAATTTTAAATTTATTCTGTAAAACAACATTTCCTAGTAACCGTAAACTCTTTTTGCGACTTCATCTGCTGTCAAGGAGTAAACTGAGTCAATTCTTCCTCAGAAAGCTTTTAACTCAATTATTTTGATTACTCTGCAAGTGGAGAAAAGAAATATGACCAATGTTTTAGTAATAAATGGGAGTGCAAGAACCGAGAAAGGCAATACTGCATTCGTAGTAACTCCATTTATCGAAGGAATGAAAAAAGCTGGAGCAACAGTTGAGCTTCTATACTCGAAAGAGCAAAAAATTCGTCCGTGCACTGGTTGTTTCAAATGTTGGAACGAAACGATCGGTGACTGTTTCATTAAAGACGATATGAAGGAAATTTATGAAAAACTAAAAAAGGCGGATATTTTAGTTTTAGCAACTCCTGTTTATATTCCCTTTCCAGGTATATTTCAAAATTTCATTAACAGATTGGTTCCATTGATAGAACCAATGCTACAGTATAGAGAGGGAAGAACAAGAGCTAAATTTCATGATGATGTTAGAATCTCTAAAATTATAGGAGTTATTACTGGAGGGTGGTGGGAAATCGGAAATCTAGAAGTAGTAAAGAAAATCTTTGAAGAAATTGCCTTAAACACTTCCACAGAGTTTTTTGAAACCATTCTTCGGCCTCATGCATATTCTTTAAGACAGGAAACAGAGAAGAATTTAGCCATCTTATCAAAGATCGAATCTGTCGGTGAAACTCTGATCTCAGATGGACGGATGGATAGAGAAGATCTAGCGTTTATCAGTCAACCACTTGTAGACAAAGACG
>JAEOTC010000175.1 GCA_016840035.1 Candidatus Hodarchaeota archaeon | reverse complement strand
TTTTCTTGGTTTATTTTTATTAGAATGACTTGCTGCGGAGAAAAGCTTGCGAACGATCCTAAAAGGGCTATACCACCATCTGATGTTTGTATAGCAGTATAAGAGAACTCTCCATGGGACTCTAAAAAGTTCGTTACTCGTTGAGAATAACCAGAAGAATTAACGATTTTTAATTCGATTTTACTCACATAATCTGAGTCGCTAGGTGATCCAGTTTTATCATCACCTACAACGAGAAAATTGTCACGTTCCATCTCATTAATTGAAAATGCTCCTTCATTTTCTGATTCTTCTCCAAAAGTTCTTTCCCATTGAATTGAATAATCCAAAGTGTTGGGATTTGCTAATATGCTTTCTACAGACCAAGATTTTGATATGAAGTAGGCACTAAAAAAGATTAACAAGAAATAGAAGGTTAAAAATCGTGTTTGGCGAAGTTTTCTTACACGAAACATGAATAAATCGTATGATTGTATATTTTTTAAGGCTTTAGATGAATGAACCATCCTTGATACATAATGAAATCCTTTCTCCTATTTTTTATCGGATTAATTTAAGAAAAACTTGTCATAAAAACAAATGTTACCCAAAAACTCCCTGAATAATATAGAAAAACCTCACTCTACGAGTTTTTATACCATTTATTAGATAATATAATCAGAGACGCCACAACTTCTGGGGTTTCTAAATATAAAAACTCTAACCAGTATCATGGATGATGAAAATGATCGATTCAGAATTAATAAATCTAAGTAATTTAAATGAAGTTCTCGCGTATTTAAAATACCAGGGCCCTCTTTACTTACGTAGAATTGAACCAAGTCCGCAAACCTCATCCTCTCCTCTTACTAGTCTAGTGTAGAAGGGGATATCCTCCGAGATTAGGGAGAGCCTAACTTCTTAGTTTCTTTTCCAGCTCGTTAATGCAATTTCCAGTTATTTACGACCCAGGAACTGCCTCCTCCTCGTTTGTACCAACTTATTATCTAGTTCTGGGTACTACTAACGTATCACCCAGCTTAATATACAAATTTTGGAATGTTTGGGATATCATGGCACGTCCCTTACTAAGACCTTCTCAAGAGCGATTGCAGTCAACCCTCGAATACCTCAATTATACTGGACCCGTGTTCACAAGCGTTCGTACCGAACCCAGTACAGAGGATCAGAAAAGCTCGCTAAAAATTATTGGTTCATCTGCGTACTAGATATAATCGTAAAGAACGTCTTTTAGTTATTTAAGTCGGGTTAAGAAGACTCTTCAGCGGCCAGCCATCCTTTTCTCCTTTTCTCTTTTTTCTCTCCTAATGGCTAGAACAGTCTATTCTGCTGATTATATTCTGGACATGTTACTTTCCTATAAAAAAGAGGAGAGAGTTAAAATAACTAGAGGAACTATATGACCCAACCAGTGCTAAACTCTGACGAGCGGCTAGCATTAATCCATCAAGAAACTCGACTTCGACTCGCCTTGGAATATCTGAACTATAACGGAGTTCTCTATACCCAGAATCTCATCCCCGAAGTTAAATCATCAGAGAAAATCGACAAATCCGCCGCTTAACAGTTCCTACCTTTCTTCTTTTTTTTCTACCAGGGAGGACGATAAACTGGATGAGTTTCAGGTTTATTGCCCAAAATTAACTCCACTTCTTCAAGAGCTTCAGTGTTAAGAGTAACATCGGATGCAGCTACATTTGAGATCACATGAGCTTCTGACGTTGCACCAGTGATTGCACATGTCATTTCCTCCTTTCTAAGAATCCAGGCAAGAGCCAATTGACTTACTGTGATGTCTTGATTTGAAGCGACCTCTTGTAACTTTCTAACCTTGGCAAAGTTCTCTTCAGTCAGATCATGCTGAATAAATTTACTCGTGGTGGCACGACTCCCTTCTGGGATTCCATCATTATATTTTCCCGTTAATACACCTTGAGCAAGGGGTGACCAGCAAACAATGCCTATTCCATTTCGAGAACAGGTTTCCATAACATCCAATTCAATGAATCGATCCAACATGTTATAACGGGGTTGTTCAACACGAGGAGGATGTAAACCGAGATCTTTAGCCATCCACACAGCTCTTTCAAGCTGAACTGCAGGCCAGACTGAAGTTCCCCAATAATGTACAAGACCCTGATCAACTAAATCAGACATGGTGCGTAATGTTTCTTCAAGATCAGTATACGGATCAAACCTATGTGCAAAATAAATATCTAAGTAGTCTGCTCCTATTCGATCTAAAGATCGATCAATACTCTCCATAATATGTTTACGCGATAAGCCTCTATCATTTATTCCATCAGACATAGGCCAGAAGACTTTAGACGAAATTACTAGATCTTTCCGATCATAATCTGTAATAACTTTGCCTACAACTTCTTCTGCTTTACCTCCTGCATATACATCAGCAATATCAATGAAATTTACTCCTAATTCAATTGCTTTTGTAACACATTTTTTAGTACCTTGTTGTTCTACAGTCCCTCCATATGTTAACCATGCACCTAGACTGATATCACTAATTTTAAGGCCAGTACGGCCCATTCTACGATATTTCATAATCATTCATCACTGAAATTGGTAATTGTGAGATAAACTAATCTATAATTCGAGAAAGTATGAATCTTTTTCTGAATTTAACGAAAGATACAGACTAGCTTTCTCGTTCTAAATGTAAACTCTTTAGATGCTTAGCAAATCGTTTCCCAAGTTCTTCACCCTTCTGAAAATCTTCTGAAGTGGGTCCACCCTGCCATTCATAAAATTCAAGAAGATTCCATTTAAGTTTGTCTAATCTGGGTTCTAAATCGCGCTGGGCTCCTCCAGACCAACCAAAAGATCCAAACCGAATAACTTCCTTATTGATGACACGTTTAGAAGTAGCCATGTCTAATACATAAGCCATGGGAGGGAACAACTTTGCTTCATAGGTGGGACTACCAATGACGACTCCACGATATTTCCAGAGGTAGGGTAGGATATAGCTGACATGAGTACGAGCTACATCAAAAATTTTGATTGGAATTCCTTCCTGTGATAATCCCTGAGCTACTGCTCCCATTAATTTTTCAGTATTACCGTACATTGACGCATAAAGAAACGTTACTCCATTTTCTCCAGCTGTTTCAGTTCCATATCGAGCCCATTTTTCATATAAATCCACAATTTCTTTTGGATTACGCCAGATTAAACCATGAGAAGGAGCAATAATTTCAATGTCTAATGTTTTTATCAGATTAATTGCTTTCAGAGTAAAACGACTAAACTTAGCAACAATATTTGAATAGTATCTTAGTGCTTCTTCCTTATAGAATTCCAAATCTTCATATTCATCAGCAAAAATAGATCCTCCTAATGCCCCGTAACTGCCGAAAGCATCGCAAGGAAATAGGATTTTGTTTTTTCTTTCATAAGTGGCAATTGTTTCAGGCCAATGGACAAAAGGAATATCATAGAATTCAAGAGTATGTGTCCCTAATTCGAGTTTATCACCAGTTTTAACGACCAAAAAATTAGTATTTAGATGATAGAATTTTTCGAGCATTTGTTTCGTTCGTTCTGAACCAACAAACGTAACATTCGGAGCTACTTTTTGCATTGTCTTAATCATACCAGTATGGTCGGGTTCCATGTGATTAATAATGATATAATCAACCGTCGTAGGATCTACTACTTCCTCAATCTGAGAGAGGAAATCATCAGTCTTAATCCCTTTTACCAAGTCAATTAAGGCGATTTTATCATCAACAATGATATAGGAGTTATAAGAAACCCCCTCTTTAGTAATTGGCCAAATTCCCTCAAATAAATCACTAGTTCTATCGTTTAATCCATTCCAATATATATTCGGAGTAATTTCTATACAGACCATTAAAAACACCTCTTCCAACGAGGAGAGAAAAAAAGAAAATGAGTGAAGCTTAGATTTTCTCGAAATCTTCTTTAGGAGCTCCACACTCTGGGCAGACCCAATCGTCAGGGAGATCTTCGAATTTTACTCCCTCTGCGTCTTCATCATAGACATAACCGCATATCATACATTCCCATTTTGTCATAATCTTCATCTCTTATTCTTGTTACATTCAAAAGCCTATTTTCAAGGATTTTTATGAAAACCTAGACCTAAAGGTCAAGTTTCATGCAAAACCCAGATTGTTTTCTCTTGAATAAGCACAAAATTCCAAGCCTAAAGACGCCTTTTAAATTGTGTTATTCTAATAGGAATCCATAAAGGATTAATTTTTATTGGAATAAGAATTCAACATCTTTTAAATTCTTCTTATAACTCTATACTCTAAGGATTGTGTAGTTAAATGAGCGAAGAGAGCAAAACTTACGATTTCCAAGCAGAGATCCAGAAAGTTCTTGATATTTTAATTAATCGACTATATAAAAATCGTGAAATATTCCTCCGTGAATTAATTTCAAATGCGGCCGATGCACTGCATCGATTTAGAATTGTACAGCTTGAACAAAAAGAAAATTTGGTGGATCCCGACGTAGAATTAGCTATCCATGTATCTTTTGATGAGGATGAAAATACCATTACTGTAACCGATACAGGCGTTGGCATGACCTATGAGGAAGCAGTGCAAAACCTTGGTACAATTGCTCAAAGTGGGACACTTGAGTTTTTGAAGGAACTTGACGATACATCAGATGTTGCGAATTTAATTGG